>NZ_VOQS01000001.1:2780619-3089577 GCF_007995085.1 Paraburkholderia azotifigens
GATCGAGCACGCCGTTGAACAGCTCGACGTCCTGGATGTCGTCGGACAGCACGTGATACAGCACGAAGCGGTTCATGAACCGGTTCTTCACGTCCTCGAGTTCTTCGGCGAACATGATCTGATCGACGCTGCGGTTGCCGTAGATCAGCGTGAATGTGCTGCGCGGCTCGATTTCGAGCGTCGTCTTGATGATCGCCAGCACGGGCGTGATGCCCGAGCCGCCCGAGAACGCGACGTACTGCTTGCCGTGATCGGCGTTCAGGTGCGTGAAGAAACGGCCGTCCGGCGTCATCACGTCGATCGTGTGGCCGGGCTGCAGCGTATCGAACGCGAAGTTCGAGAAACGGCCGCCGCGCACGCGCTTGATGCCGATGCGCAGTTCGCCGTCGCGGTCGTAATCGGTGACGCCGACGCAGATCGAATACGAGCGGCGCGTTTCCTCACCGTCGATATGCGTCTTCAGCGTGACGAACTGGCCCTGTGTGAAGCGAAACTGCTCGCGCAGTTCGACGGGGACTTCGAAGGCGACGGAAACCGCATCGGCGGTTTCGGGCCGCACTTCCCGGATGCGCAGCGGATGAAATTGCGGGGTGGCCATATCAGTACGGTTTGAAGTAGTCGAAGGGTTCGCGGCAGTCGACGCAGCGGTACAGCGCCTTGCAGGCCGTCGAGCCGAATTGCGCGAGGCGTTCGGTATGTTTCGAGCCGCAGCGCGGGCAAGCGGGCGCGGGCAGCGAGCGTGGGACGAAGCGGATCACTTTCTGTTTCGTTCCGGCGTTCGCGTCGGGCTCGGCACTCCCGCAATTGCCCGTCGGCGGCGCGATGCCGTAGGCGCGCAGTTTTTCGCGGGCGTCGTCGGTGATCCAGTCGGTGGTCCATGCGGGCGCGAGCACGGTTTCGACGCGGTATGGCGCCAAACCGGCCGCGTCGAGCGCCGTACCGATGTCTTCCGCGATCTGCGACATCGCCGGGCAGCCCGAGTAAGTCGGCGTGATGACGACTTCGAGCGCGCCGTCGGCGGCGCGGCGCACGTCGCGCAAAATGCCCAGTTCGCGGATCGACACGACGGGGATTTCCGGATCGGGCACGGCCTCGAGCACGGCCCACGCCTGTTCGAGCGCGTGGTCGTTTGCTTCGGCTGTTTGAGCGATCGAAGTCATCGTTGAACTCACCTGTTGGATCTAAGGATTACCAGCTTGCGCCCGGATGCTGGCGCGCGAGGCTCTGCATTTCAGCGAGCAGGAAACCCATGTGTTCCGAATGCTCGCCGTGCTTGCCCGTCGTGACGTGCTTGACGGGATCGGGCAGGGTCAGCGTCGCCTCGTCCATCGCGGCGCGCACGTCTTCGAGCCACACGGCTTCGAGTTCCGACGTCTTCGGGCCGATGCCGGCGGCGGCAATGGCGTCTTCCGTCGAGTCGTCGCTGAAGAATTCGCGCGTGTACGGAATCAGATAGTCGAGCGCGGCCTGCGCGCGGCGATGCGATTCGTCCGTGCCGTCGCCGAAGCGCACGAGCCACTCGCGCGCGTGATGCACGTGATACTGCGTTTCCTTGATCGACTTCGCGGCGATCGCGGCCAGCTGCGCATCCGACGAGCCCGTCAGCGCAGACCACACATGCAGCATCAGCGACGAATACAGGAAGTTGCGCACGATCGTGACGGCGTAGTCCTTGTCCGCGTGCGCCGTGCCCGCGAGCGGCCCGACGTGCGGCAGCTCCGCCAGCGTGTAGTTCGCGAACTCGCGCTCGGCGCGGAAGAACGCGTAGTCGTCTTCCGAGCGGCTCGTGCCTGTCAGCGTGTTCTCGAGTTCGGCGGCGTGCGTGTATAGCAGACGCGCCTGGCCGATCAGGTCGAGGCTCATGTTCGACAGCGCGATGTCTTCTTCGAGAATCGGGCCGTGGCCGCACCATTCCGCGTTGCGTTGTCCGAGGATCAGCGCGGTGTCGGCGAGGCGCAGCACGTAGGCGAGGTGTTGGGGCGTGATATCCATGTCGCGCGCTTACATGTGGTTGACTTCGTCGGGCAGCTGATAGAACGTCGGATGGCGGTAGATCTTGTCGCCAGCCGGTTCGAACAGTTCGGCTTTCTCGTCGGGCGCTGACGCCGTGATCGCCGACGACGGCACTACCCAGATGCTCACGCCTTCCTGGCGGCGGGTGTAGACGTCGCGCGCCATGCGCAGCGCCATCGACGCGTCGGCAGCGTGCAGGCTGCCGCAATGCTTGTGATCGAGTCCCTGCTTGCTGCGCACGAAGACTTCCCAGATCGGCCATTCCTTGTTCATTGCAATCTCCTTCCAGTTCTTCTCGATTCGGGGCGCCAATCAGGCGGCGTGTTGCTGCGCGCGCTGGCGCTGTTTTTCGGCATGGGCGAGGGCGGCTTCGCGAACCCAGGCGCCGTCGTTGTGCGCCTTCACGCGCGTCGCGAGGCGCTCCTTGTTGCATGGGCCGTCGCCGTTGACGACGCGCCAGAATTCGTCCCAGTCGAGGTCGCTGTAGTCATAGTGGCCGCGAGCTTCGTTCCACTTCAGGTTCGCATCGGGTAGCGTGACGCCCAGCACCTTCGCCTGCTTGACGGTGGCGTCGACGAATTTCTGACGCAGATCGTCGTTGGTGATGCGCTTGATGCCCCACTTCGCCGACTGGTTGCTGTGGACGGAGTCCTTGTCGCTCGGGCCGAACATCATCAGCACGGGATACCACCAGCGGTTCACCGCCTGCTGCACGAGTTCGCGCTGCGCGTCTGTGCCTTTCATCATCGCGAGCAGTGCGTCGAAGCCCTGACGCTGATGGAACGACTCTTCCTTGCAGATGCGGATCATCGCCCGTGCGTACGGGCCGTACGTGCAGCGGCACAGCGGAATCTGGTTCATGATGGCCGCGCCATCGACCAGCCAGCCGATCACGCCGACGTCCGCCCAGGTCGGCGTCGGGTAATTGAAGATGCTCGAGTACTTCGCCTTGCCGGAATGCAGCGCGTCGATCATCTGGTCGCGCGAGACACCGAGCGTTTCGGCCGCGCTATACAGATAGAGGCCATGGCCGCCTTCGTCCTGCACCTTCGCCAGCAGAATCGCCTTGCGCTTCAGGCTCGGCGCGCGCGTGATCCAGTTGCCTTCCGGCAGCATGCCGACGATCTCCGAGTGCGCGTGCTGCGAAATCTGGCGAACCAGCGTCTTGCGGTACGCGTCGGGCATCCAGTCTTGCGGCTCGATTTTGCCGTCGGCGGCCATCACTTCATCGAAGCGGGCCTGCTCGGCCGAGCCGGCGGCCGCGTCGAGCGGGGCGACGTTGCCGGGGATGTCGAGGGATTGCGTGTACATGTCGAACGCTCTCGTCATGAGTGGTGTGTGTTCGGCAGTATAAACCAACCGTCCGGTCGGTTAATAAATTTTTCGAGATGGATTGGTAGGGGTTTGCACTATGCAATCGTGCACAATGAGCGGCTTGGTCCCGGTTTGTTTCTTTCATCTCTTTTCACCGATCAGTCGCAATGTCCACTCGTTCTTTGGCCGTCGTGTGCGGCGTGGTTCTGTCCTCCGCGCTGCTGGTTTCCGCCCCCGTTTTCGCTGCGGATGCGCAGTCCCCGTGGGTGACCGCATGGGCGACGGCGCTTCAGCCGATTCCGCAAGTATCCAATCCGCCGCCGCTGTATCGCGCGCCCGATGTCGCGGGACGCACGGTGCGGCAGATCGTGTATCCGACGTTGTCGGGCAACGTGGCGCGCATCCATATAAGTAATGCGTACGGGAGGGCGCCGCTCGTGATCGAAGATCTGCGGATTGCGCGTTCTGGCGCCGGGGCCGGCGCGGCCGTTCAGGGCGGAACTGCGGTGCCGGTGACCTTCGGCGGGAAGGCAGCCTTCAGCGTTCCGCCGGGCGGGGAGATCGACAGCGATCCCGTGCACACCGGCATTTCGGCTGGCGCCCCGTACGCCATCAGCAGTTATATGGGGCGTGAGCAGAAGATGGCCGCGTGGCATCGCGTATCGAGTCAGGTGAACTATGTGTCGACACCCGGCAATCACACAGGGGACGCGTCCGGCGATGCTTACCGCCAGAGGTTCACGCAATTCGTCTGGGTGACGGGGCTGCAGGTCGAGGCGCCGTCGTCTGCGACGATCGCGGCGATCGGCGATTCGATTACCGACGGCATGCGCTCGAGCCTGAATCAGAATCGACGGTGGCCGGACGCGCTGGCAGGCCGGTTGGCGCAGAGTGGAGACAGGTCGGCGGCAGTCGTGAATCTGGGGATCAGCGGGAACCGGCTGCTGAGTGATTCGCCCTGTTATGGAGATGCGCTCGCGACGCGCTTTGGGCGCGACGTGCTGGCGCAGCCCGGCGTGAAGACGGTGATCCTGCTGATCGGGATCAACGACATCAACTTCGCCGCGATGCCGCCGCACGGCGGCCTGGATTGCGATTCCCCTCACACGCTGGTGACCGCGGATGGTCTGATTGCTGGATACAAACGTGTGATCGTGGCCGCGCATGCGCGAGGAATGCGGATTTTCGGCGCCACGCTGACGCCGGCGGCGCTTCCGCCGCAGCGCGAGGCGATTCGCGCGGAGGTCAATCAATGGATCCGGACGGGCCATGCGTTCGATGGGGTCGTCGACTTTGACGCTGCGTTGCGCGATCCCGTCGAGCCGACCCGCCTGCGACGCAACTTCGACAGCGGCGATCAGATTCATCCGAGCGACGCCGGATACGCTGCGATGGCGGATGCGATTCCGCTGCAAGCGGTCATGAGTGTGGGCAAAAAGTGACCCCCGAAAAAAACCTGCGTCACACTCTTGTCATGAGGCTCGGGATGGCCTAAGATTCGCGTCCTCGTTCGGGAGCACGGTGTGGTGTGCGACGGAGCGGGGCCGCGGCAGAAACGGCGCGGGAGTGGAGTCAGCGGGTTTTTTCAGGCGATGCTAAAAAACCGGTTGACGAAACGAAAAAGGTTCTTCATAATCTCGTTTCTCTGCTGCTGATGCAGCAACGCGGTGAAAGCAAGGCGCTTCCTGCGAATGTTCTTTAAAAACTAACAGCCGATAAGTGTGGGTGCTCGATGGCGGCGCGCGGCGATCTTCGGATTGCCGAGATAGCGAAAGTAATCGAGTCTCACACAGAAAGAAATTGAGGAAGGTTTGATGGAGCCGCGAGGCCCGATCGAATCATCTGTCAGTGATTTTGAGTGAGCGACCGGGTTCGAAAGAGCCCGAACAACAGTAACAGGTTTGAACTGAAGAGTTTGATCCTGGCTCAGATTGAACGCTGGCGGCATGCCTTACACATGCAAGTCGGACGGCAGCACGGGGGCAACCCTGGTGGCGAGTGGCGAACGGGTGAGTAATACATCGGAACGTGTCCTGGAGTGGGGGATAGCCCGGCGAAAGCCGGATTAATACCGCATACGCTCTATGGAGGAAAGCGGGGGATCTTCGGACCTCGCGCTCAAGGGGCGGCCGATGGCAGATTAGCTAGTTGGTGGGGTAAAGGCCTACCAAGGCGACGATCTGTAGCTGGTCTGAGAGGACGACCAGCCACACTGGGACTGAGACACGGCCCAGACTCCTACGGGAGGCAGCAGTGGGGAATTTTGGACAATGGGGGCAACCCTGATCCAGCAATGCCGCGTGTGTGAAGAAGGCCTTCGGGTTGTAAAGCACTTTTGTCCGGAAAGAAAACCATCGCCCTAATATGGTGGTGGGATGACGGTACCGGAAGAATAAGCACCGGCTAACTACGTGCCAGCAGCCGCGGTAATACGTAGGGTGCGAGCGTTAATCGGAATTACTGGGCGTAAAGCGTGCGCAGGCGGTTCGCTAAGACCGATGTGAAATCCCCGGGCTTAACCTGGGAACTGCATTGGTGACTGGCGGGCTAGAGTATGGCAGAGGGGGGTAGAATTCCACGTGTAGCAGTGAAATGCGTAGAGATGTGGAGGAATACCGATGGCGAAGGCAGCCCCTGGGCCAATACTGACGCTCATGCACGAAAGCGTGGGGAGCAAACAGGATTAGATACCCTGGTAGTCCACGCCCTAAACGATGTCAACTAGTTGTCGGGTCTTCATTGACTTGGTAACGTAGCTAACGCGTGAAGTTGACCGCCTGGGGAGTACGGTCGCAAGATTAAAACTCAAAGGAATTGACGGGGACCCGCACAAGCGGTGGATGATGTGGATTAATTCGATGCAACGCGAAAAACCTTACCTACCCTTGACATGTACGGAATCCTGCTGAGAGGTGGGAGTGCCCGAAAGGGAGCCGTAACACAGGTGCTGCATGGCTGTCGTCAGCTCGTGTCGTGAGATGTTGGGTTAAGTCCCGCAACGAGCGCAACCCTTGTCCCTAGTTGCTACGCAAGAGCACTCTAGGGAGACTGCCGGTGACAAACCGGAGGAAGGTGGGGATGACGTCAAGTCCTCATGGCCCTTATGGGTAGGGCTTCACACGTCATACAATGGTCGGAACAGAGGGTTGCCAAGCCGCGAGGTGGAGCCAATCCCAGAAAACCGATCGTAGTCCGGATCGCAGTCTGCAACTCGACTGCGTGAAGCTGGAATCGCTAGTAATCGCGGATCAGCATGCCGCGGTGAATAC
Organism: Paraburkholderia azotifigens; assembly: GCF_007995085.1. Lineage (GTDB taxonomy): Bacteria > Pseudomonadota > Gammaproteobacteria > Burkholderiales > Burkholderiaceae > Paraburkholderia > Paraburkholderia azotifigens. The sequence continues at coordinate 2,787,216 of NZ_VOQS01000001.1, forward strand.
GTTCCCGGGTCTTGTACACACCGCCCGTCACACCATGGGAGTGGGTTTTACCAGAAGTGGCTAGTCTAACCGCAAGGAGGACGGTCACCACGGTAGGATTCATGACTGGGGTGAAGTCGTAACAAGGTAGCCGTATCGGAAGGTGCGGCTGGATCACCTCCTTTCCAGAGCTAGCGTTTCAAAGTTGAGTGCTCACACTTGTCGGCTGTTGTTTGAAGACAGGCTCAGGGGTCTGTAGCTCAGTCGGTTAGAGCACCGTCTTGATAAGGCGGGGGTCGATGGTTCGAATCCATCCAGACCCACCATTGCCTTGTCTGGTGTGGTTGGCTCGATCACTGGCTGGACGTCCTCTGTGCGCTGTATGACTGGGGGATTAGCTCAGCTGGGAGAGCACCTGCTTTGCAAGCAGGGGGTCGTCGGTTCGATCCCGTCATCCTCCACCAATTCCCAATGCACAGTGGTCTGCATGAAGCAGAAGACTTCGCATTGGCAATTGAGCCAGTCAGATGCGGTATTGCAGTTAGATATCGGCTGTCGTTCTTTAACAATCAGGAAGAAGTAGTAAAGAGATTCACGAAAGTGTACTTAGAGATGGGTACATGAGTAGGTGAATCAGGGTTGTGATTGTATCGATGTATTTTAAGGGTTGTCGAAAGACAGCCTTGGAATACGGCACAACGCGAATACTCAGCCTGTAGCGAGTGGTTCTTGCAAGAGACACACCCGTTATAGGGTCAAGCGAACAAGTGCATGTGGTGGATGCCTTGGCGATCACAGGCGATGAAGGACGCGGTAGCCTGCGAAAAGCGGTGGGGAGCTGGCAAACGAGCTTTGATCCACCGATATCCGAATGGGGAAACCCGGCCCGTATGGGTCACCCGCAGCTGAATACATAGGCTGCGTGGAGCGAACGCGGTGAACTGAAACATCTAAGTAACCGCAGGAAAAGAAATCAACCGAGATTCCCAAAGTAGTGGCGAGCGAAATGGGACCAGCCTGTACTCTTTATTTGTGGTGTTAGCCAAACGCTCTGGAAAGTGCGGCCATAGTGGGTGATAGCCCCGTAGGCGAAAACATCATGAAAGAACTAGGTGTACGACAAGTAGGGCGGGACACGTGAAATCCTGTCTGAAGATGGGGGGACCATCCTCCAAGGCTAAATACTCGTGATCGACCGATAGTGAACCAGTACCGTGAGGGAAAGGCGAAAAGAACCCCGGGAGGGGAGTGAAACAGATCCTGAAACCGCATGCATACAAACAGTCGGAGCCTCGCAAGGGGTGACGGCGTACCTTTTGTATAATGGGTCAGCGACTTACATTCAGTGGCGAGCTTAACCGATTAGGGCAGGCGTAGCGAAAGCGAGTCCGAACAGGGCGATTCAGTCGCTGGGTGTAGACCCGAAACCAGGTGATCTATCCATGGCCAGGATGAAGGTGCGGTAACACGTACTGGAGGTCCGAACCCACTAACGTTGAAAAGTTAGGGGATGAGCTGTGGATAGGGGTGAAAGGCTAAACAAACCTGGAAATAGCTGGTTCTCTCCGAAAACTATTTAGGTAGTGCCTCGTGTATCACCTTCGGGGGTAGAGCACTGTCATGGTTGAGGGGTCCATTGCGGATTACCTCGCCATAGCAAACTCCGAATACCGAAGAGTGCAATCACGGGAGACAGACATCGGGTGCTAACGTCCGGTGTCAAGAGGGAAACAACCCAGACCGCCAGCTAAGGTCCCCAAATATGGCTAAGTGGGAAACGAAGTGGGAAGGCTAAAACAGTCAGGAGGTTGGCTTAGAAGCAGCCACCCTTTAAAGAAAGCGTAATAGCTCACTGATCGAGTCGTCCTGCGCGGAAGATGTAACGGGGCTAAGCCATATACCGAAGCTGCGGATGCGTGCTTTGCACGCATGGTAGGAGAGCGTTCCGTAAGCCTGCGAAGGTGCGTTGAAAAGCGTGCTGGAGGTATCGGAAGTGCGAATGCTGACATGAGTAGCGATAAAGGGGGTGAAAGGCCCCCTCGCCGTAAGCCCAAGGTTTCCTACGCAACGTTCATCGGCGTAGGGTGAGTCGGCCCCTAAGGCGAGGCAGAAATGCGTAGCTGATGGGAAGCAGGTCAATATTCCTGCACCAGTGTGAAATGCGATGGGGGGACGGATCGCGGAAGGTTGTCCGGGTGTTGGAAGTCCCGGTCGCTGCGTTGGAGAAGGTGCTCTGGCAAATCCGGGCACGGGATTCAAGGGCGTGGCGCGAGCTCCTTCGGGAGCGAAGCAATCGGAAGGGGTTCCAGGAAAAGCCTCTAAGCTTCAGTTTCACATTGACCGTACCGCAAACCGACACAGGTGGGCGAGATGAGTATTCTAAGGCGCTTGAGAGAACTCGGGAGAAGGAACTCGGCAAATTGGTACCGTAACTTCGGGATAAGGTACGCCCCTGTAGCTTGACGCCCCTGCGGGCGAAGGGTGAAGGGGTTGCAATAAACTGGTGGCTGCGACTGTTTAATAAAAACACAGCACTCTGCAAACACGAAAGTGGACGTATAGGGTGTGACGCCTGCCCGGTGCCGGAAGATTAAATGATGGGGTGCAAGCTCTTGATTGAAGTCCCGGTAAACGGCGGCCGTAACTATAACGGTCCTAAGGTAGCGAAATTCCTTGTCGGGTAAGTTCCGACCTGCACGAATGGCGTAACGATGGCCACACTGTCTCCTCCCGAGACTCAGCGAAGTTGAAGTGTTTGTGATGATGCAATCTCCCCGCGGCTAGACGGAAAGACCCCATGAACCTTTACTGTAGCTTTGCATTGGACTTTGAACCGATCTGTGTAGGATAGGTGGGAGGCTATGAAGCGTGAACGCCAGTTTGCGTGGAGCCGTCCTTGAAATACCACCCTGGTTTGTTTGAGGTTCTAACCTTGGCCCGTGATCCGGGTCGGGGACAGTGCATGGTGGGCAGTTTGACTGGGGCGGTCTCCTCCCAAAGTGTAACGGAGGAGTACGAAGGTACGCTAGGTACGGTCGGAAATCGTGCTGATAGTGCAATGGCATAAGCGTGCTTAACTGCGAGACCGACAAGTCGAGCAGGTGCGAAAGCAGGTCATAGTGATCCGGTGGTTCTGTATGGAAGGGCCATCGCTCAACGGATAAAAGGTACTCTGGGGATAACAGGCTGATACCGCCCAAGAGTTCATATCGACGGCGGTGTTTGGCACCTCGATGTCGGCTCATCTCATCCTGGGGCTGTAGCCGGTCCCAAGGGTATGGCTGTTCGCCATTTAAAGAGGTACGTGAGCTGGGTTTAAAACGTCGTGAGACAGTTTGGTCCCTATCTGCCGTGGGCGCTGGATATTTGAAGGGGGCTGCTCCTAGTACGAGAGGACCGGAGTGGACGAACCTCTGGTGTACCGGTTGTCACGCCAGTGGCATCGCCGGGTAGCTATGTTCGGAAGAGATAACCGCTGAAAGCATCTAAGCGGGAAACTCGCCTTAAGATGAGATATCCCCGGGGCTTCGAGCCCCTTGAAGGGTCGTTCAAGACCAGGACGTTGATAGGTCAGGTGTGGAAGCGCAGTAATGCGTTAAGCTAACTGATACTAATTGCCCGTAAGGCTTGATCCTATAACAGGTGTGTTTCGTGTCGATGATCGTTAGTGCTTCAGCACTGACGGGCATCCCACCCCGAAGGGGGCACGGAATGCAGGATGTTTGAGTGATCGATGTTGTGCCACAAACAACACACCCCGCTTTACACTTCTTCCAGATTGGCTGTGGCGCCAGGTTCACCCGAACCCGCCGCGACGCAGCAACCCGTCATGCCTGATGACCATAGCGAGTCGGTACCACCCCTTCCCATCCCGAACAGGACCGTGAAACGACTCCACGCCGATGATAGTGCGGATTGCCCGTGTGAAAGTAGGTAATCGTCAGGCTCCTTACCCAGTCCAAGACCCCGCCCTCAAAAGCGGGGTCTTGGCGTTTTTGCTTCACTATAAGTGAGAGCCTATGGGTTCCGAGCGGTCAAGAAATTCTTGACAAGACATAATCGCTCCCCCATAATCATCAGTTCTCTGCGGAGGGGTGCCCGAGTGGCTAAAGGGGGCAGACTGTAAATCTGTTGGCTTACGCCTACGTTGGTTCGAATCCAACCTCCTCCACCAGATTTCAAAAGCTGTAAAGCAGTTGTCGGGAATCGATAGATCCTTGCGGGTGTAGCTCAATGGTAGAGCAGAAGCCTTCCAAGCTTACGACGAGGGTTCGATTCCCTTCACCCGCTCCAGCATGCAAAGTAGACGTAGCGCCCATGTGGCTCAGTGGTAGAGCACTCCCTTGGTAAGGGAGAGGTCGGCAGTTCGATCCTGCCCATGGGCACCAGCTAGTACCAAGTGATTGTTTGCGCCCGGCGCAACGTACGGAAAATCCTCTTAGGAGTCGAAAATGGCCAAAGGTAAGTTTGAGCGGACCAAGCCGCACGTGAACGTCGGCACGATCGGTCACGTTGACCACGGCAAGACCACGCTGACGGCAGCGATCACGACGGTGCTGACCGCGAAGTTCGGCGGCGAGGCAAAGGCCTACGACCAGATCGACGCGGCGCCGGAAGAAAAGGCACGTGGCATCACGATCAACACGGCACACGTCGAGTACGAAACGGCCAACCGCCACTACGCACACGTCGACTGCCCGGGCCACGCTGACTATGTGAAGAACATGATCACGGGCGCGGCGCAGATGGACGGCGCAATCCTGGTGTGCTCGGCCGCAGACGGCCCGATGCCGCAAACGCGTGAGCACATCCTGCTGGCGCGTCAGGTTGGCGTTCCGTACATCATCGTGTTCCTGAACAAGTGCGACATGGTCGACGACGCTGAGCTGCTCGAGCTGGTCGAAATGGAAGTGCGCGAACTGCTGTCGAAGTACGACTTCCCGGGCGACGACACGCCGATCATCAAGGGTTCGGCGAAGCTGGCACTCGAAGGCGACAAGGGCGAGCTGGGCGAAGTGGCGATCATGAACCTGGCCGACGCGCTGGACACGTACATCCCGACGCCGGAGCGCGCAGTTGACGGTGCGTTCCTGATGCCGGTGGAAGACGTGTTCTCGATCTCGGGTCGTGGCACGGTGGTGACGGGTCGCGTCGAGCGCGGCATCGTCAAGGTCGGCGAAGAAATCGAAATCGTCGGTATCAAGCCGACGGTGAAGACGACGTGCACGGGCGTGGAAATGTTCCGCAAGCTGCTCGACCAGGGTCAGGCAGGCGACAACGTCGGTATCCTGCTGCGCGGCACGAAGCGTGAAGACGTGGAGCGTGGTCAGGTGCTGGCGAAGCCGGGTTCGATCACGCCGCACACGCACTTCACGGCTGAAGTGTACGTGCTGAGCAAGGACGAAGGCGGCCGCCACACGCCGTTCTTCAACAACTACCGTCCGCAGTTCTACTTCCGTACGACGGACGTGACGGGCTCGATCGAGCTGCCGAAGGACAAGGAAATGGTGATGCCGGGCGACAACGTGTCGATCACGGTGAAGCTGATCGCTCCGATCGCCATGGAAGAAGGTCTGCGCTTCGCTATCCGCGAAGGTGGCCGTACCGTCGGCGCCGGTGTTGTTGCCAAGATCATCGAGTAAGTTTTTGCCAGTCTCGTTGATCGACTAAGTGGTTTCGGGGTTGGCGATGCCGCCAACCCTAAAATGGTTTAGGGGTATAGCTCAACTGGCAGAGCGTCGGTCTCCAAAACCGAAGGTTGGGGGTTCGATTCCCTCTGCCCCTGCCACTCTCGCGCCGCATGTGGCGCTCATTAAGGTGTTATGGCGAATCCTTCCGTCGAAACTGTTAATACATCCAGCGACAAGTTAATGCTCGTTGCAGGTGTATTGTTGGTCTTGGCTGGGTTCGTGGGGTTCTTCTGGCTGAATGGCCAAGAATGGTACGTCCGCGGAGCAGCTCTCGCTGTCGGGCTGATCGCGGGCGTCGCAGTCGGTCTTCTCTCAGCGCCCGGCAAAGGCTTTATCGCATTCGCCAAAGATTCATACAAGGAAGTCCGAAAGGTTGTCTGGCCGACTCGCAAAGAGGCTAGTCAGACGACTCTCGTGGTTTTCGGCTTTGTGCTGATCATGGCGGTGATCCTCTGGATTTGCGACAAATCCATCGAGTGGGCGATTTTCTCGGCGATTCTGGGTTGGAAATGATATGAGTGATATTCCGGCATCCCCGAGCGGAAAACGTTGGTACGTGGTGCACGCCTACTCCGGTATGGAGAAGAGCGTGCAACGTGCGCTTCAGGAGCGTATCGAACGTGCTGGCATGCAAGACAAATTTGGTCAGATTCTCGTTCCGACTGAAGAAGTCGTTGAAGTGAAAGGCGGTCACAAGTCGGTGACCGAGCGTCGTTTCTTCCCGGGCTACGTGCTCGTCGAAATGGAAATGACAGACGAAACATGGCACCTCGTCAAGAATACTGCCAAGGTGACAGGTTTCGTGGGTGGTGCGCGCAATCGTCCGAGTCCGATTTCCCCGAGGGAAGTCGAAAAGATCATGTCGCAGATGCAGGAAGGCGTGGAGAAGCCGCGACCGAAGACCCTGTTCGAAGTCGGCGAGATGGTGCGTGTAAAGGATGGTCCGTTCACGGATTTCAACGGCAGCGTCGAAGAAGTGAACTACGAGAAGTCGCGGGTTCGAGTCTCTGTCACGATTTTCGGTCGCGCGACCCCGGTCGAGCTGGAATTCGGCCAGGTTGAGAAGCTGTAAATCAGGATTTTGCGGATCGCGCCAGTCGGCGCGATTCGTCTTTCGCGCTTACGGTCCGCGTAATGGCCGTTGAGGAGCGTCAGTAGTCGAAGGTTGATGAAGGCGCGCTACTACTCACCGAACGCAACTGCGTTCTAAAGAGGTTTTCAACATGGCAAAGAAAATCATCGGCTTTATCAAGCTGCAGATTCCTGCAGGTAAAGCCAATCCGTCGCCGCCGGTTGGTCCGGCGCTGGGCCAACGCGGCCTGAACATCATGGAGTTCTGCAAGGCGTTCAACGCGCAGACTCAAGCGATGGAACCGGGTCTGCCGATCCCGGTCGTTATCACGGCTTTCGCCGACAAGAGCTTCACGTTCGTTCTGAAGACGCCGCCGGCAACCGTGCTGATCAAGAAGGCAGCGAAGATCGACAAGGGTTCGAGCAAGCCGCATACCGACAAGGTCGGCAAGATTACGCGTGCTCAAGCCGAAGAAATCGCCAAGACCAAGATGCCTGACCTCACGGCAGCTGATCTGGACGCAGCGGTCCGTACGATCGCTGGTAGCGCCCGCTCGATGGGCATCACCGTGGAGGGCGTGTAAATGGCCAAGCTTTCGAAGCGTCTGCAAGCATTTGCAAACAAGGTTGATCGCCAAAAGCTGTATGCGATCGAAGAAGCCCTGTCGCTCGTGAAGGAATGCGCAAGCGCGAAATTCGATGAATCGATCGACGTTGCAGTGCAGCTCGGCATTGACGCAAAGAAGTCGGACCAAGTGGTCCGTGGTTCCGTCGTGTTGCCGGCTGGTACGGGTAAGTCGGTTCGCGTTGCTGTGTTTGCGCAAGGCGAAAAGGCTGAGCAAGCTCGCGCAGCCGGTGCAGAAATCGTCGGTATGGAAGACCTGGCTGAGCAAGTCAAGGCCGGCAACCTGAACTTCGACGTCGTGATCGCTTCGCCGGACACGATGCGCGTCGTCGGTACGCTCGGTCAGATCCTCGGCCCGCGCGGCCTGATGCCGAACCCGAAGGTCGGTACGGTTACGCCCGACGTCGCGACGGCAGTCAAGAACGCGAAGGCTGGTCAGGTTCAGTTCCGTGTCGACAAGGCCGGTATCATCCACGCAACGATCGGTCGCGCTTCATTCGAGCCGACGGCACTGCGTTCGAACCTGAATGCTCTGGTCGAAGCGCTGCAAAAGGCGAAGCCGGCAACGAGCAAGGGTGTGTACCTGCGTAAGATCGCGCTGTCGAGCACCATGGGTGTCGGCGTGCGCGTTGATCAGGCAACGCTCGCAGCACAGTAAAAGTTTTAACTGCCTTGGTTGAAAGGCCGAGGCAGATTTAAGGGCTTTGGGCGGTCGCAAGATTGCAGTCTGGATCGAGCGGCCGGTTGTCAAAGACCGTTGGTGGGAACGCAGCAGTCAGGTGTGCCCTTAATTCAAGCCAACGCAGATGGCGAACCCGAAAAGGTTTTGAAGTGATGAAGCCGTTTGATTCCCGCAGCCATGCGGATCTCGGATGGTTGAAATACTCCTGACTGGTCGGACGCCGTTGTTGAACGCGACGCATCAAGCACATGCCCAGTGCGTCGAATCTGGAGGTTAACCGTGCCACTGAACAAAGAAGGTAAGCAGGCCGTAGTGGCTGAGGTTTCCGCGCAAGTCGCGAAAGCCCAGACCATGGTTCTGGCCGAGTATCGTGGAATCGCGGTTGGCGATCTGACCAAGCTGCGCGCGAAAGCGCGCGAGCAACAGGTGTATCTGCGCGTGTTGAAGAACACGCTGGCGCGTCGCGCTGTCGAAGGTACCCCGTTTGCTCCGCTGGCTGAGCAGATGACTGGTCCTCTGATCTACGGCATCTCGGAAGATGCAATTGCTGCTGCTAAGGTCGTCAACGACTTCAGCAAGGGCAATGACAAGTTGATCATCAAGGCCGGTTCCTACGAAGGCAAGGTGATGGACAAGGCAGGCGTGCAAGCGCTGGCCAACATCCCGAGCCGCGAAGAGCTGCTCTCCAAGCTGTTGTTCGTTATGCAAGCGCCTGTTTCTGGCTTTGCGCGCGCTATGGCCGCGCTGGCAGAAAAGAAGCAAGGCGAAGCTGCGTAAGCAGTGCATCGACGTACTTCAGTCGGGCGTAATTGATCGCTGGCTGTATCCGAATTCAATTTAGGAGTATTTCAAATGGCAATCGCAAAAGAAGACATCCTCGAAGCCGTAGGCGCGATGTCGGTTCTGGAACTGAACGAGCTGGTTAAGGCGTTCGAAGAAAAGTTTGGCGTGTCGGCTGCTGCTGTTGCAGTTGCTGGCCCCGCAGGTGCAGGCGGCGGCGCTGCTGCAGCTGAAGAGCAAACCGAGTTCACGGTCATCCTGACGGAAACCGGTGGCAACAAGGTTGCAGTGATTAAGGCTGTTCGCGAACTGACGGGTCTCGGCCTGAAGGAAGCGAAGGACCTGGTCGATGGCGCACCGAAGCCCGTCAAGGAAGCGGTGCCCAAGGCTGCTGCTGACGAAGCCAAGAAGAAGCTGGAAGACGCTGGCGCGAAGGCTGAAATCAAGTAATTTTCAGCGCGCTGTGCGAAGGCTGGCGGTTTTCACACCGCCGGCCTTTTTGTGCTTTGTGGAGACGACGTTTTCGCCTGCTTGTGTCGGTAAAAACGTCGGCCTAGAAGCCAAAGAAAATCGCCGTTCGGCAAGTTCGACTGGTGCTTCTCTTTGTCTTCTGAAGCGACTGCAGAAGGCAAGTTTGGTCGGGTAGCGGGCAACACAGGCATCCGCTGCCGTCAGCCAGCGGTTGGTAGCGGCCAACCACCAAGCTTCAAGGCTCGTTCAAGCCATCGGACGGCCAACGGGTCTCAGTCGGTGAACACTCGGGTTGTCACATCAAGGTATCCCGCCTCGACAACAATGCCCGCCGTGATTCGGAGATCGTATGCAATATTCCTTCACCGAGAAGAAGCGTATTCGCAAGAGTTTCGCGAAGCGCCCCATCGTTCACCAAGTACCTTTTCTGCTGGCTACCCAGCTTGAATCATTCAGCACGTTTCTGCAAGCAGATACGGCCACTGCGCAGCGCAAACCGGAAGGTCTGCAGGCTGCGTTCACCTCGGTTTTTCCCATTGTTTCGCACAACGGCTTCGCTCGTCTAGAGTTCGTCAGCTACATGCTGTCGCCGCCGGCATTCAACATCAAGGAATGCCAGCAGCGCGGTCTGACTTACTGCTCGGCGCTGCGCGCCAAGGTGCGCCTGGTTCTGCTCGACAAGGAATCGCCGAGCAAGCCCGTCGTCAAGGAAGTGAAGGAGCAGGAAGTGTACATGGGCGAAATTCCGCTCATGACGCCGACCGGCTCATTCGTCATCAACGGCACGGAACGTGTGATCGTGTCACAGCTGCACCGTTCGCCTGGCGTGTTCTTCGAACACGACAAGGGCAAGACGCACAGCTCCGGCAAGCTGCTGTTCTCGGCACGTATCATTCCCTACCGTGGCTCGTGGCTCGACTTCGAATTCGACCCGAAGGACGTGCTGTACTTCCGCGTCGACCGTCGCCGCAAGATGCCCGTCACGATCCTGCTGAAGGCAATCGGTCTGACGCCGGAACAGATCCTCGCGAACTTCTTCGTGTTCGACAACTTCACGCTGATGCCCGAAGGCGCGCAGATGGAGTTCGTGCCCGAGCGTCTGCGCGGTGAAGTCGCGCGCTTCGATATCACGGATCGCGACGGCAAGGTCATCGTCCAGAAGGACAAGCGTATCAACGCGAAGCACATTCGCGACCTCGAAAACGCGAAGACGAAATTCATTTCGGTTCCCGAAGACTATCTGCTTGGCCGCGTGCTCGCGAAGAACGTGGTCGACGGCGACACGGGCGAAGTGATCGCGAACGCGAACGACGAAGTCACGGAAAGCGTGCTCGACAAGCTGCGCGAAGCGAAGATCAAGGACATCCAGACGCTCTACACGAACGATCTGGATCAAGGTCCGTACATCTCGTCGACCCTGCGTATCGATGAAACGGCTGACAAGATGGCCGCGCGCATCGCGATCTACCGCATGATGCGTCCGGGCGAACCGCCGACGGAAGAAGCCGTCGAGGCGCTGTTCAACCGTCTGTTCTATAGCGAAGAAGCGTACGACCTGTCGAAGGTGGGTCGTATGAAGTTCAATCGCCGCGTGGGTCGTGACGAAATCGTCGGCCCGATGACGCTGCAGGACGACGACATCCTCGCAACGATCAAGATCCTCGTCGAACTGCGTAACGGCAAGGGCGAAGTGGACGACATCGACCACCTCGGCAACCGTCGTGTGCGTTGCGTCGGCGAACTGGCGGAGAACCAGTTCCGCGCGGGTCTCGTGCGTGTCGAACGTGCAGTGAAGGAACGCCTCGGCCAGGCCGAAAGCGAAAACCTGATGCCGCACGACCTGATCAACTCGAAGCCGATTTCGTCGGCGATCCGCGAGTTCTTCGGTTCGTCGCAGCTGTCGCAGTTCATGGACCAGACCAATCCGCTGTCGGAAATCACCCACAAGCGCCGCGTGTCGGCACTTGGCCCGGGCGGTCTGACGCGTGAACGCGCTGGCTTTGAAGTTCGCGACGTGCACCCGACGCACTATGGCCGTGTGTGCCCGATCGAAACGCCGGAAGGCCCGAACATCGGCCTGATCAACTCGCTGGCTCTCTACGCGCACCTGAACGAATACGGCTTTCTCGAAACGCCGTATCGCAAGGTCGTGGACAGCAAGGTCACGGACCAGATCGACTATCTGTCGGCAATCGAAGAAGGCCGTTACGTGATCGCTCAGGCGAACGCGGCGGTGGCGGAAGATGGTTCGCTGACCGACGAACTCGTGTCGTCGCGTGAAGCGGGCGAAACGCTGATGGTCACGCCGGACCGCATCCAGTACATGGACGTGGCGCCGTCGCAGATCGTGTCGGTCGCAGCATCGCTGATTCCGTTCCTCGAGCACGACGACGCGAACCGTGCATTGATGGGCTCGAACATGCAGCGTCAGGCTGTGCCGTGTCTGCGTCCGGAAAAGCCGGTCGTCGGTACGGGTATCGAGCGTACGGTGGCTGTCGACTCGGGTACGACCGTGCAGGCACTGCGTGGCGGTGTGGTCGATTACGTCGACGCGGGCCGTATCGTGATTCGTGTGAACGACGACGAAGCGGTTGCGGGTGACGTCGGTGTCGACATCTACAACCTGATCAAGTACACGCGTTCGAACCAGAACACGAACATCAACCAGCGTCCCATCGCGAAGGTCGGCGACAAGGTTGCGCGCGGCGACGTGCTGGCTGACGGCGCATCGACGGACCTCGGCGAACTGGCTCTCGGCCAGAACATGCTGGTCGCGTTCATGCCGTGGAACGGTTACAACTTCGAAGACTCGATCCTGATCTCGGAGAAGGTCGTTGCGGACGATCGTTACACGTCGATCCACATCGAAGAACTGAACGTCGTTGCTCGCGATACGAAGCTCGGACCGGAAGAAATCACGCGCGACATTTCGAACCTCGCGGAAGTGCAGCTTGGCCGTCTCGACGAGTCGGGCATCGTGTACATCGGCGCGGAAGTCGAAGCAGGCGACGTGCTGGTCGGCAAGGTCACGCCGAAGGGCGAAACCCAACTGACGCCGGAAGAAAAGCTGCTGCGCGCGATCTTCGGCGAGAAGGCATCGGACGTGAAGGATACGTCGCTGCGCGTGCCGTCGGGCATGAGCGGCACGGTCATCGACGTGCAGGTGTTCACGCGTGAGGGCATCCAGCGCGACAAGCGTGCGCAACAGATCATCGACGATGAACTGAAGCGCTATCGCCTCGACCTGAACGACCAGCTGCGTATCGTGGAAGGCGACGCGTTCCAGCGTCTCGCACGCATGCTCGAAGGCAAGGTTGCAAACGGCGGCCCGAAGAAGCTCGCGAAGGGCACGAAGATCGAACGCGCTTACCTGGAAGATCTGGATCACTACCACTGGTTCGACATCCGCCTCGCGGACGAAGAGGCAGCGGCGCAGCTCGAAGCGATCAAGGATTCGATCGAACAGAAGCGCCACCAGTTCGACCTCGCGTTCGAAGAGAAGCGCAAGAAGCTCACGCAAGGCGACGAACTGCCGCCGGGCGTGCTGAAGATGGTCAAGGTGTACCTGGCAGTCAAGCGCCGCCTGCAGCCTGGCGACAAGATGGCAGGCCGTCACGGTAACAAGGGTGTCGTGTCGAAGATCGTTCCGATCGAAGACATGCCGTACATGGCCGATGGCCGTCCCGCAGACGTCGTGCTGAACCCGCTGGGCGTTCCGTCGCGGATGAACGTGGGTCAGGTTCTCGAAGTGCATCTCGGCTGGGCCGCGAAGGGGCTGGGCTGGCGTATCGGCGAAATGCTGCAGCGTCAGTCGAAGATCGAAGAAGTGCGCGCATTCCTGACCAAGATCTACAACGAGTCGGGCCGCGCGGAAGAGCTGGAAAGCTTCTCCGACGACGAGATCCTCGAACTGGCGAAGAACCTGCGCGAAGGCGTGCCGTTCGCGACGCCGGTGTTCGACGGTGCGACGGAAGAGGAAATGTCCAGCATGCTGGACCTCGCCTTCCCGGACGACATCGCGCAGAACCTCGGCATGACGAAGTCGAAGAACCAGGTGCGTCTGTACGACGGTCGCACGGGTGAAGGCTTCGAGCGTACGGTCACGGTCGGCTACATGCACTACCTGAAGCTGCATCACCTGGTCGACGACAAGATGCACGCGCGTTCGACGGGCCCGTACTCGCTCGTCACGCAGCAGCCGCTGGGTGGTAAGGCGCAGTTCGGTGGCCAGCGTTTCGGTGAAATGGAAGTGTGGGCGCTCGAAGCGTACGGCGCATCGTACGTGCTGCAGGAAATGTTGACGGTCAAGTCGGACGACGTGACAGGCCGGACCAAGGTTTATGAAAACCTGGTCAAGGGCGATCACGTCATCGACGCGGGCATGCCGGAATCCTTCAACGTGCTGGTGAAGGAAATCCGCTCGCTCGGTATCGACATCGACCTCGACCGCAACTAATCGGACTACGGAGAGAAAGCAATGAAAGCTCTGCTCGATCTATTCAAGCAAGTCCAACAGGAAGAAGTTTTTGACGCGATCAAGATCGGTCTGGCCTCGCCGGACAAGATCCGTTCGTGGTCGTTCGGTGAAGTCAAGAAGCCGGAGACCATCAACTACCGCACGTTCAAGCCGGAGCGGGATGGTCTGTTCTGCGCGAAGATTTTCGGTCCGATCAAGGACTACGAATGCCTTTGCGGCAAGTACAAGCGCCTGAAGCACCGTGGCGTGATCTGCGAGAAGTGCGGCGTCGAAGTGACGCTCGCCAAGGTGCGTCGCGAACGCATGGGCCACATCGAACTGGCCTCGCCTGTCGCGCACATCTGGTTCCTGAAGTCGCTGCCGTCGCGTCTGGGCATGGTGCTCGACATGACGCTGCGCGACATCGAGCGCGTGCTGTACTTCGAAGCATATGTGGTGATCGATCCGGGCATGACGCCGCTGAAAGCGCGGCAGATCATGACGGAAGAGGATTACTACAACAAGGTCGAAGAGTACGGTGACGAATTCCGCGCTGAAATGGGCGCGGAAGGCGTGCGCGAACTGCTGCGCGCGATCAACATCGACGAACAGGTCGAAACGCTGCGTTCGGAGCTGAAGAACACGGGTTCGGAAGCGAAGATCAAGAAGTACGCGAAGCGCCTGAAGGTGCTCGAGGCCTTCCAGCGTTCGGGCATCAAGCCCGAGTGGATGATTCTCGAAGTGCTGCCCGTGCTGCCGCCGGAACTGCGTCCGCTGGTTCCGCTGGACGGCGGCCGCTTCGCGACGTCCGACCTGAACGACCTGTATCGCCGCGTGATCAACCGTAACAACCGGTTGAAGCGTCTGCTCGAACTGAAGGCGCCTGAAATCATCGTCCGCAACGAAAAGCGGATGCTGCAGGAAGCCGTCGATTCGCTGCTCGACAACGGCCGTCGCGGCAAGGCGATGACGGGCGCGAACAAGCGTCCGCTGAAGTCGCTCGCCGACATGATCAAGGGTAAGGGCGGTCGCTTCCGTCAGAACCTGCTGGGCAAGCGCGTCGATTACTCGGGCCGTTCGGTCATCGTGGTCGGCCCGACGCTGAAGCTGCACCAGTGCGGTCTGCCGAAGCTGATGGCGCTCGAACTGTTCAAGCCGTTCATCTTCAACAAGCTGGAAGTGATGGGTGTCGCTACCACCATCAAGGCTGCGAAGAAGGAAGTCGAGAACCAGACGCCGGTGGTGTGGGACATCCTCGAAGAGGTGATCCGCGAGCATCCCGTCATGCTGAACCGTGCGCCGACGCTGCACCGTCTTGGCATTCAGGCTTTCGAGCCGGTGCTGATCGAAGGTAAGGCTATCCAGCTGCACCCGCTCGTCTGCGCGGCGTTCAACGCCGACTTCGACGGCGACCAGATGGCTGTTCACGTTCCGCTGTCGCTGGAAGCGCAGATGGAAGCGCGCACGCTGATGCTGGCGTCGAACAACGTGCTGTTCCCGGCTAACGGCGATCCGTCGATCGTGCCGTCGCAGGATATCGTGCTCGGCCTGTACTATGCGACGCGCGAAGCGATCAACGGCAAGGGCGAGGGCATGACGTTCACGGGCGTGTCGGAAGTGCTGCGCGCCTACGAGAACAAGGAAGTCGAACTGGCCTCGCGCGTCAACGTGCGGATCACGGAAATGGTCCACAACGAAGACAAGTCGGAAGGCGCGCCGGCGTTCGTGCCGAAGATCTCGCTGTACGCGACGACGGTTGGCCGTTCGATCCTGTCGGAGATTCTGCCGCCGGGTCTGCCGTTCTCGGTGCTGAACAAGCCGCTGAAGAAGAAGGAAATTTCGCGTCTGATCAACACGGCATTCCGCAAGTGCGGTCTGCGCGAAACGGTGATCTTCGCCGACCAGCTGATGCAGTCGGGCTTCCGCCTGGCAACGCGCGCCGGTATCTCCATCTGCGTCGACGACATGCTCGTGCCGCCGCAGAAGGAAACGATCGTCGGCGACGCCGCGAAGAAGGTGAAGGAATACGACCGCCAGTACATGTCGGGTCTCGTCACCGCGCAGGAACGCTACAACAACGTGGTCGACATCTGGTCGGCAACGTCGGAAGCGGTCGGCAAGGCGATGATGGAGCAGCTCGCCACGGAACCCGTGGTCGATCGCGACGGCAACGAAACGCGTCAGGAATCGTTCAACTCGATCTACATGATGGCCGACTCGGGCGCGCGGGGTTCCGCGGTCCAGATCCGTCAGTTGGCGGGGATGCGCGGACTGATGGCGAAGCCGGACGGCTCGATTATCGAAACGCCGATTACCGCGAACTTCCGCGAAGGTCTGAACGTGTTGCAGTACTTCATCTCGACCCACGGTGCACGTAAGGGTCTGGCTGATACGGCACTGAAGACGGCGAACTCGGGTTATCTGACGCGTCGTCTGGTCGACGTCACGCAGGATCTCGTGGTGGTCGAGGACGATTGCGGCACGTCGAACGGTGTGGCGATGAAGGCCCTCGTGGAAGGTGGTGAAGTCGTCGAAGCGCTGCGCGACCGTATTCTCGGCCGTGTCGCGGTGGCTGACGTCGTCAATCCGGAAACGCAGGAAACGCTGTACGAAGCGGGCTCGCTGCTTGACGAAGATTCGGTCGAAGAGATCGAGCGTCTGGGCATCGACGAAGTGCGCGTGCGCACGCCGCTCACCTGCGAAACGCGTTACGGTCTGTGCGCGTCGTGCTATGGCCGCGATCTGGGCCGTGGCTCGCTGGTGAACGTCGGTGAAGCAGTGGGCGTGATCGCTGCTCAGTCGATCGGTGAGCCGGGCACGCAGCTGACCATGCGTACGTTCCACATCGGTGGCGCGGCATCGCGTGCAGCAGTGGCGTCGTCGGTCGAAGCGAAGTCGAACGGTACGGTGCGCTTCACGGCGACGATGCGTTACGTGACCAATGCGAAGGGCGAGCAGATCGTCATCTCGCGTTCGGGCGAAGCGCTGATCACGGACGATCACGGCCGCGAGCGCGAGCGTCACAAGGTGCCGTACGGCGCGACGCTGCTGCAACTCGACGGTGCGCAGATCAAGGCAGGTACGCAGCTGGCCACGTGGGATCCGCTGACGCGTCCGATCATCACCGAGTGGGGCGGTACGGTGAAGTTCGAAAACGTCGAGGAAGGCGTGACGGTCGCGAAGCAGATCGACGACGTGACGGGCCTGTCGACGCTCGTCGTGATCGACGTGAAGCGCCGCGGTTCGCAGGCTTCGAAGAGCGTGCGTCCGCAGGTCAAGCTGCTCGACGCGAACGGCGAAGAAGTCAAGATCCCGAACTCGGAGCACTCGGTTCAGATCGGCTTCCAGGTCGGCGCTCTGATCACCGTGAAGGACGGTCAGCAGGTTCAGGTGGGTGAAGTGCTCGCACGTATCCCGACTGAAGCGCAGAAGACGCGTGACATTACGGGTGGTCTGCCGCGTGTGGCGGAACTGTTCGAAGCACGTTCGCCGAAGGACGCAGGTATCCTGGCGGAAGTCACGGGTACGACGTCGTTCGGTAAGGACACGAAGGGCAAGCAGCGTCTCGTTATCACGGACCTCGAGGGCAATCAGCACGAGTTCCTCATCGCGAAGGAAAAGCAGGTTCTGGTGCACGATGGTCAGGTCGTCAACAAGGGCGAAATGATCGTCGACGGACCGGCGGATCCGCACGACATCCTGCGTCTGCAGGGTATCGAAGCGCTGTCGCGTTACATCGTGGACGAAGTGCAGGACGTGTACCGTCTGCAGGGCGTGAAGATCAACGACAAGCACATCGAAGTGATCGTGCGTCAGATGCTGCGTCGTGTGCAGATCACGGACAACGGCGATACGCGCTTCATCCCGGGCGAACAGGTCGAGCGGTCGGACATGCTCGACGAGAACGACCGTATGAACGCGGAAGACAAGCGTCCGGCAACGTACGAGAACATCCTGCTGGGTATTACGAAGGCGTCGCTGTCGACGGATTCGTTTATCTCGGCGGCATCGTTCCAGGAAACGACGCGGGTGCTGACGGAAGCCGCGATCATGGGCAAGCGCGACGATCTGCGTGGCCTGAAGGAAAACGTGATCGTCGGCCGTCTGATTCCGGCCGGTACGGGTCTCGCGTTCCACAAGGCGCGCAAGACCAAGGAAATGGCGGATCGCGAGCGTTTCGACCAGATCGCTGCAGAAGAGGCCTTCGAGTTCGGTACGCCGGAAAGCCCGGCCGCCGAGCAAACGCCGCATACCAACGAGTAAGCGGGCTGGCGGCGCAAGCCGCTATCTCACACGCGTAGTTGGCAAAACCGCCCGGTTTCGACCGGGCGGTTTTTTTTCGCCTGCGTTTTTCTTATGCCATTTGGACTCTGCCGGATGACCAGTTGCGCGACAAACACCAGGCGAAACGCGATTGGGTTGGTAAAATTCGGGTCACCCGTTCCGCGCTCTATTTCTCTCTCCACTCTCCTTCATGTCCCGTCCCCTCCAGATCCTCAACGAAGTATTCGGTTATCCCGCGTTTAGAGGGCAGCAGGGCGAAATCGTCGAACATGTCTCGGGCGGCGGCGACTGTCTGGTGCTGATGCCGACGGGCGGCGGCAAGTCGCTCTGCTATCAGATTCCATCGCTCGTGCGGCGCGAGGCGGGCTTGGGCGCTGGCATCGTCGTATCGCCATTGATTGCATTGATGCAGGATCAGGTGGCGGCGCTGACGGAAGTCGGCGTCCGCGCGGCGTATCTGAACTCGACCCTGTCGGGCGCCGATGCCGCTGCGACGGAACGCGCGCTGCGAGAGGGCGAAATCGATCTGCTGTACGTGGCGCCGGAGCGTCTGATGACGCCGCGTTTTCTCGATCTGCTCGAACGCACGCGCATTGGTCTCTTCGCAATCGACGAAGCGCATTGCGTGTCGCAATGGGGGCACGATTTCCGGCCCGAGTACATTCAGCTTTCCGTCCTGCACGAGCGGTTTCCATCCGTGCCGCGCATCGCGCTCACCGCGACGGCCGATGCCATCACACGCGATGAAATCGTTCACCGGCTCGCACTCGACGACGCGCGCGTGTTCGTGTCGAGCTTCGATCGGCCGAACATCCGCTATCGGATCGTCGAAAAGGACAACGCGCGCTCGCAGTTGCTCGATTTCATCCGCGCCGAACACTCGCGTCAGGATGGCACGACCGACGCCGGTGTCGTCTATTGCCTGTCGCGCCGGAAAGTCGAAGAGACGGCCGAGTGGCTGAAGGCGCAGGGCGTGCGCGCGCTGCCGTATCACGCGGGGATGGAATTCGAGGTGCGCCAGAAGCACCAGGAAATTTTCCAGCGCGAGGAAGGCATCGTGATGTGCGCGACGATTGCGTTCGGCATGGGTATCGACAAGCCGGACGTGCGCTTCGTCGCGCATCTGGATTTGCCGAAGAGCGTCGAAGGCTATTACCAGGAGACAGGGCGCGCCGGGCGCGACGGTCTGCCGGCGAACGCGTGGATGACGTACGGGCTCGGTGATGTCGTGCAGCAGCGCAAGATGATCGACGAATCCGAAGCCGACGATGCGCACAAGCGGGTGCAGACAGGCAAGCTCGACGCATTGCTCGGCCTGTGCGAAACGGCTTCGTGCCGCCGCGTTCGCTTGCTAGCCTACTTCGGCGAAGAGGGTAAGCCGTGCGGCAATTGCGATACGTGTCTGGAGCCGCCGGCCTCATGGGACGCGACGCGCGAATCCCAAATGGCGCTCTCGTGCGCGTTTCGCGCGCAACGCGCGAGCGGATTCAACTTCGGCGCAGGACATCTGATCGATATTCTTCGCGGCAACCGCAACGAGAAGATTCTGCAGCGTGGCCACGAAAAGCTGAGTACGTTCGGAATCGGCGCGGCGCTGTCCGAGCACGAATGGCGCGCGGTCTTTCGCCAGTTGGTCGCATTCGGATTTCTCACCGTCGACCACGAGGGCTTTGGCTCGCTTGTGCTCACAGAATCCAGCAAGCCCGTCCTGAAGGGTGAGCAGACTGTGACCATGCGCCGTTATGTGAAGCCCGTTCGGACGCGCCAGTCGTCGGGCCGCACAAGCGAGCGAGCCGACCCGACGGCGGGCATGAATGCACGCGAGCGGGCGCGCTGGGACCGGTTGCGCAGCTGGCGGACCGAGACCGCGAAGAGCGATGGCGTGCCGGCCTACGTCATTTTCCACGACGCGACACTCGCGGAAATCGCACGGAATTGTCCGGAATCGCTGGACGATCTGCGGCACATTCCAGGCATGGGCGCACGCAAGCTCGACCGGTTCGGCGACGAACTGCTCGAAGTCGTGGCCGCAGATTGACGTCCAACGCCCCGCCGACGCCTTCGGATCCACGCAACCTGTTGACTCGCTTAGGATTTTCGGAATATGATGCTAGGTTCCGGTTCTTGGCAGGGGGGCGCGCGGCGCAAGCTCGTCGCGAGTCGTCGTTTATAGCCTGTCGGGCTGGAACTCAGCAGTAGTCAGAAACGCGTTCGTTTTTGCTTTGCCCAGAAACGAATACGTCGATTTTGTTCAATTTCAGGAATAAACAATGCCAACCATCAATCAACTGGTTCGCAAAGGCCGCACGTCGGAAACGACGAAGAGCAAGTCGCCGGCCCTGCAGGACTGCCCCCAGCGTCGCGGCGTGTGCACCCGTGTGTACACCACGACGCCGAAGAAGCCGAACTCGGCGCTCCGTAAGGTCGCCAAGGTTCGTCTGACGAACGGCTTCGAAGTCATTTCGTACATCGGTGGTGAAGGCCACAACCTGCAAGAGCACTCGGTCGTGCTGATCCGCGGCGGCCGTGTGAAGGACTTGCCGGGTGTGCGTTACCACATGGTTCGTGGCTCGCTGGATACCCAGGGCGTCAAGGATCGTAAGCAGGCTCGCTCGAAGTACGGTGCGAAGCGTGCCAAGGCTGGCAAGTAAGCAGCCGGTCAGCAGTAACAGGTCGCTCGCAAGAGCGGTTTAGCGGTGGTGCCGGATGGCCGGTGCTGTCGAGTAAGTGGTCACCCGACCAGGCTGGTAAGTCGTCATGGATGAATCGGGTTAGTTGGTGGCCGCGGAGCAGAAAACTGCTCCAACTGAAAAGTTAAAGGAAGAAACATGCCGCGTCGTCGCGAAGTTCCCAAGCGGGAAGTGTTGCCGGATCCGAAGTTCGGTAACGTTGATGTAGCAAAATTCATGAACGTGCTGATGCTCTCCGGCAAGAAGTCGGTCGCCGAGCGCATCGTGTACGGCGCTTTTGAGCAGATCCAGACCAAGGGTGGCAAGGACCCGCTGGAAGTGTTCACGGTAGCGCTCAACAACGTCAAGCCGGTGGTCGAAGTGAAGAGCCGCCGCGTTGGTGGTGCGAACTATCAGGTTCCGGTCGAAGTGCGTCCGTCGCGTCGTATGGCATTGGCGATGCGTTGGTTGCGCGAAGCCGCGAAGAAGCGCAGCGAGAAGTCGATGGCTCTGCGTCTCGCTGGTGAATTGTCGGAAGCGGCTGAAGGCCGCGGTGGCGCAATGAAGAAGCGCGACGAAGTTCACCGGATGGCAGAAGCCAACAAGGCGTTCTCGCATTTCCGTTTCTAAGCATCCCGTCCCTGGGCTGGCAGTAAAGCGGAAAGAAATTCCGGGCGGGTGCGCTTCTAAAGCGCCTCGCCCGTTTGTGTTAGGGCGCGATGGACTGGTTTCCATCGTGTCATCCCAATAGAGGATCAAAGTGGCTCGCAAGACTCCTATCGAGCGCTACCGCAACATCGGTATTAGCGCTCACATCGACGCCGGCAAGACGACGACGACCGAGCGCATCCTGTTCTATACCGGCGTGAACCACAAGATCGGTGAAGTGCACGACGGCGCTGCAACCATGGACTGGATGGAGCAGGAACAGGAACGTGGTATCACGATCACGTCCGCTGCTACCACGGCGTTCTGGAAGGGCATGGCAGGCGACCGCGCCGAGCACCGCATCAACATCATCGACACCCCGGGTCACGTCGACTTCACGATTGAAGTCGAGCGCTCGATGCGCGTGCTCGACGGTGCGTGCATGGTCTACTGCGCAGTGGGCGGCGTGCAGCCGCAGTCGGAAACGGTGTGGCGCCAGGCTAACAAGTACAAGGTGCCCCGTCTCGCGTTCATCAACAAGATGGACCGTACCGGCGCGAACTTCTTCAAGGTCTACGACCAGCTCAAGCTGCGTCTGAAGGCGAACCCGGTTCCCGTCGTCGTGCCGATCGGCGCGGAAGAGAACTTCACGGGCGTCGTCGATCTGATGAAGATGAAGGCGATCATTTGGGACGAAGCGTCCCAGGGCACCAAGTTCTCGTACGAAGACATCCCGGCAGAACTCGTCGACACGTGCAACGAATGGCGTGAAAAGATGATCGAAGCTGCGGCTGAGTCGAGCGAAGACCTGATGAACAAGTACCTCGAGTCGGGCGAACTGACCGAAGCGGAAATCATCAAGGGTCTGCGCGACCGTACGATCGCTTGCGAAATCCAGCCGATGCTGTGCGGTACCGCGTTCAAGAACAAGGGCGTGCAGCGCATGCTCGACGCCGTGCTCGACTTCCTGCCCTCGCCGGTCGACATTCCCCCGGTCACGGGCGAACTCGAAAACGGTGAAAAGGCTGAGCGCCGCGCATCGGACGACGAAAAGTTCTCGGCACTCGCGTTCAAGATCATGACGGACCCGTTCGTCGGTCAGCTGATCTTCTTCCGCGTGTACTCGGGCGTCGTCAATTCGGGCGATACGGTGCTGAACGCGACGAAGGACAAGAAGGAACGTCTGGGTCGTATTCTGCAGATGCACGCTAACCAGCGTGAAGAAATCAAGGAAGTGCGCGCTGGCGACATCGCGGCTGCCGTTGGCCTGAAGGAAGCGACGACGGGCGACACGCTGTGCGACCCGCAGAACCCGATCGTTCTGGAACGCATGGTGTTCCCGGAGCCAGTGATTTCGCAGGCCGTCGAGCCGAAGACGAAGGCCGACCAGGAAAAGATGGGCATGGCGTTGAACCGTCTGGCTCAGGAAGATCCGTCGTTCCGCGTTCAAACGGACGAAGAATCGGGCCAAACCATCATTTCGGGCATGGGCGAACTCCACCTCGAAATTCTGGTCGACCGGATGAAGCGCGAGTTCAACGTCGAGGCAACGGTTGGCAAGCCGCAGGTTGCGTATCGCGAAACGATCCGTAGCACGGCAGCCGACGTCGACGGCAAGTTCGTCAAGCAGTCGGGCGGCCGCGGCCAGTACGGTCACGCTGTCATTACGCTCGAGCCGAACGAGCAGGGCAAGGGCTACGAGTTCCTCGACGAGATCAAGGGTGGTGTGATTCCGCGTGAATACATCCCGGCGGTCGACAAGGGTATCCAGGAAACGCTGAAGGCCGGCGTGCTGGCAGGCTTCCCGGTCGTCGACGTCAAGGTTCACCTGACGTTCGGTTCGTACCACGACGTTGACTCGAACGAAAATGCGTTCCGCATGGCCGGTTCGATGGCGTTCAAGGAAGCAATGCGCAAGGCGAGCCCGGTGATCCTCGAGCCGATGATGGCTGTGGAAGTCGAAACGCCTGAAGACTACATGGGCAACGTGATGGGCGACCTGTCGGGCCGTCGCGGTATCGTCCAGGGCATGGAAGACATGGTGGGCGGCGGCAAGATCGTCCGCGCTGAAGTGCCGCTGTCGGAGATGTTTGGCTACTCGACGTCGCTGCGCTCGCTGACGCAAGGCCGCGCAACGTACACGATGGAATTCAAGCACTACGCAGAAGCGCCGCGTAACGTGTCGGAAGCGATCATCAACGCGAAGTCGAAGTAAGACCTCGCATAGTCATTCATCGAACAACTTTTTTGAAAGAAGAGAAACATGGCTAAAGGTAAATTCGAACGGACCAAGCCGCACGTGAACGTCGGCACGATCGGTCACGTTGACCACGGCAAGACCACGCTGACGGCAGCGATCACGACGGTGCTGACCGCGAAGTTCGGCGGCGAGGCAAAGGCCTACGACCAGATCGACGCGGCGCCGGAAGAAAAGGCACGTGGCATCACGATCAACACGGCACACGTCGAGTACGAAACGGCCAACCGCCACTACGCACACGTCGACTGCCCGGGCCACGCTGACTATGTGAAGAACATGATCACGGGCGCGGCGCAGATGGACGGCGCAATCCTGGTGTGCTCGGCCGCAGACGGCCCGATGCCGCAAACGCGTGAGCACATCCTGCTGGCGCGTCAGGTTGGCGTTCCGTACATCATCGTGTTCCTGAACAAGTGCGACATGGTCGACGACGCTGAGCTGCTCGAGCTGGTCGAAATGGAAGTGCGCGAACTGCTGTCGAAGTACGACTTCCCGGGCGACGACACGCCGATCATCAAGGGTTCGGCGAAGCTGGCACTCGAAGGCGACAAGGGCGAGCTGGGCGAAGTGGCGATCATGAACCTGGCCGACGCGCTGGACACGTACATCCCGACGCCGGAGCGCGCAGTTGACGGTGCGTTCCTGATGCCGGTGGAAGACGTGTTCTCGATCTCGGGTCGTGGCACGGTGGTGACGGGTCGCGTCGAGCGCGGCATCGTCAAGGTCGGCGAAGAAATCGAAATCGTCGGTATCAAGCCGACGGTGAAGACGACGTGCACGGGCGTGGAAATGTTCCGCAAGCTGCTCGACCAGGGTCAGGCAGGCGACAACGTCGGTATCCTGCTGCGCGGCACGAAGCGTGAAGACGTGGAGCGTGGTCAGGTGCTGGCGAAGCCGGGTTCGATCACGCCGCACACGCACTTCACGGCTGAAGTGTACGTGCTGAGCAAGGACGAAGGCGGCCGCCACACGCCGTTCTTCAACAACTACCGTCCGCAGTTCTACTTCCGTACGACGGACGTGACGGGCTCGATCGAGCTGCCGAAGGACAAGGAAATGGTGATGCCGGGCGACAACGTGTCGATCACGGTGAAGCTGATCGCTCCGATCGCCATGGAAGAAGGTCTGCGCTTCGCTATCCGCGAAGGTGGCCGTACCGTCGGCGCCGGTGTTGTTGCCAAGATCATCGAGTAAAATCGAGGATTGATGTAGCAGTATGCAGTGCCCGGGTCTGGGCACTCGCCCTCCGCGAGCGCCTGGACCTACGTTCTTTTATTCATCGGCGGTGCAATATCGCCTCGCTCTTTCCAAGGAATTCGTCATGCAGAACCAGAAAATCCGCATTCGCCTGAAGGCTTTCGACTATCGTCTGATCGATCAATCGGCAGCTGAAATCGTCGACACGGCAAAGCGGACTGGCGCAATCGTCCGCGGCCCGGTGCCTCTGCCGACCCGCATCCAGCGTTTCGACATCCTGCGTTCGCCGCACGTCAACAAGACGTCGCGCGATCAGCTCGAAATCCGCACGCACCAACGCCTGATGGACATCGTCGATCCGACGGACAAGACCGTCGACGCACTGATGAAGCTGGACCTGCCGGCTGGCGTGGACGTCGAAATCAAGCTGCAGTAAAGGTTTCGAGCGGCATCCAACTATCGGATGCCGCTAAGTCTTTGATTGCTTGCAGAAAACGAAAAGCCTCGCTATAATGCTAGGCTTTTCGCGCATTTGCGTAAAAAAGTCGTTGCGCTTCAACGTTGAAGTGCGCGGCATTTTGTAAATTAGCCCCGACCAATCGCAGTCGGGAATGGAGAAAACGATGAGCCTTGGACTCGTAGGTCGCAAGGTTGGCATGACCCGTATCTTCACGGCTGAAGGGGATTCGATTCCCGTCACCGTGCTGGACGTGTCCGACAACCGCGTGACGCAGATCAAGACTGTTGAAACCGACGGCTACACGGCCGTTCAGGTTGCCTTCGGTACGCGCCGTGCATCGCGTGTGACGAAGCCGCTGGCAGGTCATCTCGCCAAAGCCGGTGTTGAAGCCGGTGAAATCCTCAAGGAATTCCAAATCGACGCCGCCAAGGCTGCCGAGTTGTCGAGCGGCGCCGTGATCGGTGTGGATCTCTTCGAAGTGGGCCAGAAGGTCGACGTGCAAGGCACCTCGATCGGTAAGGGCTACGCCGGTACCATCAAGCGTTACAACTTCGCTTCGGGCCGTGCATCGCACGGTAACTCGCGTTCGCACAACGTGCCGGGTTCGATCGGTATGGCGCAGGATCCGGGTCGTGTTTTCCCGGGTAAGCGCATGACGGGTCACATGGGTGACGAGACTGTCACCGTGCAGAACCTTGAAATCGCACGTATCGACGCAGACCGCAAGCTGCTGCTCGTCAAGGGTGCTGTTCCCGGCGCGAAGGGCGGCAAGGTTTTCGTGACGCCGGCAGTGAAGACGCGTGCCGTGAAAGGAGCGAAATAATGGAACTTAAGCTCCTGAATGCCAATGGTCAGGAAGGCGCAGCAGTCAACGCGTCGGACGTCGTGTTCGGCCGTGACTACAACGAAGCCCTGATCCACCAGATCGTCGTCGCTTACCAGGCGAACGCACGTAGCGGCAACCGCGCTCAGAAGGACCGCGAGCAGGTCAAGCACACCACGAAGAAGCCGTGGCGCCAGAAGGGTACGGGCCGTGCTCGTGCCGGTATGTCGTCGAGCCCGCTGTGGCGTGGCGGTGGTCGCATCTTCCCGAATTCGCCGGAAGAAAATTTCTCGCACAAGGTCAACAAGAAGATGCATCGCGCAGGTCTCTGCTCGATCTTCTCGCAGTTGGCCCGCGAAGGCCGCATCGCAGTTGTCGACGAGCTCACGCTCGAAGCACCGAAGACGAAGCTGCTGGCCGAAAAGTTCAAGGCAATGGGTCTCGATTCCGTGCTGGTCATCACCGACACGGTTGACGAAAACCTGTACCTCGCGTCGCGCAATCTGGCCCACGTGGCCGTTGTCGAGCCGCGTTACGCCGACCCGCTGTCGCTGATCTACTTCAAGAAAGTGCTGATCACGAAGGCTGCGGTCGCCCAGATCGAGGAGTTGCTGTCATGAGCGAAGTTCGCAAAAACGATCATCGTTTGATGCAAGTTCTGCTCGCGCCGGTGATCTCCGAAAAGGCGACGCTGGTGGCTGACAAGAACGAGCAAGTCGTGTTCGAAGTTGCGCCGGACGCTACGAAGCAGGAAGTGAAGGCTGCTGTCGAGTTGCTGTTCAAGGTGGAAGTCAATTCCGTCAACGTGCTCGTCCAGAAGGGCAAAGCAAAGCGCTTTGGCCGTTTCATGGGCAAGCGCAAGGACGTGAAGAAGGCGTACGTCTGCCTGAAGCCCGGCCAGGAAATCAACTTTGAAGCGGAGGCCAAGTAATCATGGCAATCGTGAAAGTTAAGCCGACTTCGCCGGGTCGCCGCGCGATGGTCAAGGTGGTCAACAAGGATCTGCACAAGGGCAAGCCGTACGCACCGCTGCTCGACACGCAGAGCTCGACCGCCGGCCGTAACAACAACGGCCACATCACCACACGCCACAAGGGCGGTGGTCATAAGCAGCACTATCGTATCGTCGACTTCCGTCGCACGAAGGATGGCATTCCGGCAAAGGTTGAACGCCTGGAATACGATCCGAACCGTAGCGCGAACATCGCGCTGGTCGTGTACGCAGATGGCGAGCGTCGCTACATCATCGCTCCGAAGGGCATGACGGTTGGCCAGCAACTGATGTCGGGTTCGGAAGCTCCGATCCGCGCAGGCAACACGCTGCCGATCCGCAACATCCCGGTCGGTACGACGATTCACTGCATCGAAATGCTGCCGGGCAAGGGCGCGCAAATGGCGCGTTCGGCTGGTACGTCGGCGATGCTGCTGGCTCGTGAAGGTACGTACGCGCAGGTTCGTCTGCGTTCGGGCGAAATCCGCCGCGTTCACATCGAGTGCCGCGCGACGATCGGTGAAGTGGGCAACGAAGAGCATAGCCTCCGTCAAATCGGTAAGGCTGGCGCGAACCGCTGGCGCGGTATCCGCCCGACGGTGCGCGGCGTTGCAATGAACCCGGTCGATCACCCGCACGGTGGTGGTGAAGGCAAGACGGCTGCAGGTCGCGACCCGGTGAGCCCGTGGGGCACGCCGACGAAGGGTTATCGCACCCGTAGCAACAAGCGCACGACGAGCATGATCGTCCAGCGCCGTCACAAGCGTTAAGGAGTAGGCAATGGCACGTTCTATTAAAAAAGGTCCGTTCTGCGACGCCCATTTGCTGAAGAAGGTTGAGGCGGCTGCAGCATCGCGCGACAAGAAGCCTATCAAGACCTGGTCGCGTCGTTCGACGATCCTGCCGGACTTCATCGGTCTGACGATCGCCGTGCACAACGGCCGTCAACACGTTCCGGTGTACGTCACGGAAAACATGGTCGGCCACAAGCTTGGCGAGTTCGCATTGACCCGTACGTTCAAGGGTCACGCGGCCGACAAGAAGGCCAAGAAATAAGGGGCAATCAAGATGGAAGTGAAAGCAATTCATCGCGGTGCCCGCATCTCGGCGCAGAAGACGCGCCTTGTGGCTGACCAGATCCGTGGTCTGCCGGTCGACAAGGCGCTGAACGTTCTGACGTTCTCGCCGAAGAAGGCGGCGGGTATCGTCAAGAAGGTCGTGCTGTCGGCGATCGCGAATGCGGAGCATAACGAAGGTGCTGATATCGACGAGCTCAAGATCAAGAGCATCTACGTCGACAAGGCGGCTTCGCTGAAGCGTTTCACCGCGCGCGCCAAGGGCCGCGGTAACCGCATCGAGAAGCAATCCTGTCACATCACTGTGACGGTCGGGAATTAAGGAGTCATACGATGGGACAGAAAATTCATCCGACTGGCTTCCGTTTGGCCGTCAGCCGCAATTGGGCTTCGCGTTGGTACGCGAACAACAACAATTTCGCGGCGATGTTGCAGGAAGACATCGGTGTTCGTGAATACCTGAAGAAGAAGCTGAAGAACGCGTCCGTCGGCCGCGTAGTGATCGAGCGTCCTGCAAAGAACGCACGTATCACGATTTTCAGCTCGCGTCCGGGTGTCGTGATCGGCAAGAAGGGTGAAGACATCGAGCTGCTGAAGTCCGAGCTGCAAAAGCGCATGGGCGTTCCGGTTCACGTCAACATCGAAGAAATCCGCAAGCCGGAAACGGATGCGCAGCTGATCGCCGACTCGATCACGCAACAGCTCGAGCGCCGGATCATGTTCCGCCGCGCGATGAAGCGTGCGATGCAAAACGCAATGCGTCTGGGTGCTCAAGGCATCAAGATCATGAGCGCGGGCCGTCTGAACGGTATCGAAATCGCTCGTACGGAATGGTATCGCGAAGGCCGCGTGCCTCTGCATACGCTGCGTGCGGACATCGACTACGCAACGTCGGAAGCGAAGACGACGTACGGCATCATCGGCGTGAAGGTGTGGGTCTACAAGGGCGACACGCTCGGCCGCAACGACGCTCCGGTGGTTGAAGAAGTCGCCGAAGAAAAGCGTCCGCGCCGCAACGCACGTCCGGGCGACCGCCGCCCGCGTCGCGATGGTGAAGGTGCACCGGCAGGTGCTCGCCGTGGCGCTCCGCGCCGTGGTGGTGCCGGCGACGGTAAGACTGGAGAATAACGATGCTGCAACCGAAACGCAGGAAGTATCGCAAAGAGCAGAAGGGTCGTAACACGGGCGTCGCAACGCGTGGTAACGCGGTGTCGTTCGGTGAATACGGTCTGAAGGCTATCGGTCGCGGCCGCCTGACCGCGCGTCAGATTGAAGCAGCGCGTCGTGCAATGACGCGTCACATCAAGCGCGGCGGCCGCATCTGGATTCGCATTTTCCCGGACAAGCCGATCTCGCAAAAGCCGGCTGAAGTGCGTATGGGTAACGGTAAGGGTAACCCTGAGTACTACGTCGCCGAGATTCAACCGGGCAAGATGCTGTACGAAATGGACGGTGTGACCGAAGAACTGGCACGTGAAGCGTTCCGTCTGGCTGCAGCGAAGCTGCCGCTGAAGACGACGTTCATGGTTCGCCAGCTCGGCGCCTAAGGAGTGAATGATGAAGGCATCCGAACTTCACCAGAAAGATCAGGCCGCGCTCAACAAGGAGCTGTCGGACCTGTTGAAGGCGCAATTCGGCCTGCGCATGCAACTCGCGACCCAGCAGCTCACGAACACGAGCCAGCTGAAGAAGGTTCGTCGCGACATCGCACGTGTGCGGACCGTCCTGACTGAGAAGGCGAACCAGAAATGAACGATAGCGTAAAAACCTCGCTCAAGCGGACGCTGGTCGGCAAGGTCGTCAGCAACAAGATGGACAAGACGGTTACCGTCCTGGTCGAGCACCGCGTAAAGCACCCGATCTACGGCAAGTACGTCGTACGTTCGAAGAAGTACCACGCTCACGACGAAGCGAACACCTATAACGAGGGCGACCTCGTCGAAATCCAGGAAACTCGTCCGCTGTCGAAGACGAAGGCCTGGACGGTGTCCCGTCTGGTCGAAGCTGCTCGTATCATCTAAAGCAGCTGAGCAATAGAAGTAGTTGAAATCGCAGTAGATTTCGCTTGCAAGACCGAGATTATTTGTTATAATCTCGGTCTTCCCTCTTTGTGGGAGCCCCATCGCGGGCGAAGTCGTAGGTGGGGGAAGCGACTCGGACGCCAGTCCTTGTCGACAGATTCACCGGATTGCGATGGCGGGTTTCGTTTGCCGTCGCTGCTGTTCTAACCCAAGCAGCCGTTGGCTGACGGGACCAAGACTGACCGAATGCATCATGGTGGTGCGATCGGATTAAGTTGGGAAAGATAAACCATGATCCAGACCGAAACTCGGCTTGAAGTGGCCGACAACACGGGTGCACGTGAAGTCATGTGCATCAAGGTGCTCGGCGGCTCGAAGCGTCGTTATGCCAACATCGGCGACATCATCAAGGTGAGCGTCAAAGAGGCAACGCCGCGCGGGCGCGTGAAGAAAGGCGAGATTTACAACGCCGTGGTGGTTCGCACCGCCAAGGGCGTTCGCCGTCAAGACGGCTCGCTGATCAAGTTCGACGGCAACGCCGCCGTGCTTTTGAATACCAAGCTCGAGCCTATCGGCACCCGCATCTTTGGGCCGGTCACGCGTGAGCTGCGTAGCGAACGCTTCATGAAGATCGTTTCGCTCGCGCCGGAAGTGCTGTAAGGAGCCGAGATGAACAAGATTCGTAAAGGTGACGAAGTCGTCGTCATCACCGGCAAAGACAAGGGCAAGCGCGGTGTCGTGCTGGCCGTTGGCGAAGACCGTGTGACCGTCGAAGGCCTCAATATCGCCAAGAAGCATGTGAAGCCGAACCCGATGAAGGGTACGACGGGCGGTGTGGAAGCGAAGGCAATGCCGTTGCAAATTTCGAACGTCGCACTGGTCGACGCGAATGGCAAGCCGTCGCGTGTCGGCATTAAGGTCGAAGGAGACAAGAAAGTCCGTTTCCTGAAGACGACCGGTGCTGTCCTCGCCTGACGCTGCGGAGTAAAAAATGGCACGTTTGCAAGAATTTTATAAAGAGAAGGTTGTTCCTGGCCTGATCGAGAAGTTCGGTTACAAGTCCGTGATGGAAGTGCCGCGCATCACCAAGATCACCCTGAATATGGGTCTTGGCGAAGCCGTCGCTGACAAGAAGATCATCGAGAACGCCGTTGGCGATCTGACGAAGATCGCGGGCCAGAAGCCGGTGATCACGAAGGCACGCAAGGCAATCGCGGGCTTCAAGATCCGTCAGGGTTACCCGATCGGTGCAATGGTCACGCTGCGTGGCCAGGCAATGTACGAATTCCTGGACCGTTTCGTGACGGTCGCGCTCCCTCGTGTGCGTGACTTCCGTGGCGTGTCGGGCCGTGCATTCGACGGTCGTGGCAACTACAACATCGGTGTGAAAGAGCAGATCATTTTCCCCGAAATCGACTACGACAAAATCGACGCACTGCGTGGGCTGAACATCAGCATCACGACGACTGCGAAGACTGACGACGAAGCAAAGGCACTGCTCGCCAGCTTCAAGTTCCCGTTCAGAAACTGAGGTTACCGTGGCTAAACTGGCACTGATCGAACGTGAAAAGAAGCGTGCGCGCCTGGCTGCCAAGTTCGCACCGAAGCGTGCTGAGCTGAAGGCAATCATCGACGACCAAAGCAAGTCGGAAGAAGAGCGTTACGCAGCTCGCCTCGAGTTGCAACAACTGCCGCGCAATTCGAACCCGACCCGTAAGCGCAACCGTTGCGCGATCACTGGTCGTCCGCGTGGCACCTTCCGTAAATTCGGGCTGGCGCGTAACAAGATTCGTGAAATCGCGTTCCGCGGCGAGATCCCTGGCCTGACCAAGGCGAGCTGGTAATAGGAGAAACGTAAATGAGCATGAGTGATCCTATCGCCGATATGCTGACTCGCATCCGCAATGCGCAGATGGTTGAGAAGGTTTCGGTGACGATGCCCTCGTCGAAAGTCAAGGTTGCTATCGCGCAAGTCCTGAAGGATGAAGGCTATATCGACGATTTCGCGGTGAAGGCTGAAGGTGCGAAGTCGGAATTGAACATCGCGTTGAAGTACTACGCTGGCCGTCCGGTTATCGAGCGCCTCGAGCGCGTCTCGAAGCCTGGTCTGCGCGTGTACCGCGGCCGCAACGAAATCCCGCAGGTCATGAATGGCCTGGGCGTTGCGATCGTTTCGACGCCGAAGGGTGTGATGACCGACCGTAAGGCGCGCGCTACTGGCGTCGGCGGCGAAGTCATCTGCTACGTCGCTTAAAGCCGAAGGGAGAAGAAACATGTCTCGAGTAGGTAAAAGCCCGATCGCGCTGCAAGGCGCAGAAGTGGCCCTGAGCGACGAGCGCATTACCGTCAAGGGCCCGCTGGGTTCGATCTCGCAAAACGCGAATCGCCTGGTGAAGGTGGTGAACGACAACGGCACGCTGAAGTTCGAGCCCGTTGACGAGAGCCGCGAAGCAAATGCGATGTCGGGCACGATGCGCGCGCTGGTCGCGAACATGGTGCACGGCGTGACGAAGGGTTTCGAGCGCAAGCTGACGCTGGTTGGCGTTGGTTATCGTGCACAAGCGCAAGGCGACAAGCTGAACCTGTCGCTGGGTTTCTCGCACCCCGTGGTGCACCAGATGCCGGAAGGCGTCAAGGCTGAAACCCCGTCGCAAACCGAAATCGTGATCAAGGGGATCGACAAGCAGAAAGTTGGCCAGGTCGCTGCAGAAGTGCGCGGCTACCGCCCGCCGGAGCCCTATAAGGGCAAGGGCGTGCGCTATGCCAACGAGGTTGTGATCCTCAAAGAAACGAAGAAGAAGTA
The DNA here is from genome assembly GCF_007995085.1 of Paraburkholderia azotifigens. GTDB lineage: Bacteria > Pseudomonadota > Gammaproteobacteria > Burkholderiales > Burkholderiaceae > Paraburkholderia > Paraburkholderia azotifigens. Next base: position 2,820,202 of record NZ_VOQS01000001.1, read on the forward strand.
AGGGTGCGCAATCATGGATAAGACTCAATCTCGCCTGCGCCGCGCTCGTCAGACGCGGATCAAGATCGCTGAGCTGCAAGTCGCGCGTCTGGCCGTGCATCGCACGAACACGCACATCTATGCGCAAGTGTTCTCGCCGTGCGGCACCAAGGTGCTCGCAAGCGCATCGACGCTCGAAGCCGAAGTGCGTGCGCAGCTGGCTGACCAGTCGGGCAAGGGCGGCAACGTCGCTGCTGCGACCCTGATCGGCAAGCGCATCGCAGAAAAGGCTAAGGCTGCCGGCATCGAATCCGTCGCCTTTGACCGCTCGGGTTTCCGCTACCACGGCCGCGTGAAGGCGCTGGCTGATGCGGCGCGCGAAGCCGGGCTCAAGTTCTAAGGAAGGAATTCGTCATGGCAAAGATGCAAGCGAAAGTTCAGGCTGACGAACGCGACGACGGCCTTCGCGAAAAGATGATTTCGGTCAACCGCGTGACCAAGGTCGTGAAGGGTGGCCGTATTCTCGGCTTCGCCGCACTGACCGTAGTTGGCGACGGTGATGGCCGCGTCGGCATGGGCAAGGGCAAGGCCAAGGAAGTTCCGGTCGCTGTTCAGAAGGCAATGGAACAGGCCCGCCGCAACATGTTCAAGGTGCCGCTCAAGAACGGTACGTTGCAGCACGAAGTGCACGGTAAGCACGGCGCATCGACGGTCCTCCTCGCTCCGGCGAAGGACGGTACCGGCGTGATCGCTGGCGGCCCGATGCGTGCAGTGTTCGACGTGATGGGCGTGCAAAACGTCGTGGCCAAGAGCCACGGTTCGACGAACCCGTACAACCTCGTTCGTGCGACGCTGGACGGTCTGCGCAAGCAGTCGACGCCGGCTGACATCGCGGCGAAGCGTGGTAAGTCCGTCGAAGACATTCTGGGCTAAGGTGGTCACCATGTCTGAAAAAACTGTCAAGGTTCAGCTCGTCAAGAGCCTGATTGGGACCCGCGAATCGCACCGCGCTACGGTGCGCGGTCTTGGCCTGCGCCGCCTGAACTCGGTTAGCGAGCTGCAGGACACGCCGGCTGTGCGCGGCATGATCAACAAGGTCTCGTACCTCGTTAAGGTCATCGGCTAAGCGGCCGTTCGGGCACTCAAGGAGTTGATAATGGAATTGAATAACCTGAAGCCGGCTGAAGGCGCGAAGCACGCAAAGCGTCGCGTGGGTCGCGGCATCGGCTCCGGCCTCGGCAAGACCGCTGGCCGTGGCCACAAGGGTCAGAAATCGCGTTCGGGCGGCTTCCACAAGGTCGGCTTCGAAGGCGGTCAGATGCCTCTGCAGCGCCGTCTGCCGAAGCGCGGCTTTACCTCGCTGACGAAGGAATTCGTCGGTGAAGTGCGCCTTGGCGATCTTGAGAAGCTGCCGGTCGACGAAATCGATCTGCTGGCACTGAAGCAAGCCGGTCTGATCGGCGAGATGATGACGAGCGCCAAGATCATCGCGACGGGCGAGCTGAAGCGCAAGGTCGTTGTGAAGGGTCTGGGTGCGACGAAGGGCGCGCGCGCTGCGATCGAAGCAGCGGGCGGTTCTTTCGCCGAGTAACGTGCAAGTCGATTGCCGTCACTAGCATTTGCATCGGAGAAGGTACTTGGCTAACAGCCCGAGTCTCGCAAAACCCGGTCGAAGCGCGGCGAAGTTTGGCGATCTGCGTCGGCGAGCAGTGTTTCTGCTGCTGGCGCTGGTCGTCTACCGCATTGGCGCGCATATTCCGGTGCCGGGTATCGACCCGGACCAGCTGGCTAAGTTGTTCCAAAGCCAGTCGGGCGGCATCCTTGGCATGTTCAACATGTTCTCGGGTGGCGCACTTTCGCGGTTCACGATTTTCGCGCTGGGGATCATGCCGTACATTTCGGCGTCGATCATCATGCAGTTGCTGGCGATTGTCTCGCCGCAGCTGGAAGCGCTGAAGAAGGAAGGGCAGGCAGGGCAACGGAAGATCACGCAGTACACGCGCGTGTTCACCGTGGTTCTGGCGACGTTTCAGGCTTTCGGTATCGCTGTCGCGCTGGAAAACCAGCCGGCACTGGTGATCGATCCTGGCATGGTCTTCCGGCTGACGACGGTTGTGACGCTCGTGACCGGCACGATGTTCCTGATGTGGCTCGGTGAGCAGATCACGGAACGCGGTCTGGGTAACGGCATTTCGATCATCATTTTCGGCGGTATCGCGGCGGGTTTCCCGAATGCGATCGGTGGTCTTTTCGAACTGGTTCGCACCGGCTCGATGAGCATCATCTCGGCGATCATCGTGGTCGCGCTGATTGCAGCTGTCACGTATCTGGTGGTGTTCATCGAACGCGGCCAGCGCAAGATCCTTGTGAACTACGCGAAGCGGCAGGTCGGCAATAAGATCTACGGTGGACAGTCGTCACATCTGCCGCTGAAGCTGAACATGTCGGGCGTGATTCCGCCGATCTTCGCATCGTCGATCATCCTGTTCCCGGCAACTATCCTGAACTGGTTCAGTTCGGGATCGCGGACCGGCTGGTTCGCGGACACGCTGCACAATGTGGCCGAAGCGCTCAAGCCTGGTCAGCCGGTGTACGTGTTGCTGTACGCGTTGGCGATCGTGTTCTTCTGCTTCTTCTACACCGCGCTGGTGTTCAACAGCAGAGAGACGGCCGACAACCTGAAGAAGAGTGGCGCATTCGTTCCGGGTATCCGTCCGGGTGACCAGACGGCACGCTATATCGACCGCATCCTGACGCGTCTGACGTTGGCCGGTGCGATCTACATCGTGTTTGTCTGCCTGCTTCCGGAGTTTTTGGTACTGCGCTGGAATGTGCCGTTTTATTTTGGTGGAACGTCGCTGCTGATCATTGTCGTCGTCACAATGGATTTCATGGCGCAGGTGCAGTCGTACGTTATGTCGCAACAGTATGAGTCGCTGCTGAAGAAGGCAAACTTCAAGGGCGGCGGCGTCCCGATGCGTTGAAAGGACTTATGGCCAAAGACGATGTAATCCAGATGCAGGGCGAGGTTATCGAAAACCTCCCCAACGCTACCTTCCGGGTGAAGCTGGAAAACGGCCATGTCGTATTGGGACATATCTCCGGCAAGATGCGGATGCACTACATCCGTATCCTTCCGGGCGACAAGGTGACGGTTGAATTGACGCCTTACGATCTGTCGCGTGCGCGGATCGTGTTCCGGGCGAAGTGATTTAAAAAAAGGGTAATATCATGAAAGTGATGGCATCGGTTAAGCGCATTTGCCGCAATTGCAAGATCATCAAGCGCAAGGGCGTCGTTCGCGTGATTTGCAGCTCTGATCCGCGCCACAAGCAGCGTCAAGGCTGAACGCCGCGCTTTTGTTTGCGCTTTTTGTTTGAGGAAAAACAATGGCTCGTATCGCAGGGGTTAACATCCCGAATCACCAGCATACCGAAATCGGCCTGACGGCAATTTACGGTGTTGGCCGCACGCGTTCGCGCGACATTTGCGTCGCAGCTGGTGTGGCATTTTCGAAGAAGGTTAAGGACCTGACCGACGCAGATCTCGAAAAGCTGCGCGAAGAAGTCGGCAAGTTTATCGTTGAAGGCGATCTGCGCCGTGAAACGACGATGAACATCAAGCGCCTGATGGACCTCGGTTGCTATCGTGGCGTGCGCCATCGTAAGGGCCTGCCCCTGCGTGGCCAGCGTACTCGTACGAATGCTCGTACGCGCAAGGGTCCGCGTCGTGCAGCGCAATCGCTGAAGAAGTAAGCGAGACTGACAGTTACAGGAAAACGTAATGGCTAAGGCTTCGAACAACTCCGCGGCGCAACGCGTTCGCAAGAAGGTTAAGAAGAACGTCGCCGAGGGCGTAGTTCACGTTCACGCGTCGTTCAACAACACCATCATCACGATCACCGACCGTCAAGGCAATGCATTGGCCTGGGCAACGTCGGGTGGCCAGGGCTTCAAGGGTTCGCGTAAGTCGACCCCGTTTGCAGCTCAGGTTGCCGCCGAATCGGCTGGTCGCGTGGCGATGGAATACGGCGTGAAGAACCTCGAAGTGCGGATCAAGGGCCCCGGTCCTGGCCGTGAGTCCGCGGTGCGCGCGCTGCATGGTCTTGGTATCAAGATCACCGCGATCTCCGACGTGACGCCGGTTCCGCACAACGGCTGCCGTCCGCCGAAGCGTCGTCGTATCTAAGACGCTTGCTCCGCATGCGCCTGTTGCCGCTAAAGGCGGTAGCAGGCTGCTTGCGTTATTGAATTGACTAAGCCCACCGTTCGACCCAAAGGGTTCGGACTAGCGTGAATGCAAGTTCACGTGATCAATCATAGAAGGAATGCAAAGTGGCACGCTATATCGGCCCTAAAGCCAAGCTGTCTCGCCGTGAAGGCACCGATCTCTTCCTGAAGAGCGCACGTCGTTCGCTCGCTGACAAGTGCAAGCTTGACAGCAAGCCCGGTCAACATGGCCGCACCTCGGGCGCTCGTACGTCCGATTACGGCACGCAGCTGCGCGAAAAGCAAAAAGTGAAGCGCATCTACGGCGTGCTCGAGCGCCAGTTCCGCCGCTACTTCGCTGAAGCCGACCGCCGCAAGGGCAACACGGGTGAAAACCTGCTGAAGCTGCTCGAGTCGCGTCTGGACAACGTCGTGTATCGCATGGGCTTCGGCTCGACGCGCGCTGAAGCGCGTCAGCTCGTGAGCCACAAGGCAATCACGGTGAACGGCGTCGTCGCGAACATCCCGTCGCTGCAAGTGAAGGCGGGCGATGTGGTCGCGGTGCGCGAGCAGTCGAAGAAGCAGGCGCGTATCCTGGAAGCATTGTCACTGGCTGAACAAGGCGGCATGCCGAGCTGGGTTGCTGTCGATTCGAAGAAGTTCGAAGGCACGTTCAAGGCAATGCCGGAACGCAGCGACATCGCCGGCGACATCAACGAAAGCCTGATCGTCGAATTGTATTCGCGCTAATCGGATTAACGGCCGAGGTTCCCTGATTGCGTTAGGCAAGGGGGCGCCTCGGCTGTTTATTTTCAGGTTGTTACCGGTCAGCCTTATCGGTGTAACGAGCCGAGGGTATTGAAAAGGAAAACCTATGCAAACCAGTTTGTTGAAGCCCAAGATTATTGCAGTTGAATCGCTTGGCGAAAGCCACGCGAAAGTGGTCATGGAGCCGTTTGAACGCGGCTATGGCCACACCTTGGGTAACGCGCTTCGGCGCGTGTTGCTGTCGTCGATGGTCGGCTATGCGCCTACCGAAGTGACGATCGCAGGCGTCGTGCATGAATATTCGACGCTCGATGGTGTGCAAGAGGACGTGGTCAACCTGTTGTTGAACCTGAAGGGCGTGGTGTTCAAGCTGCATAACCGTGACGAAGTGACGGTTACGCTGCGCAAAGAAGGCGAAGGCGTCGTCACGGCTGGCGACATCGAGCTCGCGCATGACTGCGAAGTGATCAACCCGGATCACGTGATCGCGCATCTGTCGAAGGGCGGCAAGCTCGACGTTCAGATCAAGGTCGAAAAGGGCCGCGGCTACGTGCCGGGCAACGTGCGTCGTTATGGCGAAGAGTCGGCCAAGATTATCGGCCGTATCGTGCTGGACGCGTCGTTCTCGCCGGTTCGCCGTGTGAGCTATGCAGTGGAAAGCGCGCGTGTCGAACAGCGTACCGACCTCGACAAGCTCGTGATGAACATCGAAACCAACGGTGTGATCTCGCCGGAAGAAGCGATCCGTCAATCGGCGCGTATTCTGGTCGATCAGCTGTCGGTGTTCGCAGCGCTGGAAGGCACGGAAGCAGCGGCAGAGGCACCGTCGCGCGCTCCGCAGATCGATCCGATCCTGCTGCGTCCGGTCGATGATCTCGAACTGACGGTTCGTTCGGCGAACTGCCTGAAGGCCGAGAACATTTACTACATCGGCGACCTGATCCAGCGCACGGAAAACGAGCTGCTGAAGACGCCGAACCTGGGCCGTAAGTCGCTGAACGAGATCAAGGAAGTGCTCGCTTCGCGTGGCCTGACGCTCGGCATGAAGCTCGAAAACTGGCCGCCGGCTGGTCTCGACAAGTAATACGCGTCGAACAGAAGTCGTACCGCAAGTGGTCAAGACGCGGATTTTCCTTTAAAATCCGCGTCTTGCCTTTTTCACTACCGGCCCGTGCTTTCGGACTCACAGAAAGCGATAGAAGAGCTGGACCAAAACTTTGATTCAAGGAAATTGAAATGCGTCACCGTCATGGTCTGCGGAAACTGAACCGCACGAGCAGCCACCGTCTGGCAATGCTCCGTAACATGTCCAACTCGCTGATCGAGCACGAAGTCATCAAGACGACGCTGCCGAAGGCGAAGGAACTCCGTAAAGTCGTCGAGCCGCTGATCACGCTCGGCAAGAAGCCGTCGCTGGCTAACCGTCGTCTGGCGTTCAACCGCCTGCGCGATCGTGACTCGGTCACGAAGCTGTTCGACGTGCTGGGCCCGCGCTTCGCGAACCGTCCGGGTGGCTATCTGCGCATCCTGAAGTTCGGTTTCCGCGTCGGCGACAACGCACCGATGGCACTGGTCGAACTGCTCGACCGTCCGGAAGTCGAGGAAGTCGAAAACGTTGCAGAAGCTGAATAAGCGCTCTGACAACAGCTAAAAAGCCAGGCGAAAGCCTGGCTTTTTTGTTTCCAGCTTGCGTTTTTCCTATGCCGTTCGGCGGGGGAGCGGGCTCTCGGGACAAGGTGATACGATACCGTCACCCTGTTATGCAAAGCGCTGGAGCGGTCAGTGAACGTGAATGTGAGTTTGGTGTTGGCGACCGTGCCGGACCTCGCAACGGCGCAGAAATTGGCTCAGGACGCGCTTTCTGCGCGTCTCGCCGCCTGCGTGGCGCGGCTTGGCGGCGTTCAATCGAGCTACCATTGGCAGGGCAAAATCGAATCGGCAGAAGAGATCCAGTTGATGTTCAAGACGAGCGTCGCGCGAACGCTCGAACTCGAACGGTTCATTCAGGCTCAGCATCCGTACGACACCCCCGAAATTCTCTCCTGGCAAGTCACTGCATCGGCCGCATACGGCCAGTGGGTGAACACCGAAACGCAACGCCCGATCCATGTTTAACCGTTTGTCCCGTCGCTGGCGCGCTTTCGCGCGCATTGTCACCTTCATCGCTAGCATTTTGATGCTGTCGCTGACTTCGGTCGGCGTGGTTCGCGCCGACGACTTTCTCGATCCCGCCGACGCGTTCAAATTCAGCGCTTCGGAACAGCCCGGCGAGGTGCTGGTTCACTACAAGATCGCCGACGGCTACTACATGTACCGCGAGCGATTCGCCTTTGCGACCCGCAACGGCACGGTCAGTATCGGTGAAGCGGAATTGCCCGCGGGGCACGTGAAGTTCGACCAGACGTTCAACAAGAATGTCGAGACCTATCGCGGCGAATTGACCATTCGCGTGCCTGTGAGCCAGGCGAGCGGTCCGTTCGATCTCGCTGTGACGTCGCAGGGTTGCGCGGACGCGGGCATCTGCTATCCGCCCATGGAGCGGATCTACCACGTGACCGGCGCGGCACTGCATGCAGCGGTTGCAGGCGCCGCGCAGCAGACTCAGGTTCAGGACGCGCCAGGCGGCGCCTCGTGGTACGAGCGTGCAACCAGTGCCGACTACGCGCAGTCGCTGCTCCAAGGCGGCGGGTTCTTCGCGATCGTCGGACTGTATTTCGTTGCCGGTGTCGTGCTGAGCCTGCTGCCGTGCTCGTATCCGATGATCCCGATTCTGTCCGCGATCATCATCGGTGAAGGGCCGCGCGTGACGCGAGGGCGCGGATTCGCGCTGTCGCTGGCCTATGTCGTCGGGATGGCGCTCGTGTACACGGTGCTTGGCGTTGCAGCTGCGCTCGTCGGACAGAGCCTAGGTGCATGGCTGCAGAACCCATGGGTGCTGGGGGCGTTTGCTGTCTTGCTCACCGTGTTTGCCCTGACGCTGATTGCCGGCGTCGATATCGTGTTGCCGCAGCGCTGGCAGAGCGGCGTGTCGAAGGCGTCCGAGGGCCGCTCGGGCGGCAAATTCGCAGCCGTCGCGGCGATGGGCGCACTTTCGGCGCTGGTGGTCGGTGCGTGCATGACGGCGCCGCTATTCGCGGTACTGGCGTTCATTGCGCACACCGGAAACGCGGCACTGGGCGGCGCAGCTCTCTTTTCCATGGGCATCGGCCTGGGTGTGCCGTTGCTCATCATCGGGCTCGGCGCAGGTACGTTGCTGCCGCGCGCCGGTGCATGGATGGACAGCGTGAAGGTCTTCTTCGGCGTGATCCTGCTCGCGGCGGCACTGTGGATCGTTTGGCCGGTGTTGCCCCCGATTCCGCAAATGTTGCTCGCAGCATCCTGGCTCCTGATCGCTGCCGCCGCTCTGGGACTGTTTTCTCGCCATGCGGACGCGACGTCGATCTGGCACGGGCTTGGCCGCGGACTGGGGGCTGCATTGGCGATCTGGGCCGCGACCCTGCTGATCGGTCTGGCAGCGGGATCGACGGATCCGCTGAAGCCGCTCGCCGTGCTCGCCGGCCATACCCCGAATGCAGCCTCCGGGCAGGCCCAGCAGAGCGATCTGTCGTTCGCCCCGGTGCGCTCGTCAGGACAGCTCGACGAGGCCGTCAAAACGGCTGCACAGCCCGCTATGCTCGATTTTTACGCAGACTGGTGTGTCAGCTGCAAGGAAATGGAGAAGTTCACCTTCAGCGACCCGCGCGTACAAGCGAAGCTGAAGCAAATGAACCTGCTGCGCGCCGACGTCACGGCGAACAACACGGACGATCAGGTGCTTCTCAAACGCTTCAATCTGTTCGGGCCGCCTGGAATCATCTTTTTCGACCGACGCGGGAAAGAGGTGCTGCGCGTCGTCGGATATGAATCGGCGGACACGTTCCTGAAAAGTCTGGATCGGGCGATGCCGGGGCCTCAGATCTGAGAGCCGGGTCAGAAGCCGGAGCGATCAGCGCACCTTCGAGGACGCAGGCGGACTTGCAATGAAAAAAGCGGAGGCCGCCGCGAGGCAACCTCCGCTTCCCACTAAATAACGGCGCTGTCTTGTATTGCGCGATACGCCGCCGCGCCAGGATCAAAGACTCACTTCTGGGCCCGCAGCAGCCGCGCAGCGTCCAGCGCGAAGTACGTCAGCACGCCATCGGCACCTGCGCGCTTGAACGCGAGCAGCGATTCCATCATCACCTTGTCGTGATCCAGCCAGCCGTTCTGCGCAGCCGCCTTCAGCATCGCGTACTCACCGCTCACCTGGTACACGTACGTCGGGAAGCGGAATTCGTCCTTCACGCGCCGGACGATATCGAGATACGGCATGCCCGGCTTGACCATCACCATGTCCGCGCCTTCGTCGATGTCGGCGCGCACTTCGCGCAGCGCCTCGTCCGAGTTGGCGGGATCCAGCTGATACGTCATCTTGTTGCCCTTGCCGAGGTTCGCTGCGGAACCCACGGCATCGCGGAACGGGCCGTAGAACGCGGACGCGAACTTTGCCGAATACGCCATGATCCGCGTGTGGATGTGGCCTTCGCTCTCGAGCATCTCGCGAATCGAGCCGATCCGGCCGTCCATCATGTCCGACGGAGCGACGATGTCGACGCCCGCCTGCGCCTGAGTCTGTGCCTGCTCGACAAGGATCTCGACGGTTTCGTCGTTGATCACATAGCCATTTTCGTCGAGCACGCCGTCCTGACCGTGGCTCGTGTACGGATCGAGCGCGACGTCCGTCAGCACACCCAGTTCAGGGAAACGGTTCTTCAGTTCGCGCACGGCGCGCGGAATCAGGCCGGCTTCGTTGGTTGCCTCGCGGCCATCGGGCGTCTTCAGCGACGGCTCGATCACCGGGAACAGCGACAGCACGGGCACGCCGAGTTCCACGCACTGCTCGGCGACGCCCATCAGCAGATCGACCGATACGCGCTCGACGCCCGGCATCGATGGAACGGCCTGACGCACGTTCGTCCCCTCGATCACGAAGACGGGGTAAATCAGATCATTGGTGGTGAGGATGTTTTCGCGCATCATGCGGCGCGAGAATTCGTCCCGGCGCATGCGGCGCGGGCGGTGATGCGGATAGAAGCTCATGTGAGGGTATCTGCAGAAGTCAAAAATGCTGGCCGTGCCCTGCCAGAAACTTTTCGAGACAATGGTATATCATACCGATCGAGCAAGGCGCCTAGCGCTGACCTCCCCGCTTCTCCTCCCTGAGCGGGTGCCTGTCGTTTTTCGATTAGGCTGTTTAACCCGCCGTTAACAAGCGGCGGGTTTTTTTCTGGGCGAACGAAAAGCACCGCGAGCTTACCGCGGCGGGCGTTCGGGCCTTACGAAGGCTTTATTCCGTGGCAGCAGGACTGGCGGAATCGCCCGCCAGATCGGGCGCGATCCAGCTTTCGATCAATTCGTGCGCCTCATCGAGGCCGACCCGCTTGAGCGCAGAAAACAGCTGGGCGGTCAGTTCGCCCTGATAACCCGCCGCGCGATATTCATCCAACCCTTTCTTTGTTGTACGCAGCGCGTTCACGCTCTCCTGGCGGGTCAATTTGTCGCACTTGGTGAGTAAAGTGTGAATCGGCTTACCCGTCGGCGCGAACCACTCGATCATCCGGCGATCCAGTTCCGTGAGCGGCCGGCGCGAATCCATCATCAGGATCATGCCGCGCAGCTGCGAGCGCGTTTGCAGATACGACGACAGCAATTGCTCCCAATGCGCTTTCGCCGCGCCGGGCACTTCGGCGTAACCGTAGCCGGGCAGGTCGACGAGATTCGCGACGGGCTCGGCTGCCGGACCGACCGAGAAGTAGTTGATGTGCTGCGTACGCCCCGGCGTCTTGCTGGCGAAGGCAAGACGCTTCTGGTTGCAGAGGATGTTGATGGCAGTCGACTTCCCGGCGTTCGAGCGCCCCGCGAAAGCGACCTCGGGCTGCGGCGAAGGCGGCAGATCCCGCAGGTGATTGACGGTCGTAAAGAAGCGGGCTTGGTGGAGCAGGAAAGACATGAGAAGACCAGAAGGACGGGTGAATGGACGTCGAGCGGACGTCCTGCGCACATCGACGGAGACGGTGAAATGCCATGCAAGGGCGATGCAGCCCCGCCGTAAAGGCCGGAGAGGCCCGACTGGCGCCAGATCGATTAGCGAGTTATTGTACAATACGATGGTTTACTGAAAACCTGTGAGGCCGCCGCGCGGGCCTCGGCGACCGGGTGGTCGCTGTCGTATTTTGCAGAACCTCTAATTCCCACAAGACGAAACAGGGTGTGCGAATGAATCGACTGGGCAAGTTTCTGGTGGTGCTTCACACAGCAGCAGGTCTTTCAGGTTTGGCAGTACAGGCAACAGCGGCAGATCAGACAAAGCCGGATTTGAATCGGGGGCAGGCAATCGCAGCGCAGGTATGCGCTTCGTGTCACGGTGCGGACGGTAACAGCGCGGGCGGGGCCTATCCCAAGCTCGCCGGGCAGCATCCCGAATATCTCGTCAAGCAGCTCAAGGACTTCAAGATACAAGCCGGCGCGAAGCAGCCCGCTCGCAACAATGCGATCATGGCGGGCATGGCGGCGGCGTTGACCGATCAGGACATGGTCAACGTGGCGGCGTACTTTGCGTCGCAGGCACCGAAGCCCGGTTACGCGCACAACAAGGACACAGTGCCCCTCGGACAGAAGATCTACCGCGCGGGCGTCGCCGATAAAGGCGTGCCGGCGTGCGCAAGCTGTCATGGGCCGACGGGGCAGGGTATTCCGTCACAGTATCCGCGCATCTCGGGGCAATGGTCGGATTACACGGTGGCGCAGTTGAACGCGTTCACGCAGGGGCCGGGCGCGCGCAACAACAACGAAGCGATGCACGCCATTGCATCCCGCCTGTCGGATAGCGAGATCAAGGCTGTCGCTGATTACATCGCGGGCTTGCATTAAGAGTCCGTACGAAAGCGAAGCCGGCCGCGGGTCAGTCAGGCGGCTGGCGAGAAAACAAGAAAAGGGTGAGGGAATCGCATGCAGCGATATCCCTGCACCCTTTTTTGCTGTTCAGTCGGAGTTTGAATGAGTGTCACCACGTCGGGTCTGGAACTGAAGTCGCGGCAGCGCTTCGTGCGCACGTCAGTCGAATTGCTGAGTTCGATGCGCTTTGCGATCGCCTTGCTCGTGATCCTGTCGATCGCGAGCATCATCGGTACGGTGCTCACGCAGGACGACCCGTATCCGAACTACGTCAACCAGTTCGGGCCGTTCTGGGCCGACATCTTCCGCTCGCTGAGCCTGTACAACGTGTACAGCGCGTGGTGGTTCATGCTGATCCTCGGCTTTCTGGTCGTGTCGATCTCGCTGTGCGTGATCCGCAACGCGCCGAAGATGATCGCGGACACGAAGAGCTGGAAGGACAAGGTCCGCGAAGGCAGCCTGCGCGCTTTCCATCACAAGGGCGAATTCGCGGTGCCGAACGCGACGCGCGCGCAAGCCGCCGGCACGTTGGGCAAGCTCTCGGCGAAGCTCGGCTACAAGTACGTGACGCGCGAAAGCGAAGGCGCGACGCTGATCGCCGCCAAGCGCGGCGCGCTGACCAAGCTCGGCTACATTTCCGCGCACCTGGCAATCGTCATCATCTGCATCGGCGGGTTGCTGGACAGTAATCTCCCCATCAAGCTGCAGATGTGGCTCTTCGACAAGACGCCGATCCGTAGCAACACCGTCATCAACGACATTCCGCCCGAGCATCGGCTGTCGCAGGGTAATCCGACTTTCCGCGGCTACGCGTGGGTGCCCGAGGGCCAGCACGTGTCGACGGCGATCCTGAACCAGCAGGACGGCTCGCTGATCCAGGATCTGCCGTTCTCGATCGAACTGAAGAAATTCATCGTCGATTACTACACGACGGGCATGCCGAAGCTCTTCGCGAGCGATATCGTCGTGATCGACCACAAGACGGGCGAGCGCATTCCGGCGCGTGTCGAGGTGAACAAGCCGTTCGAGTATGACGGCGTGTCGATCTATCAATCGAGCTTCCAGGACGGAGGCTCGCAGATGCAGATGACCGCCTGGCCGATGACGGGCAGCAACATCAAGACCGAGCCGTTCAACGGTGAGATCGGCGGCTCGAAGGTGCTGGGCGCGTCGATTCCCGGCGCCGATGGCCAGACCGTCGAATTCGCCGATTTTCGCGCGATCAACGTCGAGAACATTTCGAACGGCAATGGCCAGAACGATGCGCGCGGCGTGGCCGCGCACCAGTCGCTGAAAGAAGCCTTCGACGAGCGGCTCGGCTCCGGCGCGAAGACGTCGAAGCCGGTCGACCTGCGCAACGTCGGCCCGTCGGTCCAGTACAAGGTGCGCGACAAGGACGGTCAGGCGCGCGAGTACAACAACTACATGCTGCCCGTCGACGTGAGCGGCGAGCGCGTGTTCCTCGCCGGCATGCGCGCGAATCCGGACGACGCGTTCCGTTATTTGCGCATTCCCGCCGACGCGCGCGGCACCGTCAACGAATGGATGCACATCCGTTCGGCGCTCGAAGATCCCGCGGTGCGCGCGCAGGCGGCGCGCGACTTTGCGCAGCGCTCGGTGGAGTCGAATGCGGAGTTGCAGCAGCATCTGGAGGAAAGCGCGTCCCGCGTGCTGACGCTGTTCGCCGGCGACGATGCGACGCTCGGCAAGGCGGCCAATGGTCAGAAGGTTGGCGGCTTCCAGGCGATCGCTGCGTTCATCGACCGTTCCGTCCCCAAGGGTGAGCAGGAGAAGGCGGCAGGACTCTTGCTTCGCATGCTGGAAGGATCGATGTGGGACGTGTGGCAGATCGCGCGAAAGCAGGCGGGAGAAGCGCCGGCCACGCCCGACGCGACCACGAGCAGGTTCGTCCAGAGCACGATCAACGCGATATCCGACAGCTTTCTGTACGGTTCGCCCGTCTATTTGCAGCTTGATTCCTTCAAGCAGGTGCAAGCTTCGGTATTTCAGTTGACGCGCGCGCCGGGCAAAAAAGTCGTGTATCTTGGCAGCCTGCTCCTCGTTTTGGGCATCTTTTCGATGTTCTACGTCCGCGAACGGCGCCTGTGGTTCTGGCTCAAGGACGCGGACCGCGGCGTGAGCGTCGTGATGGCGATGTCGACGGCGCGCAAGACGTTCGATTTCGAGAAGGAATTCGTCCAAACGCGCGACGCGGTGGGCGCGGCGCTGGGCGGCAAGCCTGTCGATGCCGATTCCGCCCGCGAGGCAAAGGACGCCGACCCCGCAACCAGCGAGGCGTCCGCCGATTCATCCGATTCGACCCGGTAAGCACATGGACCTGACCCAAGTTTCCTCATCCTCGCGCGCCAAGCCGCGCGCCGATACGGCGGTGCATTCGACCCCGCATCTGCCTGGCGAGACGTTGCTGGACGACCGTCCATTCCTGAAGCGTCTGGGCCTGTCCGACTGGCTGTTCGCCCTCGCGCTGGTCGCGGGCGCGGGTTTTGCGCTGTCGCGCTACCACGAGTACATGAATTACTACGACAAGCTGGTGCTGGTGTGCACAGTGCCTGCAATGGTCGTGCTGGGCTGGCGCTGGAAGCCTTCTCGTCTGCTGATGGCGTGTATCGCGGTGCTGTCGCTGCTGGCGATCCAGATTTACGGCGGCGATCTGACCCGCGCCGATCACGCGTTCTTCCTCAAGTATTTCCTGTCGAGCCAGTCGGCCATTCTCTGGATGAGCGCGCTCTTCGTGCTCGCCACGCTGTTCTACTGGATCGGCATGCTGTCGCGCTCGCCGTCGGGCGCCGCGATCGGCTCGAAGATGACGTGGGTTGCGGTGCTGATGGGTTTCGTCGGACTGATGGTGCGCTGGTACGAGTCGTATCTGATCGGCTCGGACGTCGGGCACATTCCCATCTCGAACCTCTACGAAGTGTTCGTGCTGTTCAGCCTGATCACAGCGCTGTTCTATCTGTACTACGAGCGGCACTACAACACGCGCTCGCTCGGCGCGTTCGTGCTGCTGGTGATCAGCGCGGCCGTCGGCTTCCTGATGTGGTACTCGATCAGCCGCGACGCGCAGCAGATCCAGCCGCTCGTCCCCGCCCTGCAAAGCTGGTGGATGAAGATCCACGTGCCGGCGAACTTCATTGGCTACGGCAGCTTCGCGCTGTCGGCGATGGTGGGCGTCGCGTATCTGATGAAGGAGCGTGGCGTGCTGTCCGACCGTCTGCCGACGCTCGATGTGCTCGACGACGTGATGTACAAGTCGATCGCCGTCGGCTTCGCGTTCTTCACGATCGCGACGATTCTCGGCGCACTGTGGGCCGCGGAAGCATGGGGCGGCTACTGGAGCTGGGATCCGAAGGAAACGTGGGCGCTGATCGTCTGGCTGAACTACGCGGCGTGGCTGCACATGCGCCTGATGAAGGGCCTGCGCGGCGCGGTCGCGGCATGGTGGGCGCTGACGGGCCTGCTAGTGACGAGTTTCGCGTTCCTCGGCGTCAACATGTTCCTGTCGGGACTGCACAGCTACGGCAAGCTGTAAGATCCGCCCGTTTCGAATGATGAAAAACCGCCGTGTGCACTGCACCGGCGGTTTTTTTATGCCGATATGGAAGGATTGCGCGTCGGGTGTGTTAACAAAACGAAGAACGGCGGCTCTCACGCGCGAGTCGAACGAATACCGATGGACGGGCAGAGCCCGGCAAGGAGTTTTCAGCATGTGGATCAAGCGAAGCGAACGCAGCCAACTGTATGGCGACGACATAGCGCGCAGCGAAATCACGCCGCAACGTGTGTTCGAGAATCGCCGGCGAATCTTGCAGGCGGCGGGCGCGGCGGCGCTTGGCAGTCTGATGGGCGTGCATGGCGAGGCGTTCGCCGAGTATGCGGCGCAAGATCCGAAAGCGCAGAAGCTCGGCGCGAAGACCAATCCGAAGTTCGTCGTCACCGACAAGGTCACGCCGTACAAGGACATCACCACGTACAACAACTACTACGAGTTCGGCACCGACAAGAGCGACCCGGCTCACAACGCGGGCTCGTTGAGGCCGCGTCCGTGGAAGGTGAGCGTCGAAGGCGAGGTGAAGAACGCGAAGGTGTACGACATCGACGAGTTGCTGAAGCTCGCGCCGCTCGAGGAGCGCGTGTACCGGCTGCGCTGCGTCGAAGGCTGGTCGATGGTGATTCCGTGGATCGGCATTCCGCTGTCGGAGGTGATCAAGCGCGCGCAGCCGACGGCCAACGCGAAATACGTGCAATTCATTACGCTCGCCGATCCGTCGCAGATGCCCGGCTTGTCCGAGCCGATTCTCGAATGGCCGTATTCCGAGGGATTGCGCATGGACGAGGCGATGAATCCGCTGACGCTGCTGACGATGGGCGTCTACGGTCAGGTGCTGCCGAATCAGAACGGCGCGCCGGTGCGCATCATCGTGCCGTGGAAGTACGGCTTCAAGAGCGCGAAGTCGCTGGTGAAGATCCGCTTCGTGGACAAGCAGCCGCCGACCAGCTGGAACACCTACGCGCCGAACGAATATGGCTTCTATTCGAACGTGAACCCGAACGTCGATCACCCGCGCTGGAGTCAGGCGACGGAACGGCGCATCGGTGAGGACGGCTTTTTCACGCCGAAGCGCAAGACGCTGATTTACAACGGCTACGGCGATCTGGTCGCGTCGATGTATCAGGGCATGGATCTGAAGAAGAACTTCTGAGGCGGCGCGCATGGCAACCGATACGACACGCACCATGACAGGCAACGGCGCGCGCGCAAGCGCCAACGCGGCGAAAGCTGCGGCCACGCCGCGCAAGGCCAATGCAGGCGCGAGCGCGAACCGCTGGATCGTGCCCGCCAAAATCGCCGTCTTCGTCGCGGCGCTATATCCGCTTGCGCGCATCGTACTGTTCGGCTTCACGGGCGGACTCGGCGCGAACCCAATCGAGTTCATCACGCGCTCGACGGGCTTGTGGACGCTGGTGTTCATCTGCATCACCCTGGCCGTGACGCCGCTACGCAAGCTGACGGGCTGGAATGCGCTGCTGCGCTTTCGCCGGATGCTCGGGCTCTACGCGTTCTTCTACGGCGCGCTGCATTTCACGACGTACTTCTGGTTCGACAAGTGGTTCGATCTCGCCGAAATCGTGAAGGATATCGGCAAGCGGCCGTTCATCACGGTGGGCTTCGCGGCGTTCATGCTGCTGATTCCGCTTGCCGTGACGTCGCCGAAAGCGATGGTGCGCAAACTCGGCCGTCGCTGGCAGACGCTGCACCGTGCGATCTACCTGATCGCGGCGCTCGCGATCCTGCATTTCTGGTGGATGAAGGCGGGCAAGCACGATCTGATCTTGCCGAAGATTTACGGTGCAATCGTGATTGCGCTGCTGGGTTGGCGCGTGGCCATCTGGGCGCGTGACCGGATCGGGCAACGGGCGAGAAGCTGACAGTCAGGAAGTTGGAAACAATAAAAAAGGCGATGCGTCATGAGCGCATCGCCTTTTCGTTTTGAGCGTCCCGTGAACGCCTGGCGTTATTTCGGCAGAACCGTCTCGCCCGCGAACAGATCCTTCACTTCCTCGCGCTTGCGCACGACGTACGCCTTGTCCTCGTCGACCATCACTTCCGCCGGGCGGGCACGCGTGTTGTAGTTCGAACTCATCGCGAAACCGTACGCGCCTGCCGAACGGATGGCGAGCAGATCGCCGGGTTCGACGGCGAGTTCGCGGTCGCGGCCGAGCCAGTCGCCGCTTTCGCACACGGGACCGACGATGTCGTAGACATGCTTTCCGCCGTCACGCTGCACGACGGGTTCGATCGCGTGATACGCCTCGTACATCGCGGGGCGCGCGAGGTCGTTCATCGCGGCATCGACGATTGCAAAGTTCTTCTCGGCGCCGGGCTTGAGGAACTCGACTCGCGTGAGCAGCATGCCCGCGTTGCCGACCAGCGAGCGGCCCGGTTCGAAATACACTTCGCGATGACCATGGCCGCGCGCTTCGATCCGGTCGAGCAGCGTGCGCACGAAGTCGCCGATGTCCGGCGGCGTTTCGTCGTCGTACGTGATGCCGAGACCACCGCCCACATCGACATGCTTGATCTTCACGCCGTCCGCTTCGATCTGATCGACGAGTTCGAGCAGCTTGTCGACGGCGTCGAGGTACGGCGCGACTTCCGTGATCTGCGAACCGATGTGGCAGTCGATGCCGACCACGTCGAGATGCTTCATCGACGCGGCGGCGCGATACGTGGCGCGCGCGTCGTCGAAGGCGACACCGAATTTGTTCGACTTGAGACCTGTCGAGATGTACGGATGCGTCTTCGCGTCGACGTCGGGATTCACGCGCAGCGACACGGGCGCCTTCTTGCCCATCTCGCCCGCAACCGCGTTAAGGCGATCGAGTTCGGGAATCGATTCGACGTTGAAGCACTTCACGCCTGCCGCGAGCGCTTCGCGCATTTCCGCGATGCTCTTGCCGACGCCGGAAAACACCGTGTTTTCCGCTTTGCCGCCCGCCGCGAGCACGCGCGCCAGTTCGCCACCCGACACGATGTCGAACCCTGCGCCCATGCGCGCGAACAGATTCAGCACGGCCAGGTTGCTGTTCGCCTTGACGGCGACGTGCACGGTGGCGCGTCGGCCGGCGCATGCGTCGGCGTACGCGTGCCACGCTTTGGTCAGCGCGTCGCGCGAATAGACGTAGAGCGGCGTGCCGAACTGCTCGGCAAGCGACACGGCGGACACGCCTTCAGCGTGCAGCACGCCGTTGACGTAAGCAAAAGCGGATTGAGTCATGCGACAGTCTTATTGAGCTGTGGATGCAGCCGATGCCGGTTGGGCAGGTGCAGTGCGCAATTCGGAATCGGGCGACAGGGACAGCGGCGTACCCGACGTATCGGGAATCGAACCTTGAGCGTTGGCAGCGGATTTCGCTTCGTCGGGCGAGGCGGGCTGCGTTTGTGCAGTCGGTTTGGCCGGAAGCGGCGGAACGGTCGGCAAGTAGAGCGCGCCGCGTTGTCCGCAGCCGCTTAGCGCGACACCTGCGACAATAGCCAGAACCGCTAGAATCGTGGCCGTGCCGCTCGTCCGGAAAACGACTCGCATGACTGTCCCTGAATAAATAATCGCTGGAGTTTAGCATGTCCGACAGTGAATACCTGACCCGCGCCGAGGCTGTGCTTGCGGCCATCGAACGCTCGCTCGACGGTGCAGACGCCGACATCGAGTTCGAGCGCAGCGGCAATGTGCTGACGCTCGAATTCGAGAACGGCACGAAGATCATCGTCAACCTGCAGCCGCCGATGCAGGAAATCTGGATCGCCGCGAAATCGGGCGGATACCACTTCCGTTTCGTCGACGGCGAGTGGCGCGATACGCGTAACGGCACCGAGTTTTATGCCGCGCTGTCCGACTACGCGACGCAGCAGGCGGGTGAGCCGGTGGAGATTGCGCCGTAAGCATCGGCGGTCGGCGTGGTTTGAGCCGGCCGACGCGCAGTCGCAGAAGACAAAAAGCCGCCGCGTTCGACACGCGGCGGCTTTTTTTTCGGGCAGCGGTCCGGAGTCAGTGACCTTTGAACAGGTTCATGATGTCCTCCTTCTCCTGCGCGCCGACGGCCGCCGGTGCACCGCTCGCATCGCTTGCGCCTGGCGGCGGCAGCGTCACGCCGACCGTCGACACGAAGCCGTTGCCGGGTGTGAAGTCGTCGAAGTACAACTCGTCGCCGATCGTCACGACGTCTTCCGGCATCGGCATCTTATACTCGGGCACGCCCTTTAGCGCGCGTCCCATGTAGTCGATCCACACGGGCAGCGCAAGCCCGCCGCCCGTTTCCTTGTCGCCGAGGCTGCGCGGATTGTCGTAGCCCATCCACGCGATCGCGCACAGGGTGTGCTGATAGCCGGCGAACCACGCGTCGCGCGAATCGTTGGTGGTGCCTGTCTTGCCCGCGAGATCGGTGCGCTTCAGAACGTTCGACTTCGCGCCCGTGCCGCGCTGCGCGACGCTCGTCAGCAGGCTGTTCATCACGTAGGCATTGCGCGGCTCGATCGCGTGCGGTGCGTTGCTGGCCGCGACGAGCGGTTCGGCGTGTGCGACCACCATGCCGCGCTGATCGGTCACTTCGGCAATCAGATACGGATTCACGCGATAGCCGCCGTTCGCGAACACCGAGTAGCCGGCCGCCATTTGCAGGGGCGTGACGAGACCCGCGCCGAGCGCCATCGGGAGATACGCGGGATGACGTTCCGCGTCGAAACCGAAGTGCGTGATGTACTGCTGCGCGTACTTCGTGCCGATGTGATTGAGGATGCGGATCGACACGAGGTTCTTGGACTTTTGCAGCGCGGTGCGCATCGACATCGGGCCGTCGAAGCCTCCGCCGTAGTTCTTCGGCTCCCACGCCTGGCCGCCCGTTTCGGCGGCGCTGAAGAACAGCGGCGCGTCGTTGATGACGGTCGCTGGTCCAAGTCCCTTTTCGAGCGACGCCGAGTAGATGAACGGCTTGAAGCTCGAGCCCGGCTGGCGCCACGCCTGCGTCACGTGATTGAACTTGTTCTTGTTGAAGTCGAAGCCGCCCACGAGCGCGCGGATCGCGCCATCCTGCGGCACGACCGAAACGAACGCGCCTTCGATCTGCGGCAATTGCGTGATCGACCAGTTGCCGTCGTCGTTCTTCACGATACGGATGATGGCGCCCGGCCGCACGCGCTGGTTCGGCTGAGCGCGCGAACTCAACGCAAACGTTGCGTAGCGCAGCCCGTCGCCCTGAATCGTCACACCGTTGCCGTCGATCAACGTGGCCTGCACCTGCTTCGGACTTGCTGACGTCACCACGGCGGCGATGATCTCGCCGTTGTCGGGATGTTCGAGCAGCGCGTCGTCGATTGCCTGCTCGCGCTCGTCGGCGTTGGCGGGCAAGTCGATGAACGCTTCCGGACCGCGGTAGCCGTGACGCCGCTCGTAGTCCAGCAAGCCTCTGCGCAACGCGTGGTAGGCGGCGTCCTGATCGGCGGAATCGATCGTCGTGACGACGTTCAGGCCGCGCGTGTAGGCCTCTTCGCGATACTGCGCGTACATCATCTGCCGCACCATTTCGGCGACGTATTCGGCGTGCACACTGAATTCCTTACCCGCGCCCTTGACGATGAGCGGCTGGCGGCTCGCCGTCTCGTACTGGTCCTGCGAGATGTAGCCGAGTTCCAGCATGCGCTGAAGAATGTATTCCTGACGCACCTTCGCGCGCTTCGGATTCACCACCGGGTTGTAGGCGGAGGGCGCCTTCGGCAGACCGGCCAGCATTGCGCATTCGGCCAGCGAGAGATCCTTCATATCCTTGCCGAAGTACACGCGCGCCGCGCTTGCAAAGCCATACGCGCGCTGACCGAGATAGATCTGATTCATGTACACCTCGAGAATCTGATCCTTGCTCAGCTTCGATTCGATCTTGTACGCGAGCAGCATCTCGTAGATCTTGCGCGTGTAAGTTTTCTCGCTGGAGAGGAAGAAGTTGCGCGCCACCTGCATCGTGATCGTGCTCGCGCCTTGCGTTGCATGGCCGTTCGTGAGCGCGACGATGCTCGCGCGCGCGATGCCCATCAGGTCGACGCCGCCGTGATCGTAAAAGCGCGCATCTTCGATCGCGAGCACTGCTTTCTTGAGATTGTCCGGCACCTCGCGCATGTGCACGATGTCGCGCCGCTCTTCGCCGAATTCGCCGATCAGCACATGGTCGGCCGTATAGATGCGCAGCGGCACCTTCGGACGATAGTCGGTCAGCGCGTCGAGCGACGGCAGATTCGGCGTCGCGACGACCAGCGCGTAGCCCAGTATGAGCACGACGCACATGATCCCGGCGAGGATCAGCCCGAAGAAGCCAAGAATGATCTTCAGCCAGAGAGGACGCTTGCGCTTCTGCGGCGCCGGAGGCGGAGACGTAGGAGTCGTGGATTGCATATGAACACCAGAAAACGGTCCCGCGATTATAGCCGCCCGGTATGGCAGCTTTCGGCGTGCTTACTGCTGCTGCAAACCGCACGACGTTGAGAGCACTCTAGTTCCTTTGATTGTCGCCGGATATCGATTACCCGACCATTAGCCATTCGGACGAATTTCGCTTCCGTTTGGCGCTCCGCAGAATCCTTCCCGTTGCCCGCGTCGTCCGAACGCCGCGGGCCTTCAGTTTCCGTTGGTATCCGAGGGAGGATGGAATGGCGTTGAAAGACTCGTTACGAATGGCGATGCGTCGCCAGGCAGTCGGCATCGATGTCGGCGCGCAAGCGGTGAGGCTCGTCGCGCTGAGTTGCAGCGCGCGAAAGATGGAACCCATACGGATCGAATGCGTTGCGCTGGAGCCGCTTGCGCCGGGCGCGATGGCGGGCGCGGACATCGTGGACCGGCAGGCGGTGGCGCGCACGTTGTGCGCGGCGTTCGGCAACCTTCCGCAGCAATGCGTGTCGGCGGCATTGCGCTGCGCGATGGCGATTCCCGGTTCCGCGACGTTTACCACGCGTCTGCACGCCGCTCACGTGAACGGCCCGTCGCGAATGTCCGCGTCGCTTGAGCCTGCCGTGTTGATGGAGGCCGAGCGGATCGCGGGCATCGAACGTCATGCGTTGGCCGTCGACTGGTTCGTGGAGGACTCGCCGCTGCATCCTGGCGCCGTCTCGATTGCCGCGACGGCGCGCGAACATCTCGAAGCACGCATCGAATGCGCCGCAATGGCGGGCGTCACGCTGACCACGGTCGATGTCGAACCGCATGCGGCGTTGCGCGCGCTGCGTCATGCCGCGAAGTTCGAACTCGACCTGCACGACCCGTACGCCGCGATCTGGATCGGCAGCGACGGCGTGTACGGCTGGCGTATCGAAGGAGAAACCATCGCAGACGAAATCCGCTATCCGTCGCCTGAGTATTCGTGCGTGGCCGACGCATTGCGCGATCTCGCCGAAAACAATCTGAGCGTGTGCGCGCTGGTGGGCGGCGAAATCGACCTGCTCGAAGGCGTGTGCTTTTCGCTCGCCGATATCGGCGATGCGCTGGGCTGCTCCGTGCTGCCGTTCGACTGTTCTTCGCTGAGCGACGGCAACGTCATTCCGCACTCCGAGCTGATGCACGAGCCTTCGTTCGCAGTCGCATTCGGTCTGGCGCTGCGTGGCATCGCGCAATGACGGCGGCGCGTCCGGGCCTACGAGGCTTCAATCTCTTGCCGCACCGGCAGCGCGACGCGCGGCTCGCTCGCCGGCGCCGCTATATCGAATGGTCTGGCGCCGTGGTGTGCGGTTGCGTTGCTGTGGCGCTGCTGATGATGTGGCAGACGTTCGAGCGGTCTCACCTTGACAGGGAGCGCTCAGCCATCGAGCAGAAGCTTGCGGCGCTCGCGTCGCCTCTTGCCGAGCATGTGCGGCTGACGGGCGAAGCCAGCAACGAACGCTTGCAGAACGAGCGCGCGGCAAAGCGCTCGGAGCCGCTCGTTCATCTGCTCGATCTCTTCGATGCGTTGAGTCAGGAGTCGTCAGAGTCGGTCGTCGTCAGGCAGTTGCGGCACCGGGAGCGTGAGACGGAACTGCTCGCGACATCCACGGATCACGCGGCGCCGTCGGCGTGGCTGAACCGCCTCGCCGGACTGAAGGGTGTGAAGGATTCGGATCTGAGTGACGTGCATCGCGCGACCAATGCAGCGAATTCGACCGATCCGGCGACGGCATTCGAAGTGACCGCGCATCTGAAATGGGACGGCGCGTCAATGACGTCCAAAGCGCCGGCAGCTTCATCACCGAACACGAGAGGTAAGAAATGAACATGACGATTGCTGGGCGCTTCGGCAGGCCGGCAGCGCGCGAGCGTGCGGGACAGGCGCTTGTCGAGCGCCTGCGCGTGCCACTCGAAGCATGGAGTGTGCGGCGACGCTGGCTCGTCGCGTTGTGTGTGGCCGTGGCTGCGTTCGCGCTCGGCGCGAATGCGTGGCTTGCAGCGGACATGAGCGGCGTGCAGGCGAGCCGCGAAGCATTGTCCGTCGCGCAGCGCAAATTGAGCGAAGCCGGAGCGGCTGTCGCGCAGTTGCCGGCTTTGCGCAAGGCGGCAAGCGTGACACGCATGCCGGCAAACTGGACCTCCGCCGACGACATCCGCGTGATCTCGCAACTGGCGTCGCTCCATGAGTTGACGCTGCTGTCGATCGAACCGGGGGCCGTCGCAGGAAGCGGACTCGACACCATGCGTCCGCTGCGTGTGACCGCGCGGGGGGACTTTGACCATACCGCCGATTTCTTCGAGGCGCTCGCGAGCCTGCCAGTTCTCGTCGTGCCAGATGAAGTCACGCTCAGGCGTCAGGGCGAGAGTTTGTCTGTCAGCGCGACGCTGCATTCGTTCGGCGCGATTCATCCCGTGCAGGATGTCGCGCGCCGGAGCTTGCGCAACGATCCCGACGCATTCGATCCCGACGAGGAGATCGTCTTCTACGATCCGTTCCGGCCGGCTTCGATTGCATCGGCGTCGGAGGACGGTTCGTCACCGATGCGGCTGGTCGGGCTGTTGGCCGATCGCATGCGCGGTCTTGCGCTGATCGAAACGGGCGAAGGCGGCACGACGCTCGAAACGGGGCAAGAGTGGGGAGGCGAGCGTGTCGCCAATGTCGATGCCCGCGCATTGACGCTGGCGAAGCGGGACGGCAGCGCGCATTCGCTGACTTTGGCGGAGGCGGTCGAATGACATGGATCGCTCCCCTGCGATGGGCGCTCGCATCGGTTGCTATCGTCACGATGACGGCGCGCGCGGCAGTGCCGCCGCTTCCCGCCGACATGCCGTTCGACGACGCGATGATGCCTTCCGGTATGCCGCCGCTGCCTCGCGCGATCACGACAGACGTTGCCAACCCGTTCACGCCGCAAGCGAATGAGGACGGCGTGGCGTCGGAGGCAGCGCATCCGTCCGCTCTTGCGCACGGCGAAGCCGAGCCGAAACCTCAAACGCGAGCCGAAGCGCGGCAGGAATCGCTCGAAGGCCCGCCTGTTCCTCTTCCGCCCGCCGTGCGTCTGAGCACGAATGCTTCGGCGTCGGCTTCCGCTGACCGGCCGATCACGCTGCACTTCCAGCATGCCGAACTGGGTGCGGTGCTCGGCGCGTTCGCGAAGTTCACGGGCCTGAATATCGTCGCGAGCGAAAAGGCGCGCGGCGCGGTCACGCTGCATCTGGACAACGTGCCGTGGCGCGCCGCCTTCGATACGCTGCTCGACGTCAACGGACTCGCCATGGAGCAGCGCGGCAACGTCATCTGGGTCGCGCCGCTGTCGGAACTGGCGGCGCGCGAGCGTCAGCGTTTCGAGACGCACGCCCGTGCCGCCGAACTCGAACCGCTCGCGAGCCGGACGTTCGAGTTGCACTATGCGCATGCCGAAGAACTGCGCAAGCTGCTGACGGTATCGGGCAATCAGCGCGTGCTGTCCAAACGCGGCGCGGCGATGTCCGATGCGCGCACCAATCTGCTCTTTGTCACCGATCTCGACGCGCGGCTCGCGCAGATCGCGGAACTGATCGCGTCGCTCGACCGGCCGACGCGCCAGGTGCTGATCGAGGCGCGCATCGTCGAAGCGGAGAAGGGCTTTTCGCGCAATCTCGGCGTAAAGCTGTCGATGGCGGGCGCCAATGAGGACGGCAAGGCGATGGGGCTGGTCGGCGGAAAGGACGGTGCGATCGTCGATCTGTCGGCAGGGCCGATCTCCGGCTTCGACGCGGCCACGGCCGGACTGACGCTGTTCGCGGCACGGGCGACGCGGCTTCTGAACATCGAGCTGAGCGCACTGGAGGCCGATGGGCGCGGCCAGATCGTATCGAGCCCGCGCGTCGTCACGGCGGACCGGATGAAGGCGATCGTCGAGCAGGGCACCGAGCTGCCGTACCAGGCGAAAGTCGGGCAGGGCGTGTCGGGCGTGCAGTTTCGCCGCGCGAGCCTCAAACTGGAGGTCGAGCCGCAGATCACGCCCGACGGCCGTGTCGTGCTGGATCTCGATGTCGCCAAGGACAGCGTTGGCGAGCAGACGGCGTCCGGGCCCGCGATCAACACCAAACACGTGCAGACGCGCGTCGAAGTGGAAGACGGCGGAACGGTGTCGATCGGCGGAATCTACGAGACGGACGACCGCGATGATGTGACGCGCGTGCCGCTCCTGGGCAAAATACCGTTTTTGGGCGCCTTTTTCCGTCATCGCGCCCATCGCGATCTGCGCAGCGAACTCGTCGTTTTCATCACGCCGAGGGTTGTGCAGACAAATTGACGAATCATCGGCAAAGTGCCGGCAAAGCGCCACGGGCATGGGCCGAAAGCACGACGGGCGGCAGCCGCGCCGGCCGTCAGGCTCGACAAGGCAGGCGCTTTGCCAGTAAGCTGCCGCACGAACTACACCGGATTAGCCAGAGGATAAGTTGCAAGCGCGGGACGCACACGCCAACGTTTTTTTTGTAGGGCTCATGGGGGCAGGCAAGACCACCGTGGGCCGGGCCGTGGCGCGCCGGCTGAATCGCCCGTTCTTCGACTCCGACCATGAAATCGAGGCGCGCACGGGTGCGCGCATCCCGGTGATCTTCGAACTGGAAGGCGAATCGGGCTTCCGCGACCGCGAAGCGCAGGTGATCGCAGAGCTCACGGGGCGCGACAGCATTGTTCTCGCAACGGGCGGCGGCGCGGTTTTGCGCCCGGAAAACCGCGAGGCGCTGCGCGCGCACGGCATCGTCGTCTATCTGCGCGCCAATCCGCACGACCTCTGGCTGCGCACGCGCCGCGACAAGAATCGCCCGCTGCTGCAGACGGAGGATCCGAAAGGACGCCTCGAAGCGCTGTACGAGGTCCGCGATCCGCTCTACCGCGAATGTGCCGACTTCGTGATCGAAACAGGCCGTCCGTCCGTCAACGGGCTCGTCAACATGGTGCTGATGCAGCTCGAGATGGCGGGCGTCGCCAAGCCTACTGCGTCATAATGACGAGATGACTGCCATGATTACCGTCAACGTCGAACTGGGCGAGCGCGCCTATCCCATCCATATCGGCGCCGATCTGATCGGCAAGAGCGAACTGTTCGCGCCGCATATTCGCGGCGCGTCGGTGACGATCGTCACCAACTCGACGGTCGATCCTCTGTACGGCGACGCGCTGCGCCAGGCGCTCGCGCCGCTCGGCAAGGAGGTGACGACGGTCGTGCTGCCCGACGGCGAGGCGTACAAGAACTGGGAAACGCTGAACCTGATTTTCGACGCGCTGCTCGGCGCGCGGGCCGATCGCAAGACCACGCTGATCGCGCTCGGCGGCGGTGTGATCGGCGACATGACGGGTTTTGCAGCCGCCTGCTACATGCGCGGCGTGCCGTTCATCCAGGTGCCGACTACGCTGCTGTCGCAGGTCGATTCGTCGGTGGGCGGCAAGACGGGCATCAATCATCCGCTCGGCAAGAACATGATCGGCGCGTTCTACCAGCCGCAAGCGGTGATCGCCGATATCGGCGCGCTGCGCACGCTGCCGGCGCGCGAACTGGCGGCGGGCATTGCGGAAGTCATCAAGACGGGCGCGATTGCCGACGCCGCGTTCTTCGAGTGGATCGAAGCGAATATCGAAGCGCTCAACCGCTGCGAGCCGCAAGCGCTGGCGGAAGCCGTGAAGCGTTCGTGCGAGATCAAGGCATCGGTAGTCGCGAAGGACGAGCGTGAAGGCGGCTTGCGTGCCATCCTCAACTTCGGTCACACGTTCGGTCACGCGATCGAAGCGGGACTCGGCTACGGCGAGTGGCTGCACGGCGAAGCGGTGGGCTGCGGGATGGTGATGGCAGCAGATCTGTCCGTGCGTCTGGGTCATCTGGACGAAGCCGCGCGCAAGCGGCTCGTCACCGTCATCAAATCGGCGCATCTGCCCGTTCAGGCGCCCGCGCTCGGCGCGGCGCGCTATGTCGATCTGATGCGGGTCGACAAGAAAGCGGAGGCGGGCGAAATCAGGTTCATCCTGCTGAAGCGTTTCGGCGACACACTGATCACACCCGCACCCGACGACGCGGTGCTCAAAACGCTCGACGCCAGCGTCGGCACCTGACGCGACACGCAGCGGCTCAAAATAGCGGTCGTCGGGTTTGATTCGGAGATATCGGTGAGTGAAATACGCAGCGACAATCTGAGCGAATCGATCGACATTCCGGCGACGCCAGCCTCGGGCGTCGCGTCGTTGCCCACCACCGCCGCGCTCGAAGCGCACCTCGCGCCGTATGCCGCACATTCTTCGCAGTCGCGCGGCCGGCGTCATCATGAAGCGCCGCCCAGCGCACGCACCGAATTCCAGCGCGATCGCGACCGGATCGTGCACTCCACTGCGTTCCGGCGGCTCGAGTACAAGACACAGGTTTTCGTGAATCACGAAGGCGATCTGTTTCGCACGCGGCTCACGCACAGTCTCGAAGTGGCGCAGATCGCGCGTTCCGTCGCGCGCAACTTGCGCGTGAACGAAGATCTTGTCGAAGCAATTTCGCTCGCACACGATCTCGGCCATACGCCGTTCGGTCACGCAGGGCAGGACGCGCTCAACGAATGCATGCGCGACTACGGCGGCTTCGAGCACAATCTGCAAAGCCTCGCCGTTGTCGACGATCTCGAAGAGCATTACGGCGCGTTCGACGGCCTGAACCTGTGCTTCGAGACGCGCGAAGGCATCCTCAAGCACTGCTCACGCGACAACGCGCGGCGTCTCGGTGAACTGGGCGAGCGCTTCCTTGAGGGCCGGCAACCGTCGATCGAAGCGCAGATCGCCAATCTGGCCGACGAAATCGCGTACAACAATCACGACGTCGACGACGGTCTGCGTTCGGGATTGCTCACCATCGATCAGCTCGCCGAGGTCGAGCTATGGCGCACGCACTACGAGGCCGCGCGGCGCGACTATCCGCGGATCGAAGGGCGCAGGCTGATCCACGAAACCGTGCGCCGGATCATCAATACGCTGATCGTCGATCTGATCGCAACGACGACACGCAATATCGAACGGCATGCGCCCGCCTCGCTCGACGACGTGCGCCGCGCGCCTCCGCTCGTCGCGCACAGCGATGCGATTGCCGAACAGGCGACCGCGCTCAAGCGGTTTCTGTTCAGGAACCTGTATCGGCACTATCGCGTGATGCGCATGGCGAACAAGGCGCGGCGCGTGATCGCCGGGCTGTTCGACGCATTCATCGACGATCCCCGGCTGCTGCCGCCCAATTATCAAACGCCGGACGCGGCGAAACAGCCGCGCCTGATCGCGCATTACATTGCGGGCATGACCGATCGCTACGCATCGAAGGAGTATCAACGGCTGTTCGTCGTCGACGGCGATTGACGCGTCAGTGCGTCGGTGCGCGGCGAAACACGCACGGTCGGAGGCGCAAGGCAAGGAAGCGGCGCACAGAGCGTGCGCCGCGCCTGTCCTTCGCAGCAGCGATCCGAAGTCCCAGTCTTCAGCCCGGCCCGCCTGGCGCGTTCAACGCGCCCTTCAGCCTGAGCAAAGCATCAGCGCGAGCCGCCGCGAGCGATCAACGCGCCAGCGATCAGCGCAAGCCCGCCGACCACGGCAATCGTTCGCCACGGATTTTCATGCACGAAATCGTCTGCGTCGTTCATCGCGGCCTGCGCGCGTTCGCGCATCACGTCGCGCGTATCGTTGAGGCGCGAGCGCGCGTCGTCGAGTCGCTTGCGCAGTTGCGTCCGCAGTACCGCAGCGTCGGCCTGCGTGCCGTCGCCCAGCGTGTTCTCGAGTTCGTTCATCAAAGTGCGCAGCTCGCTGGCAATATCTTCAGCAGCATGTCGACTGTGGCGCGCAATGCGGCGCGCACGACGGCCCGCCGTCGTCCAGGATTCGCCGAGCGCATCTCGCGTATTAGGTAGTGCAGTCATGGTCGCTCCGTCGATGAGGGTGGTTGTACATCCCCGCAACACAGCGCGGGAAGTATCCTCTGACGCAACTTCGGTGCCCGCCAGGCGAGACGCGATGAACGGGCGCTGCGCGTCGTTCGATGCACGCTGCATCCGGCAGAAAATGCACCGGCGGCGCATGCTTCTCAGTCAAATTTACAACGGCGGGCCTGCGCTGCAAACAAAGAGGGCGCGTGTGACAGGAATGATGTCGCTATTCGCCGGAGACGAAAGGGCATGCATACGAGTATCGTGAACGCATGGAAAGCGCCGACGCGCTTTTGCGAATCGGCGTTGTTCAAGCCCGAAAAACTGGACTAACCTGTTGTGTTAGAAGCGGTACCCGAGGTTCACATACGTGACGATCGGGTTCAGACGAATCTTCGTTTCCGATTGCACGTTGACGGGACCGATGGGCGTGTTCGCCGTCGTGTTCAGCTTTGCCGTCGTGGAAAGCGGCAGGTACGAAATCGAGAAGCCTGCAAACCAGTGATCGGTGAATGCGTAGGTGAAGCCGGCATTAAACACGGGCTCCCACGAACTATCCGTTGTCACGGTGGTCGGACCATGAAGTACGTTGTTCTGGAATGTGCCGTTCGTGATGTGCTCGTCGGTGAACCAGATACGGCTCACGCCGATACCGAGATACGGACGGAACTTCGCCTGCGGCTGGTTGAAGTAGTACTTGAGCAGCAGCGTCGGGCTCCACTGTTTTGCCGAACCGAGCTTGCCGTATTGCTCGAATGAGCCCGTGCCCTTCAGGTCGAATTGCGGCGGCACGCCGATCACGAATTCCGTAGCGATGTGATCGGTGACGAAGTAGCCGGCAGTAAAACCGATGGTGTCGCCATCGCCGAGTTCGGCGCCCGTATTGGGCACGGTGATGTTGACGGGCGTACCGTTGACGTTTGTCTCTTTCAACGGCTGACTACTGGACTGAGGCGCAAGATGGAACCACCCTGTCGTGACGAACATGCTGCCGGCCGATTGCGCGTGCGCTGTGGTTGTTATGCAAGCGAGTGCCGCGACCCCCAAGGCCTGTTTTAATTTCATTTGTGCTCCTCCAAAAAAGGCCCGCCAATTATGACCACAACGTTTCAAACAAACCATATGCGCCGGTTAGAGCGTTCTGCCTAGGCTTTTTGCGCTTTTCCGGCAGACCCGCACGGCGCGTGAAGCCGCGCCGGCACAGTTTTTCGGACCTTCGGGTATGTACCAACGCGACTTTGGATAATCCAGCATGGCACGGCTTGCACGTCTTTATGTCCCCGACCAGCCGCAGCACGTGATCCTGCGCGGACTCGACCAGCAGCCCGCATTCGTCGACGACCAGGATTACGAGCTGTTCATCGATTGCCTGAAAGCGGCTTCTCGCGATCACCATCTGTCCGTGCATGCGTACGCGCTGATGCCCGGCGCAGTGCAACTGCTCGTCACGCCCACCGACGAATCGAGCCTGCCCAAAGCCATGCAGGCAGTCGGCCGGCGCTACGTCGCGCACTTCAATCGCCGTTATTCGCGACGCGGCACGCTGTGGGAAGGCCGCTATCGCGCGACCGTCATCGAAGGCGAGAAGTACTTTCTGCTGGCGAGCCGCGTGGTCGAGTTGTCGCCCGTGCGCAATCAGCTGGTGAGCACGCCCGAAGACTATCGATGGTCCAGTTATCGGCATCACATCGGGCTAACCTTAGACAGTCTGATTACCGACCACCGTTTGTACTGGTCGCTCGGGAATACGCCGTTCGAACGTCAACGCGCATATCGCGAACTGTGCGAGCAGCCGCTCGACGAACGCGAGACCAATCAGCTGCAACAGGCCACCTTGAAGGGCTGGGTGCTCGGCAGCGATTCGTATCGGGAGTGGGCGGCGCGGGCGGCGAACCGGCGCGTTTCGCCGCTGCCGCGCGGCCGGCCGCGCAAGGTGCGGGAGACGCCGCAAACGCAATAAAGTCTTTGCGATCAGTCATTTGGCGGTGGTAACAAAAGCGAACGGCATCTCGATATGCCGTTTTCTTTTGCCCTGTTTTGATATGGCACCAATTAATAAGAGGGCAAATGCACCATATTGATAATTGGGGTTCGACCATCACATTTTGTTTGCTATTCCTTTGATTCGTCGCGTATATTCCGATTTCCGGCGTCCCGATGTGCAACTGCAACATCCCGCATCGCACATTCAGCGGTCGCCCGCGCGGTTACCCGCAAACCGCCGCAACGAGAAAAATGGTTCAACGGCCCCCACGGCCCCTGACAGACGGTGTCCCCATGAACGACCACCAGCAGCCGATTTCCACGGTTCCCGCCGCGCAGGGTCTTTACGACCCGCAGAACGAGCACGACGCATGCGGCGTCGGCTTCGTTGCGCATATCAAGGGCAAGAAAAGCCACGAGATCATCCAGCAAGGCCTGAAGATCCTCGAGAACCTCGATCACCGGGGCGCCGTCGGCGCCGATCCGCTGATGGGCGACGGCGCGGGCATCCTGATCCAGATTCCCGACTCGTTCTACCGCGAGGAAATGGCGAAGCAGGGCGTGACGTTGCCGCCCGCGGGCGAATACGGCGTCGGCATGATCTTTCTGCCAAAGGAACACGCATCGCGTCTCGCGTGCGAACAGGAGCTGGAGCGCACGGTAAAGGCCGAGGGCCAGGTCGTGCTCGGCTGGCGCGACGTGCCCGTCGACCACAACATGCCGATCTCGCCGACCGTGAAGGCGAGCGAGCCGCTGATCCGCCAGATCTTCATCGGCCGCGGCAAGGACATCATGGTGACGGACGCGCTGGAGCGGAAGCTGTACGTGATCCGCAAGACGGCGAGCCACCGCATCCAGGCGCTCAAGCTCAAGCACGGCAAGGAATACTTCGTGCCGTCGTGCTCGGCGCGCACGGTCGTCTACAAGGGTCTGCTGCTGGCGGGCCAGGTCGGCGTGTACTACCGCGACCTGCAGGACGAGCGCGTCGTGTCGGCGCTCGCGCTCGTGCACCAGCGCTTCTCGACCAACACGTTCCCGGCGTGGGAACTGGCTCACCCGTATCGCATGATCGCCCACAACGGCGAAATCAACACGGTGAAGGGCAACGTCAACTGGCTGAACGCGCGGACGGGCGCAATCGCCTCGCACGTGCTCGGCGACGATCTGCCGAAGCTCTGGCCGCTGATCTACCCGGGCCAATCGGACACGGCCTCGTTCGACAACTGTCTCGAACTGCTCGTGATGGCGGGCTACCCGCTCGTCCACGCGGTGATGATGATGATCCCGGAAGCATGGGAGCAGCACACGCTGATGGACGACAACCGCCGCGCGTTCTATGAATATCACGCCGCGATGATGGAGCCGTGGGACGGCCCCGCTGCCATCGCGTTCACCGACGGCCGCCAGATCGGCGCGACGCTAGACCGTAACGGCCTGCGTCCGGCGCGCTATATCATCACCGACGACGACCTCGTCATCATGGCGTCGGAAGCGGGCACGCTGCCCATTCCCGAATCGAAGATCGTCAAGAAGTGGCGTCTGCAGCCGGGCAAGATGTTCCTGATCGACATGGAGCATGGCCGCATCATCGACGACAAGGAACTGAAGGACAACCTCGCGAACGCCAAGCCGTACAAGAGCTGGATCGACGCGGTGACCATCAAGCTCGACGAAATCGAGCCGAACGCCGACGACGTCGCCACGGAGCGCCGCGAAGCGGCTGCGCTGCTCGACCGTCAGCAGGCATTCGGCTACACGCAGGAAGACCTCAAGTTCCTGATGGCGCCGATGGCGCAGGCAGGCGAAGAAGCCGTCGGCTCGATGGGCAACGACTCGCCGCTGGCCGTCATGTCCAACAAGAACAAGACGCTGTATCACTACTTCAAGCAGCTGTTCGCGCAGGTGACGAACCCGCCGATCGACCCGATCCGCGAAAACATGGTGATGTCGCTGGTGTCGTTCGTCGGTCCGAAGCCGAACCTGCTCGACACGAACAACATCAACCCGCCGATGCGTCTCGAAGTGTCGCAGCCTGTGCTCGACTTCAAGGACATCGCGAAAATCCGTGCGATCGATCAGTACACGGGCGGCAAGTTCAGCTCGTACGAACTGAACATCTGCTATCCGGCGGTGTGGGGCAAGGAAGGCATCGAAGCGCGCCTCGCGTCGCTGTGCGCGGAAGCCGTCGACGCCGTGAAGTCCGGCTACAACATGCTGATCGTGTCGGACCGCAAGACGGACCGCGACAACGTCGCGATCCCGGCGCTGCTTGCCACGTCCGCGATCCACACGCACCTCGTGCAGCAGGGTCTGCGCACGAGCACGGGTCTCGTCGTCGAAACGGGCTCGGCGCGTGAAACGCACCACTTCGCGCTGCTCGCGGGCTACGGCGCGGAAGCCGTTCACCCGTACCTCGCGATGGAAACGCTCGCGCAGATGGCAGCGGGCATGAAGGGCGACCTGTCGGCGGACAAGGCTGTCTACAACTTCACGAAGGCGGTCGGCAAGGGCCTGCACAAGGTCATGTCGAAGATGGGCATTTCGACGTACATGTCGTACACGGGCGCGCAGATTTTCGAAGCGGTCGGTCTCGCCGAAGATCTGGTGAACAAATACTTCAAGGGCACGGCGTCGAAGGTCGGCGGCATTGGCCTCTTCGAAGTGGCGGAAGAAGCGATCCGTCTGCATCGCGACGCGTTCGGCGACAACCCGGTCCTCGCGAACATGCTCGACGCGGGCGGCGAGTACGCATACCGCGTGCGCGGCGAAGACCATATGTGGACGCCGGACGCGATCGCGAAGCTGCAGCACTCGGCGCGCAGCAACTCGTACCAGACGTACAAGGAATACGCGCACCTGATCAACGACCAGACGAAGCGTCATATGACGTTCCGCGGCCTGTTCGAATTCAAGGTCGATCCGTCGAAGGCGATTCCGCTCGACGAAGTCGAATCGGCGAAGGAAATCGTCAAGCGCTTTGCAACGGGCGCAATGTCGCTCGGCTCGATCTCGACGGAAGCACACGCAACGCTGGCCGTCGCGATGAACCGCATCGGCGGCAAGTCGAACACGGGTGAAGGCGGCGAGGACGAAAACCGCTATCGCAACGAATTGCGCGGTATCCCGATCAAGAACGGCGACACGATGAAGTCGATTATCGGCGACGAAATCGTGACGGACATTCCGCTCAAGGAAGGCGATTCGCTGCGCTCGAAGATCAAGCAGGTGGCGTCGGGCCGTTTCGGCGTCACGGCGGAGTACCTGGCTTCGGCGGACCAGATCCAGATCAAGATGGCGCAGGGCGCGAAGCCGGGCGAAGGCGGCCAGCTGCCGGGCCACAAGGTGTCCGAGTACATCGGCAAGCTGCGTTACTCGGTGCCGGGCGTCGGTCTGATTTCGCCGCCGCCGCACCACGACATCTATTCGATCGAAGACCTCGCACAGCTGATTCACGATCTGAAGAACGTGAACTCGTCGTCGAGCATTTCGGTGAAGCTGGTGTCGGAAGTGGGTGTCGGCACGGTTGCCGCAGGCGTCGCGAAGGCCAAGGCCGATCACGTCGTGATCGCGGGCCACGACGGCGGCACGGGCGCATCGCCGCTATCGTCGGTGAAGCACGCCGGTACGCCGTGGGAACTCGGCCTCGCAGAAACGCAGCAGACGCTGGTGCTGAACCAGTTGCGCGGCCGTATCCGCGTGCAGGCCGACGGTCAGATGAAGACGGGCCGCGACGTCGTGATCGGCGCGCTGCTCGGCGCGGACGAATTCGGCTTCGCGACGGCGCCGCTCGTCGTCGAAGGCTGCATCATGATGCGCAAGTGCCACCTGAACACGTGCCCCGTCGGCGTCGCGACGCAAGACCCGGTTCTGCGCGCGAAATTCCAGGGCCAGCCTGAACATGTGGTGAACTTCTTCTTCTTCATCGCTGAAGAAGTACGCGAAATCATGGCGCAACTGGGCGTTCGCAAGTTCGACGACCTGATCGGTCACAGCGAATACCTCGACATGAAGAAGGGCATCGAGCACTGGAAGGCGAAGGGTCTCGACTTCTCGCGCGTGTTCTATCAGCCGAACGTGCCGCAGAGCGTCGCGCGTCTGCACGTCGAATCGCAGGATCACGGTCTCGACCGCGCGCTCGATCACACGCTGATCGAGAAGGCGAAGGCCGCGATTGAGAAGGGCGAGCACGTGTCGTTCATCCAGCCGGTGCGCAACGTGAACCGTACGGTCGGCGCGATGCTGTCCGGCGCGGTCGCGAAGAAGTACGGCCACGACGGTCTGCCCGACGACGCGATCCACATCCAGCTGAAGGGCACGGCGGGCCAGAGCTTCGGCGCGTTCCTCGCGAAGGGCATCACGCTGGATCTGGTCGGCGACGGCAACGACTATGTCGGCAAGGGCTTGTCGGGCGGCCGCATCATCATCCGTCCGACCAACGATTTCCGCGGCAAGTCTGAAGAAAACATCATCTGCGGCAACACGGTGATGTACGGCGCGATCGAAGGCGAATCGTTCTTCCGCGGCGTCGCGGGCGAGCGCTTCTGCGTGCGTAACTCGGGCGCGACGGCAGTCGTCGAAGGCACGGGCGATCACGGCTGCGAATACATGACGGGCGGCACGGTCGTGGTGCTCGGCGAAACGGGCCGTAACTTCGCGGCGGGCATGTCGGGCGGCGTCGCCTACGTGTTCGACGTCGACGGTTCGTTCGCGGCGAAGTGCAACAAGTCGATGGTCGCGCTCGACCCGGTGCTGCAACAGGCCGAACAGGAACGCACCGTCGACAAGGCGCTGTGGCATCTGGGCCAGACCGACGAAGCGCTGCTCAAGGGGCTCATCGAACGTCACTTCCAGTTCACGGGTTCGCCGCGTGCCAAGACGCTGCTCGAAAACTGGGATGCGTCGCGCCGTCAGTTCGTGAAGGTGTTCCCGACCGAATACAAGCGCGCGCTGGGCGAAATGGGCGCGAAGAAGGCTGCCAAGGAAGCGCTCGCGGCCTGATCGATACCCGAAGCCACTGACGACATAACGAAGCGCGCCTGCCGCTGGCGAACACGGCCATGCGGCGGGCGCCGATCCCCTCACCGATTCAGATAGACATAGAGAACCACATGGGCAAGGCAACCGGTTTTCTCGAGTTCGAGCGCCGTCACGAGGCGTACGAAGCACCCCTCACGCGCGTCAAGCACTACAAGGAATTCGTTTCGGCCCTGACAGACGACGAAGCGAAGATCCAGGGCGCGCGTTGCATGGACTGCGGCATCCCGTTCTGCAACAACGGCTGCCCGGTCAACAACGTCATTCCGGACTTCAACGACCTGGTGTTCCGTCAGGACTGGAAGAACGCAATCGAAGTTCTGCACTCGACGAACAACTTCCCCGAGTTCACGGGCAGGATCTGCCCGGCGCCGTGCGAAGCGGCGTGCACGCTCGGCATCAACGACGACCCGGTCGGCATCAAATCGATCGAACACGCGATCATCGACAAGGCGTGGTCCGAAGGCTGGGTCGCGCCGCAGCCGCCGAAGCACAAGACGGGCAAGAAGGTCGCCGTCGTCGGTTCGGGCCCCGCGGGCCTGGCCGCTGCGCAGCAACTCGCGCGGGCCGGCCATGACGTGACGGTGTTCGAGAAGAACGACCGTATCGGCGGCCTGCTGCGTTATGGCATCCCCGACTTCAAGCTGGAGAAGTGGCTGATCGACCGCCGCATGCGCCAGATGGAAGCCGAAGGCGTCACGTTCCGCGCGAACGTGTTCATCGGCAAGGACGCGTTGCCGGCGCACATCGCCAATACCGCGAAGGAAACCATCACGCCGGATCAACTGA
The DNA here is from genome assembly GCF_007995085.1 of Paraburkholderia azotifigens. GTDB lineage: Bacteria > Pseudomonadota > Gammaproteobacteria > Burkholderiales > Burkholderiaceae > Paraburkholderia > Paraburkholderia azotifigens. The sequence goes on from NZ_VOQS01000001.1 coordinate 2,857,838, forward strand.
AGGAACAGTTCGACGCCGTGATCCTGACGGGCGGTTCCGAGACGCCGCGCGATCTGCCCGTGCCGGGCCGCGAGCTCGCGGGCATCCATTACGCGATGGAATTCCTGCCGCAGCAGAACAAGGTCAACGCAGGCGACAAGGTCGCGGACCAGCTGCTCGCGAAGGGCAAGCATGTCGTCGTGATCGGCGGCGGCGATACGGGCTCGGACTGCGTCGGCACGTCGAACCGTCACGGCGCGAAGGGCGTCACGCAGTTCGAACTGCTGCCGCAGCCGCCGGAAGAAGAGAACAAGCCGCTCGTCTGGCCGTATTGGCCCGTCAAGCTGCGCACGTCGTCGTCGCATGAGGAAGGCTGCGAGCGCGATTGGGCTGTCGCGACGAAGCGGTTCGAAGGCAAGAACGGCAAGGTCGAGAAGCTGATCGCGGCGCGTGTCGAATGGAAGGACGGCAAGATGGTCGAGGTGCCGGGTTCCGAGTTCGAAATGAAGGCCGATCTCGTGTTGCTGGCGATGGGCTTTACGCAGCCCGTGTCGCCCGTGCTGGAAGCGTTCGGCGTTGACAAGGATGCGCGCGGCAACGTGCGTGCCGCAACGGAAGGCGACAAGGCTTATTACACGTCAGTCGACAAGGTGTTCACGGCGGGCGATATGCGCCGTGGCCAGTCCCTCGTGGTGTGGGCAATCCGCGAAGGCCGCCAGTGCGCACGTTCCGTCGATGCCTATCTGATGGGCCATTCGGAATTGCCCCGCTGAGATCTCCATCGTCGATGCGATGCCGCCGCGTGTATCTCGCGGCGAGCCGCCCTGTTTAGCAGGAGAGCGTGGAGACAGACGCGGGCACCGGCGATTCAACGCCGGGCAGTCACGTGAAAGCAATAGAGGCAGGACAGAGAACCGGGCGCTCGCAAGAGCGACCCGGTTTTTTTCTGACATGGCGCGATAATGTGGCGATTGGCGCAAACAAACGCGCAGGGGAGGTATCAGCGATGCAGCGTCCCGAACGTCAGTCGGATCCGCAAGCCGGTACGCCAGACCACGACGAGGCGGAGCAGGATGCCGCTCGCGAGAACGGCGAGTCGGAAGCCGCCGATCCGCAGCGCGACTACCAGCGCTGCTTCATCGCTCTCGTGCCCGACACGGCGACGCGCGACGCGCTGTCGGTTATTCCCGTGCCGCCCGCCGCGCGGCGCGTGCCGTACGATCAGCTGCATCTGACGGTCACCTTCATCGGCGCGCTGCCGCTCGACAAAAGCGCCGCGCTGATCGACGCAATCACGCGCGAAGCGGTGCCGCTCAAGCTCGCGCCCATCGCGAAGATCGAGCATTGGCCGGGTGCGTCGCATCCGCGCCTGACCGTGGCGACGCTCGCGATGTCCGACGAGTTCGTCGCCCTCGACTGGCGCGTGCGCTCGACGATGATCGCGCTCGGACTACCTGTGGATGCGCGCGCGTTCAGGCCGCATGTCACCCTTGCCCGTTATCGCCGCGATGCTGCCGCCGTCGGTCATGCGGCGGAACTGCCCGCCCGTCTCATCGCGCGTTTCGAAGCGCTGACGCTGTATTCGAGCACGCTGGCCCGCAACGGCGCGCGCTACAGATCGCTGGCGAGCGCGCCCGTCGTCTACGGTTGATGCGCGCGGCATCGGATGGCTTTTACGGGCCGTCTGCGTTCGCCGTCGTCCCGCCACACGAAAGACTCTCGGTAAGAACTGAGCGCGCCATCCCCAAGCCGTCCGGCTGCACGCCAACCAGGTATCCGGCGTCCCTGTATTCCGATTCCTTACTGACTGCTACCGCGTAACCTGAAAACTGTTTTCGTCCATTACACTGCGCATCGGCGCCTTAACCCGACGCGCCGGGCCGTCCACGTGCACGCATAGCGCGTGCGTCTTTCGCTCCTGCGCCGCACTTGCGCTGCACCCGCAACTTCTAGAAACACACGATGACTCTCACTGCGAAAGCGGACCTTTCGCGTGCCGCTGCATATGCCTTTCGTGCTTCGCCGCTTGCGATGTGGGAACTGCATGCAGCCGCAAACGCCGAGTGCGCGTCGCGCCGCCGCTTCCTGAAAGGCACGGCGGGCGCGCTACTGCTCTCCGGCGTGGGCAGCACGCTGCTGACGGCGTGCGGCGGCACCAATGCCGGCGCAGATCAGGCGCCGACGCCGCGCCTCGCGTCGCTGGAAAACTTTCGCGATGTGGGCGGCACGGCGGCGGGTTATCCGACCGTCGATGGCCGCGTGGTGAGGCGCAATGCGTTCTTCCGCTCGAATGCGCTGACGGAGAACGCCGCCGATGCCGCCGTGCTCGATTCGTTCGGCATGACGGCTGTCTACGATCTGCGTACGCCCGGCGAGGTCGACCGCGCTTCCGATGTCCTGCCCGCCAACGTGACGTATCAGAAGATCAACGTCACAGGACGCGCAGACGTGATGACGCCCGCTGCGGATAGCGCCGCGAGCGCGGCATCATGGATGGAACGGGCACAGCGTTTCTACGTGACGGATGCCGTGCAGCGCGAAGCGTTCGGCACGCTGCTCACGCAGCTGGCCTCGACGCCTGGCCCGCAGCTGATTCATTCGAGCGCGGGCAAGGACCGCGCGGGCTGGGCTGCCGCGTTGCTGCTGAGCATCGCGAACGTGCCGTTCGATGTGATCATGCAGGACTATCTGCTGTCGAACACCTATCTGGCGAACTCGATATCGGTGCGCGTCGAGGCGCGCCGTCAGGAAAGCGGCGATCTCGCCGCGAGCGTCGAGAAGACGCTGGCGAGCGTGCAGGCCAGCTATCTGCAGGCATCATTCGATCAGGTGCAGGCGAGCTACGGCACGATGTCGGGCTACCTGACGCGTGGACTCGGCCTGACTCAATCGACAATCGACACGCTGCGCGACCGTCTGCTGCTCTGAATTTCCCGCACAAAGAAAAAACGGCCCGTCCCAGGTGGCAGCGGGACGGACCGAACAGGGAGGCGCCGAGGACGCCGGATTGCACTATAGATCCCGGCTGGCGAAAACGGCGCAACCGTAAGGCAAGGTAAGCGCAAACGTCGCGCGCGTAATAGTGCGAAGCGCAAGCAGGTGCGAAGTGCGGATCGACAGCGCGCCAGTCCTGCTTCGATCAGACGTCCGGCACGGCGACAGGCATCGCGATGCGCACGTGCAGCCCGCCTTCCGGATGATTCTCCACGGTGCACTTGCCCCCGCGATGATGGGTGAGACGCACGACGATCGCGAGTCCGAGCCCGCAATGTCCTTCTCCGCCTCGCGCCGCGTCGAGCCGCACGAACGGCTTCATCGCGGCGGCGATGCGGTCTTCGGGAATGCCGCGACCATGATCGCGGACGTCGATGATCCATTGCTCGCCGTCGCGCGAAGTTGAAATGTCGACGGGCGGCGCGCCGTGCTCGAACGCGTTGTCGACGAGATTGGTGACGAGACGGTCCAGCAGCGTGCGCGGCAGCGTGAAACGCGAACCCGCCTGCAGATCGAGCCGGAAAAGCGCTGCTTCGGCGGTATCGTTATCGTCGTCTTCCGCGCCTTCGCTGCTGTCGTCCGTCGCCGAAAACTGCTCGCGCAGGAAACCGTCGACTTCCGTCATCGGTCCCGATTCCGCCGACTGTCCCGCGAACTCCAGGAACTGCTGCACGATATTGGTCAGCGAATCGACATCGCGGATCAGTCCGGCGCGTTCGTTCTCGTCGGCGAGCACGCTCGCGCGCAGCTTCAGGCGCGTGAGCGGCGCCTTCAGATCGTGTGCGACGCCCGCGAGCATCACAGCCTGGTCGTCGCCTGCTTCATTCAGACGTCGCATCATGTCGTTGAACGAACCGATCAGATCGCGCAGTTCGCGCGGCCCCTGTTCGGAGACGGGCTCGGGCCGTCCGCCCGAGCCGAACGCGCGCGCCGCGAGTGCGACACGCGTGAGCGGGCGCTGCATCTGCCACACCGCGAGCAGCGACAACAGCAATGCAGCGAGCAGCATCGAGACGGATTCGATCACGAAGCGCGGACGCGGCGGCACGTCGACGGGGATCACGACCCACATCGACTTGCGCGGAAAGCGCACCCACAGACGCGGCATATGCGTGTCGTCGACGGCGATTTCGGTGCCGGGCGGCAGGCTCGTGCGCAGGCGCCGCGTCAGTTCGACGAACGGCTTGCGCGTCGGCGGTTCGAGATGGATGGTGGCCGGCATGTTCCATGTCGGCACGAGATGCACGCGCAGCGCGGGCGCGACGTCGGCGCCGTTGACGGGCTCGCCGTTCGCGGCCTGCAATGCGAGCAGAATGCCGCGCGCGTAGCCGTCCACTTCGTGATGCGGCGGCTGCATCACGACGAGCACGAACCAGCCAGCCTGAATTGCAAACAGCACCGCCGACGAAAGCAACGCCATCCGGCCGAACAGCGTATTCAGCGGATTCCTGATGCGGGTCACGCGGAGATCACACGGTATCGGCGGCGAAGGGCGCGCCGTTCGGATCCGCGTCGGGGACGAACACATAGCCTTTGCCGCGCACGGTCTGCACGTAGCACGGATTCGACGGATCGTTTTCGATCACGCGGCGCAGACGCCAGATCGGCACATCGAGACTGCGGTCGCGGAACGGCAGATCGTCGCGATGCACGAGATCGTGAATCAGCACACGCGACAGCACCTTGTACGGATTGTTGACGAAGATCTTCAGCAGCGCGAACTCGCTGTCACGCAGCGTGACGCGCGTTTCGTCGCGCGACAGCGTGCGCGTCGCGAAGTCCAGTTCGAACGGACCGAAGCGATAACGCTTGCGTGCTTCGGGCGCGCTCGTCGTCGCGGGACCGCGCCGGCGCAGCACCGTCTGGATGCGCGCGAGCAGTTCGCGCGGATCGAACGGCTTCGTGATGTAGTCGTCGGCGCCGAGCGACAGCCCGATGATGCGATCGGCCACCGTGCCGCGCGCGGTCACGAAGATCACGGGAATGTCGTCGCCGGCGGCGCGCAACGCGGTGAGCGCACGCAGGCCGTCCGTGTTCGGCATCATGATGTCGAGCACGACGACGGAAGGCCGTTCCCGTTCGAGACGACGTTGCAGATGCGTGCCGTCGTGCAGCACGGATGCATCGTAGCCATTCGATTGCAGGAAGCGGCAAAGCAGATCGCGCACGACGGGATCGTCGTCGACGATGAGGACCTGTGGATTCATACCGAAATTCTAGTCTGGCATCGTGGCTCGCTGGTTGAAGCTTCCCTTACCAACACTTACTCATCCTCTCAGCCAGCAGATGTGCCGCGCGGCGCGAGGCAAACCATCCTTGCTGCGCGGGACTTTGCGGCACCTCGAGCGCGTTGCAGTCCGCAATATTTCCTCTGCGCGTGCGTTCCGGATCCTGGGCCAAAACGTATCGGGAATGCGACGTCTGAAAGATTTCGCGTGCATTCGCAAGCGGTCGTAAGCACCTCAGAAATCCGTGCGTTGCTTGAGCCATCGTGAAAGCGGGGCAGACGGGATCATTCGCTATGCCATAAGCCGCCGTGTGGTTGGTCGCAGCGATGCAATCGCGACGCGCACGGCGTTCCGAAGACTCTCGCACTTCATGAGGTTTGCCATGACTGTTCAGAACAACCACTTCACCACGCAATTGCAGAACATCGCGCGTCCGGCTGCAACGGACAAAACGTCGTCGCACAGCGCGTCCGCGTCCGCGTCCACGTCGACGACGACGGCGGCGCCGACGGGCGCAGGCGCGGCACCCGCTCCCGCGGCCCCCACCGGTCTCGTCGGCAATCACGTCAACACGACGGCCTGAGCTGCCGGAGTTCGCCGTGCCGAAATCACGCTTTCTCTTACGCGCGCTGCGTGCCGCGGCGCGTCTCGCGATGTGGTCGGCCATGGGTGCGGCGGTCTTGCCGCTCGACGGTTGTGCCGTCGCGGCGCTGCCGTGCCGGCTGACCTCGATGACGCTGAAGATTCTGCCCGTCGTCGGCCACGTGGCCGCGACGCCGTTCGACGCCTGTGCCGCAGCCATCGACTGAGCTGCGACCATCGATTACGCGGGGCGAGCCATGCAACTCACTTCGATCGGGCGCGCGCTGACAGCATGCGCCGTCGCCATGTCATGCGCGCTGCTGCCGTTGGCTGCGGACGCGCAGAACATGTTGTCGCCGCAACAGGCGGCGGCGCTGCGCATGTCGCCCGCGGCCGTGAAGAAACGCGCCGTCGACAAGCCGTATGCGTTTCGCGGCATTCCCCTCGGCATCACGCTCGACGAGTTTCGCGCCGTCTCGCGCGTGCGTGCGACGCCGCTCGGCAGCGTGCCCGTGTGCGAGACGGACAACGTCGCGGGTTCGCTCGGCATGCGGCTGAAGACATCGCAGAGCCTGACGATCGCGTGCCAGTGGGCGCATCGCGCGGCGGACGGCTGGGCGGTGTCGCGTGCCGTCGTGGACGGCACGCCTGCCGATGAGCACGTGCTGCGCTTCGTGCGCGTCGACGGACAGAGCGCGTTTCGTCTGTACGAGATTTCGTTCGTGATCGACGAGATCACGGCCGACGATCTGCGCGACGCGTTCGAGGACCGCTACGGCACGCCGCGCACGTCGACCCAGGTCGCCTCGCCGACGGCGGGCACGCTGCCCGTCTACATCTGGGAAAACGACGTGAGCTCGATCACGTTGTGCCTGTTGCCCGCGACGCACAACGCGACGCTCACTTATCTGCTGAAGGATCCCGACGCGTACATGAAGTCGGTCGTGCGCCAGTGGCAGACGAGCAGCCCCGACGCGGGCTGAACAACCAGCCAATTAGCTTGTTGGCTTCAATGGACGCAAAGGCCGCACACATCATGAACGCCATGCACATGCCACGCGCCGTCGCCGTACTGACCAGCGCCGCCGCTTTCTACGCGCTTGCCGGTTGCGGCAGCACGAAAGACTCGATCGTCGACACACCGATGCTGCCGCCGCTCGCGAGCGCGCCGCTCAACGTGAACACGCAGGGCTCGATCTATCAGGCGGGGCAGAGCCTGCTGCTGTACGAGACGCCGCGTGCGCAGCATATCGGCGACGTGCTGACAATCCGGCTGTCCGAGTCGTACACCGGCTCGAACAGCACGAACGCGCAGGCGAGCCGTGCGAGCGATATCACGGCGGAAGCCGCCGATAAATCGACAGGCACGGCGGCGCGTCTTGCGCGGCTTTTCAACATCGGCTCGGCGAGCACGACGTTCAAGGGGCAGGGATCGATTGCCGATACGAGCGGCATGACGGGCACGCTCGCCGTGACCGTGATCGGCACGATGCCGACGGGCAATCTCGTCGTATCGGGCGAGAAGGTGATTTCGATGGGCGGCAACCGCGACCGGTTGCGTCTGTCGGGCATCGTGAACCCGAAGGACGTCGAGGCAGGCAATTACGTCGCGTCGAGCAAGGTGGCGAATGCGCGCATCGAGCAGGCGGGGCAGGGCATGCTCGCCGATTCGACGACGCTCGGCTGGCTGCAGCGCATGTTCATGAGCGTGCTGACGTTCTGATTTTCTTGCGCGGGTTTTGTCTCGATGGTCCGCGCCTTTCCCTGATTTTGTGGCTTGCAGCGCGTCAGAGATTCGCGACGGGCGCGTCGTAGCGTTCCGCTGCGCCGATCTCGCCGTCCGGCACGAACACATAGCCTTTGCCCCATACGGTCTGCACGTAGCGCGGCTCGGACGGATCGACTTCGATCAACCGGCGCAGACGCCAGATCGACACATCGAGGCTGCGATTGCGGTGCGTGTCGGTGGCGCCGTGCAGCTTTTCGAGCAGTTGCGCGCGCGTGAGGACTGACATCGCGTGCGAGACGAATACTTTGAGCATGGCGAATTCGCTGGAGCGCAGCGCGATGCGTTCGCCGTCGCGGCGCAGTTCGCGCGCGGGGAAGTTGACTTCGAAGCGGCCGAAGCGATACGGCGCGCGATTTTCGGGCGCGCTTGGCGCTGCGCTTTCGCGACGGCGCAGCACGCTGCGGATGCGCGCGACGAGTTCGCTGGGATCGAACGGCTTGCCGAGGTAGTCGTCGGCGCCGAGTTCGAGACCGATCACGCGATCGATCACATCCGCGCGCGCGGTGAGCAGGATCACGGGGATGTTGTCGCCAGCGAGGCGCAGCGCGCGCAACGCGCTGATGCCGTCGAGCTCCGGCATCATGATGTCGAGCACGACGAGCGCGGGCCGCTCGTGCTGGAGCGCCTGCTGCAACGCCATGCCGTTTTCGAGCACGGAGACCGTGAAGCCTCGGCCTTGCAGATAGTCGCGCACGATGTCGCGGACGACGGGGTCGTCGTCGACGACCATAATGGTTGAGTTCATCCGGGCGATAGTAGTGATTTGGTGCTTCGCGCGGAAGGTTGGGGTGCTTTCCAAATCTTTCGTCTGTAAGAGGTTTTTGTCTGCGACGCTAGTCGCCATTCTTGGCTTTTTGGGTTTTGATTTTTGCTGCGCTGGCATCCGCGAATTCGTATCGGTGCTTCAGGCGTTGCCCCTGTGCGGGGCGGCACTTACTTTCTTTGCCGCCGCAAAGAAAGTAAGCAAAGAAAGCGGGCTCACCCCGCCAGTGCTAGTCGTTGCCTGCGGGCCCCCGTCGGGTCCCGCACTCCACACGGCATTGCACTGTCTCACGCCGTTGCCAGCGTGCTAACTCAAGCCTCACCCACTTCGCATGCCCGCGTCACTTACCGCGTTACCAGGAAGTCCACCGCCGCCCAGGTGGCAAACGGTGTGTAGGCCGTCGCGCCGTAAGTGCACCACTCCGGACTGAAAAGCGGGATCGGTGTCGTAGGGGCGCCAATGCGTAAGGTGCGACAAGCTACACACCGTTTGCCACCTGGGCTGCGCAGACGGTTCGCTGCCGCTGGCTGCGCTACGGGTGACTGGAGTGGGGGATGCGCCGGTTTAGCGCGCTGGCAACGAGCAACAAATAGCGTGTTGCCGTGTGGAGTGCGGGACCCGTGGGGGGCCCGCAGGCAACGACCAGAACTGGCGGTGTGAGCGGCTTTCTTTTGCCTACTTTTCTTTGCCGCTGCAAAGAAAAGTAGGTGCCGCCCCGCACAGGGGCAACGCGTGAAGTACGGATACGAAATCGCGGATGCCAGCGCAGCAAACAGCAAACAGCAAACAGCAAACAGCAAACAGCAAACAGCAAACAGCAAACAGCAAAAAGCAAAAAGCAAAAAGCAAAAAGCAAAAAGCAAAAAGCAAAAAGCAAAAAGCAAAAGCAAAAAGCAAAAAGCAAAAAACCAAACCGGCGTTAGCGAGAGAGAGAACTCAATTCCCAAGAGCAGAAGTCTGAATAGTCTCAGGCACTGACAAATTCTCCACCTGATTCACGACCATCTTTCCGATCAACCCATCGAGCTTCACAGAAGCGCTAGAAAACCGATCGACGCCGAGCCCGCCGGTTTGATACCGCGCAGTAACGAGAATCCGCCCATGCTGGATCAAAGTAAGATCGATCATGGACAGGTACTGAGTAGCCTCATCGCTAAAAGACCGCTTGCCGTAATCGACAGAAGCGTTATAGACAAGACGCGCTTCGCACCCGGCCGGCGACGTGCCCGGGTTATAAACATCCGAGCGAATCCCGCGCCGATCGAGCGCGAGTTGCAGCGCAGGTACGAAGTCGCCCACGGAGACCAGCTGGTTCACCTCGATGCAAACCGTGCGGATCTTCGCGGGCCGTCCATTGACGAAGGTCGGCGACGAATAGTTCGACGCGATCGCGTAGCCCGCCTGGATCACGGACCCCGTCGCGTCGGCAGCCGTGATCAGCGTCCACGCGCAGCCGCCCAGCGACAGCAGGCATGCCGCCGCGAGCACGATCCGCAAGACCTGCGCGAGAGAAAGGGCAATCACGATGCGCTCGCGAACACGTTGTTGAATTGACGCCGGCTGACGAACGGACGCTTAGCGCGCGATGCGCAGACGCAGTTCGTTCTGGCCTTGCACGCTCGCCGTCACGCTCACGCGGCGGTCGGCCGTCGTCACGATGAAGTGCTGGCGCGTCGGCGTATTGAGGTCGTGCACGACGTTCGGGAAGCACGCGGCGATGTCTGCGCCGATTTCTTCGAGCGGATCGTTGACGAAGCCATCGGCTTCCCAGTGCGCGCGCCAGCGGCAATCGTACGAATGCGTGCTGGCGCGGCAATCGTCGATCTGATCGACGCCGGGCAGCTTCGCAGCCGGTTCGTCGCGCAGCTTCTTGAAATCCGCGGACGAGACGATGTGCGACAGTGCCGGGCAGACGTCGGCGGGTTCGGCCTGATGCACGGGCGCGGTCTGCGCGGCGTTCGCGGCCGTCGCGAACAGCAGCGCGGCCGTGGCCGCCAGCGCGGCGTTGCGGCCGGACTGCGCGAAGTGAACAGACAAACGAAGAGACAAACCAGAAGACAAGCGGGAAAACGAGGGAAGGCGGCGGTCGAGTGACATGGCAGGTATTTCCAGTGACGTTGAAGATGCGTCGCGGGCTGCGCCAGGGGAGCGTTTGGCCCACGATGCAATGGTCGTTGGAATTGCCCGCGCGCAAAGCACGGAACAGCGCATGCGCTTCGAGAGTGCTTTCGAGCTATTGGGAAATCTTTCGAGATGTTGCGCCAGTTCGGTGGCGCGTAAGACTTGCGCGTGACGGGCACGGTCTCATTCTCAGAGATCGCGCCCGTCACGGACACTATGCAGGCGTCACGTCGCTTACGCCGCTTCGCGCTCGATTGCGCGTTCGATGAACAGCGTCTGATCGTGGAACGCTTCGAGCGTCTTGCGATGCGCGACGCTCACAATAGCCGCGTTCGGCAGACGTTCGATCAGCGCGTTGTAGATGTTGCTTTCGTTGTCCGGATCGAGCGCGCTGGTCGCCTCGTCGAGGAACAGGAACTCGGGCTGCTGAAGCAACGCGCGCGCAGCCGCGAGACGCTGCTGCTCGCCGGGCGACAGCGAACGTTCCCAGTGCGCCGATTCGCCGAGCCGGTCCGCGAACTCCGACAGTCGGCAGACGGCGAGCACCTCGCGGCATGCTTCGTCGGAAAACGCCGTTGCATCCGACGGATAGCAGAGGGCCGCCTTCAGCGTGCCGATAGGCAGATAACTGCGCTGCGGGATGAACAGCAGTTTCGCGTCGGCGGGCATTTCGATCGTGCCTTCGCCGAACGGCCACAGACCCGCGAGGGTGCGCATCAACGTGCTCTTGCCCGCGCCCGACGGACCGCGCACAAGCCAGCGCGACTTCGGCGCGATGCGGAACGAGCCGACGTTCGCCATCGGTTCGCCGTCCGGGCGCTGCAGACGCAGGTTCGTGACGTCGATCGAATCGATGTCCGTCAGATGCACGTTGATGCCGCCGTGCGCCGTCCCTTCGACGACCGACTCGTGCAGATGCTGCGAGCGCATCACGCGATGGAATTCCCGCAGACGGTTCACGGTAGCGCGCCACTCGGCGAGCGAATCGTAATTGTTGATGAACCAGGAAAACGAATCGCTGACCGTGCCGAATGCGCCCGTCACCTGCTGGTACACGCCGAGCGAAATCGACTTCGAGAAATACTTCGGCGCGGCGGCGATATACGGAAACACGATGGCCAGCTGCGAGTAACTGATCACGACGATGTTGAAGCGCCGCGTGAAGCGCATGATCAGACGCCAGTTGTCGCGGATGTGTCCGAACACGCCCTTGAGCGCCTGCACTTCCGAACGTTCGCCCTGATACAGCGCGATCTGGTCGGCGTTCTCGCGGATGCGGATCAGCGAGAAACGGAAGTCGGCTTCCACGCGCTGCTGCTGGTAGTTGATCGACACCAGCGGATGGTTGACCTTGTGCGTGACCCACGAGCCAAGCGCCGCATAGACGAGCGCCGCCCACACCATGTAGCCCGGAATCGATATCTCCGTGCCGAACACGTGGAACGCGAGCGCGCCCGACAGGTTCCACAGGATCACGATGAACGAGAACAGCGTGACGGTGGTCGACAGCAGTCCGAGCGACAGATTCAGCGTTGCGCTCGCCAACCCTTGCAGGTCGGCGGAAACCCGCTGGTCGGGGTTGTCGGCGAGACTGTCGCGCTCGATCCGGTAATACGCGCGGTCGCCGAGCCAGTCGTTCAGATAGCGGTCGGTGAGCCACTGCCGCCAGCGGAACTCGAGCATCTGGCGGAAGTACGTCCGGTAGGAGCCGAGCAGGATCAGCGCGAGCGCGATGACCGTGAACTGCAGCAGCGATTCCTTGAAGACGGGATAGTTGTACTGCTGGATCGCGTCGAAGAACGTGCGTTGCCAGCTGTTGAACCAGACGTTGGCCGCGACCATCGTCATGTTCATCGCGATGACCAGCGCGAGCAGTCCCCGCGCTTTCCACCGATCCTCGGACACCCAGTAGGGCTTGATGAGGCCCCACGCGGTGACATCCGACGGATTTTTCGAGTTGTCGATCATAAGCGTCCTTTCATACGGTCGGCCCGGGCGGCAACGCGATGCATTGCGTTGCCGCATTGCGCTGCTGCACGCCTGCGGGTTCGTGCCCGGGCTGCGATTGTTCCGGCAGCGACTTAATCTGAACTTAAACGGACGTTTTGCCGCACATATGACCCGCCGCTCCAACCCGACAGCGGCCTTGCAACGGCGCGGCATTCCGTCCGCATTGACGCGTGCCATTGTGCCAGAGCCACAAGGAACCTCGCCAAAATCGGCCGCCGCCGATTGCGGTCTGTCCGGGTTTGCGGCGCGCGCGGCTTTTATGGTCTAATGGTCTGGACGAAACAGGGGTGCTTCGTGCGCGGGCAGTCATTGCGGCGAGGCTGAGAGAGACCCTTCGCACCCGATCCGGGTAATACCGGCGCGGGAAGTTTTCGGGAAGTTTTTCCTGGAAGTTCTCCTTCCGCCGGGGCGGCGCCCTCGTTGCATCGTGAGCGCCCATGCCCGGCCGGCCTTGCCCGCCGGTTTCGTCCTTGGGTACGAGCGCACTTCTGCCGTACGGATAGGATTCGATGACCGTTCATTCTTCAGTTATTTGCGTCGTTGCTACTGGCTTTGCCGGCCGCTTTGCCGTGGGCGCGCGGTTTGCGCCGTCCGGGATTTGCTTCGGAGCCGCACGATGACGACCTCTGCTCAACAACCTGATTTCGCCGTGATCGGCGGCGGGCTATGCGGACGTCTCGTCGCGTGGCAGCTTGCGGGCGACGGGCATCGCGTCGCGCTGTACGAACGCGGCGACGCCGCCGGCTCGAACGCGGCTGCGTGGGTCGCGGCCGCGATGCTCGCGCCGCTCGCAGAAGCTGCCAGCGCCGAACTGCTGATCACGCGGCTGGGCGCGGCGTCGCTGGAAACCTGGCCGACGCTGCTCGCGCAATTGCCCGAGCACGTGTTCTTCCAGCGCAACGGCTCGCTGATCGTCTGGCATCACAGCGATCGCGCCGAGGCGCCGCTGTTCGAGCGCCGCCTGCGCGCGAATGCGCCAGCCGAACTGCTCGACGGCGGACTCGTGGCGCTCGCTGGCGCACAGGTCGGTGCATCCGAGCCGGCGCTCGCGGGCCGCTTCACGCAAGGCTGGCTGCTGCCGCACGAAGGTCAGCTGGACAACCGCCAGGTGCTGTCGGCGCTGGCCGCCGGGCTTGCCGAACGCGGTGTCGAGACGCACTGGAATACGAGCGTCGACGACAGCGCCATGCCGCCCGCGAAGATCACGATCGATTGCCGCGGACTCGGCGCCAAACCGGCGATGCCGACGCTGCGCGGTATTCGCGGCGAAGTCGCGCGCGTCCATGCGCCCGGTATCGGCTTGACGCGGCCGGTGCGTCTGCTGCATCCGCGCTATCCGCTGTATATCGCGCCGAAGCAGAACGACCTGTACGTGATCGGCGCGACGGAAGTGGAGGGCGAGGACATGTCGCCTGTGAGCGTGCGCTCGGCGCTCGAATTGCTGAGCGCGGCGTTTTCGGTGCATCCGGGTTTCGGCGAGGCGCGCATTCTCGAACTGAACTCGCAATGCCGGCCGACGCTGCCCGACCATCGTCCCGTGCTGCTGTGGGACGGCGCGCGCACGCTGCGCGTGAACGGCCTGTACCGGCACGGCTACATGATCGCGCCCGAAGTCGCGGGCGAGGCGGTGCGTCTCGCGTCGGCGCTTCTGGATGGGCGCGTCACGGATTCCGACGGTTTCGCCGGCTGGCAGCGCAACGCGCGCTGGAGCGAGCTGTTCCGGCTAGATGACGCGCACGCGCGGTCCGCAGCCACTCTCAACGTTTGAACACAACGATATGGATATTCAGATCAACCAGAAGCCGCTGTCGCTGCCCGAAGGCGCGACCGTTGCCGACGCGCTCAGCGCGTTTGGCGCGCGGCCGCCGTTCGCCGTCGCGCTGAACGGCAATTTCGTCGCGCGCGCGCAGCATGCGGCGCGCGCGTTGCAGGCGGGCGACAAGCTCGACGTCGTGCATCCCGTCGCGGGCGGCTGACGCCGTCACGTGCGACGCACTGTCACTGACAAGGAATCACACATGAACTCACACGCGAACGCTCCCGCCGACGCGCTCACGCTGTACGGCCAGACCTTCCAGAGCCGCGTGCTGCTCGGCACGTCGCGCTATCCGTCGCTGCAGTCGCTGTCGGACTCGATCGCGGCGTCGAAGCCGGGCATGGTGACCGTTGCGCTGCGCCGGCAGATGAGCGAGGGCGGCGCGGAAGCCGGCTTCTTCGATCTGCTCAAGCGCCACGGCGTGCCGCTCCTGCCGAACACGGCCGGTTGCCAGACGGTCGGCGAGGCGATCACGACGGCGCACATGGCGCGCGAAGTCTTCGAAACGGACTGGATCAAGCTCGAACTGATCGGCGACGACTACACACTACAGCCCGACCCCGTCGGCCTGATCGAAGCCGCCGCGCAACTGGTGAAGGACGGCTTCAAGGTGCTGCCATATTGCACGGAAGACCTCGTGATCGGCAGGCGTCTGCTCGACGCGGGCTGCGAGGCGCTGATGCCGTGGGGCGCGCCGATCGGCACTGGCAAGGGCGTCGTCAATCCGTATGGACTGCGCGTGCTGCGCGAACGTCTGCCCGACGTGCCGCTGATCGTCGATGCCGGCCTCGGCGTGCCGTCGCATGCCTGCCAGGTGATGGAGTGGGGTTTCGACGGCGTGCTGCTGAATACGGCTGTCTCGCAGGCCACGCATCCCGAAACGATGGCGCGCGCCTTCGCGATGGGTGTCGATGCGGGCCGCGAGGCATATCTGGCCGGCCCGATGGCCGAACGTGAAACTGCCCATGCGAGCACGCCCGTCGTCGGCATGCCGTTCTGGCATCAGGATGGGAGCGCAGCAGCATGACGGAAACACTGAAACTGTCGGGCCGCGAGCTCTTCTGGCCGCCCGCCGATGAACTCACGGAAGCCGTCGAGCGCATCCGCGCGCGCCTCGGCGACTGGCCGCCGACGCATGTCGAGTGGCGCATCTGCCTGACGGCGCCGGACGACGCGAACGGCGGCGACCTGATCGTCTTTACCGACACGCAGCAACAGGGCGAACGGCACCTCGAGCAGATCGTGCGCTGGGTGACGCAGGGCGCGGGCGTGATCGAAGCGGCGGCGGGCCGCGCGGTGCTGCATCTGGGCGGCGTGCGCTATGAGCTGGAAGGTCATCTCGCGGAAGACTGGATTCCCGCGCTGGCGGCGTTCCTCGATTGCGGCTTCGATCCGCACGACGCGCTGGTGCTCGCGCTCGCATGGCGCGACGGCGACGAGACGAAATCCGGCGATGCGTGGCCGTGCGACCTGTCGCGCTTCCCGCGCGTGGCCGGATTGCCCGATGCGCCGGCGCAACCGTTCGCCGCATGCCCGGATGCGCTCGGCCTCTACGCCGTGCTGCCGACGGCCGAGTGGGTCGAGCGCGTGGCCGGTTTCGGCGTGAAGACGGTGCAGCTGCGCCATAAAGCAGCCGACGCCGAGCTGCAGCGCGACATCGCGCGCTCGGTCGCGGCGGGCCGCGAGCACGACGCGCACGTGTTCATCAACGATCACTGGCAGGCCGCGATCGACGCGGGCGCGTATGGCGTGCACCTCGGCCAGGAAGATGTGCATACGGCGGATCTGCACGCGTTGTCGAAAGCAGGCGTGCGTCTGGGTCTGTCGACGCACGGCTACTACGAAATGCTGACCGCGCTGCACTTCCGTCCGAGCTATATCGCGCTCGGCGCGGTGTTCCCGACCACGACGAAGGTGATGCCGACCGCGCCGCAAGGCCTGGTGCGGCTCGTACGCTACGTGAAACTGCTGGAGGGTGTCGTGCCGCTCGTGGCGATCGGCGGCATCAGCGGCGATGTGCTGCCGCAAGTGCTGGCGACGGGTGTGAAAAGTGCGGCCGTCGTTCGCGCAATCACGGAGGCCGCGGATCCCGCTTCGGCCACCGCAGCGCTGCAAAACATTTTTTTGCAAGAAAAAGTTTAGAAAAGTTAAATCGTTAGCGTCGTCAAGGCAGGGTTTGCACGAAGGCCCTATAATTCGCCCTTCCGTGTAAAAGGACTGACAGTTTCGTGCCATCCTCTTCCGAGACCCTCCTTGAACTGCGCGACGTCGACTTCGGCTACGGCGAGCGGCTCGTCCTGTCGAACCTGAACCTGCGCTTCAAACGCGGCCAGGTGGTCGCGGTCATGGGCGGCTCGGGGTGCGGCAAGACCACCGTGCTGCGCCTGATCGGCGGTCTCGTGCGCGCGCAGCGCGGCCAGGTGCTGTTCCACGGCCAGGACATCGGCGCCCAGACGCGCGACAGCCTGTATGCGCTGCGTCGCAAGATGGGCATGCTGTTCCAGTTCGGCGCGCTGTTCACCGACATGTCGGTGTTCGAGAACGTCGCCTTCGCGCTGCGCGAGCATACCGATCTCCCCGAAGAACTGCTCCGCGACCTCGTGCTGATGAAGCTCAATGCGGTCGGCCTGCGTGGCGCCCGCGATCTCGCGCCGTCGGAAATTTCGGGCGGCATGGCGCGCCGCGTGGCGCTGGCCCGCGCCATCGCGCTCGATCCCGAACTGATGATGTACGACGAGCCGTTCGCCGGCCTCGATCCTATTTCGCTCGGCATCACTGCGAACCTGATCCGCGCGCTCAACACCGCGCTCGGCGCAACGTCGATCCTCGTCACGCACGACGTGCCCGAATCGTTCGCGATTGCCGACTACGTGTACTTCCTCGCGAACGGCGGCGTTCTCGCCGAGGGCACGCCGGCCGAACTGCGCGCGTCGACGGATCCGACCGTGCGCCAGTTCATCGACGGCACGCCCGACGGTCCCTTCAAATTTCACTATCCGAGCAGCACGCCGCTGGCCGCGGATTTCGGCATCGGCGGAGGCCGCGCATGATCAGCACCATCGGTCGTTCCGTCATGTGCGGGCTGGGGCAGACGGGGTATGCGGCGCGGATGTTCCTGCGGCTCGTACTCGAATTTTTCCCGCTGCTGCGCCGTCCGCGTCTTGTCACGAAGCAGATCCACTTCGTCGGCAACTATTCGCTGGTGATCATTGCGGTGTCGGGGCTGTTCGTCGGCTTCGTGCTCGGACTGCAAGGCTATTACACGCTCAACCGCTACGGCTCCGAACAGGCGCTTGGCTTGCTGGTCGCGCTGTCGCTGGTGCGCGAACTGGGGCCCGTGGTGACGGCGCTGCTGTTCGCCGGGCGCGCTGGCACGTCGCTGACTGCCGAGATCGGCCTGATGAAGGCGGGCGAGCAACTCACGGCCATGGAAATGATGGCCGTCGACCCGCTCAAGGTGGTGGTCGCGCCGCGCATGTGGGCGGGCATCGTCTCGATGCCGATCCTCGCGGCCATCTTCAGCGCGGTGGGTGTGCTGGGCGGCTATGTCGTGGGTGTGCTGATGATCGGCGTCGACGCCGGCGCGTTCTGGTCGCAGATGCAGGGTGGCGTCGATGCCTATCGCGACGTCGGCAACGGCGTGATCAAAAGCATCGTGTTCGGCTTCGCGGTGACGTTCATCGCGCTCTACCAGGGCTACGAAGCGAAGCCCACGCCGGAAGGCGTGTCGCGCGCGACGACGAAGACGGTCGTCTACGCATCGCTCGCCGTGCTCGGTCTGGATTTCCTGCTGACCGCGCTGATGTTCAGCTAGGCGGTCGAACCAATACTTGCGCGCCACGCAGGCATCGCGCCGCGGCGGCATAGATTCTCTTTGGGATGACGATGAAAAAAACTGCTCTCGATTTCTGGGTAGGTCTGTTCGTGGTGCTCGGGTTCGTCGCGTTGCTGTTCCTCGCGCTGAAGGCGGGCAACATGAGCTCGCTGTCGTTTCAGGCGACGTACCCGGTCAAGCTGAAATTCGACAATATCGGCGGCCTCAAGGTGCGCGCGCCCGTGAAGAGCGCGGGCGTGACGGTGGGCCGCGTGGCGTCGGTCGGCTTCGACAGCAACTCGTATCAGGCGCTCGTGACGCTCGATCTCGACAAGCAATACCAGTTTCCGAAAGACACGTCCGCGAAGATTCTGACGTCCGGTTTGTTGGGTGAGCAGTACATCGGTCTTGAGCCGGGTGGCGACAGCGAAATGCTGAAAGCCGGCGACACGATCACGATGACTCAATCGGCCATCGTCCTGGAGAATCTGATCGGGCAGTTCTTGTATAACAAGGCAGCGGATTCAGGAGCTGCCAAACCCGGTGCATCTGCTGCGGTGTCCGATCCCGCAGCACCCGCTCCCGCAGCGCCTGCTGCGGCGGCTTCGGGTGCATCCGGCCAATAAGGAGAACAACAAATGAAGACGACACGCTTACGTGTCGCGGGGATCGCGCTGGCTGTGGCAACGCTCGCTGGCTGTGCAACCGTTCAGAACCCTACGAAGGAAGATCCGTTCGAAGGCTTTAACCGTACGGTCTACACGTTCAACGACACCGTCGACAAATATGCGTTGAAGCCGGTCGCGAAGGGGTACGTGTTCGTCACGCCGCAGCCGGTGCGTGACAGCGTCACGAATTTCTTCTCGAACATCGGTGACGTGTATATCGCCGCGAACAACCTGCTGCAGCTGAAGGTCGCCGACGGCGTGTCGGACATCATGCGTATCGTGATCAACACGATCTTCGGTGTCGGCGGCCTGTTCGACGTCGCGACGCTCGCGAAGCTGCCGAAGCACGACAACGACCTCGGCCTGACGCTCGGCCACTACGGCGTGCCGCCCGGGCCGTATCTGGTGCTGCCGCTGTTCGGACCGAGCACGGTGCGCGACGGTGTGGGTATCGTCGGCAACTACTTCATCAATCCGCTGACCTACGTGCAGCCGGACAGCGTGAGCTGGGCGCTGTACGGCCTGAATCTGGTCAACACGCGCGCGAACCTGCTGAGCGCGAGCGACGTGCTGGAAGGCGCGGCGCTCGACAAATATTCGTTCGTGCGTAATGCATACCTGCAGCGTCGCCACTATCTGCTGACGGGCGGCAATGCATCGTCGTCGAGCCTGCCGGACTACGGCAACGAAGCGCCGCTGCCGAAGTACGAAGACGTCGACGGCGGCGCGGCAGCGCCCGCGCCGGCCTCGGCGACGGGCGCGAAGCCCGCAGGAGCTTCGGCGCCTGAAGCGGCGTCGGGTGCGACGTCGAATGAGGCGACAGGCGCCGCGCAACCGGCATCCGGTACGGAAGCGCCGCCTACTGTCCCTGCTGGCCAGATCGTGCCGCCGGCGCTGTTCGGCTATCCTTCGCTGAAGCTGCGCTAAGGCATTTCAAATGCGAGGGTCGTATCTGTCTGCCGTAACACTCGGATACGAATCTCGCAGTTTGGGCGTGGATTGCGGCTGAACTCGCGTGATATTGTCGCCTCCAACGCTAAGCTTATTTTTTTGCAGGACTGGAAATGAAAAAATTCTTCTTCTTCATCCCGTTTATTGCAGCGCTGTTTGCGTTTAGTGGCGCGGCGTCCGCGCAAGCCGTCGATACGAACAATCCCGACGCAATGGTGAAGACGGTCACGCAGCAGGTGATCGACGCCGTGCGCGCCGACAAGACCATCCAGGCAGGCAATATCGGTGCCGTCACGAAGCTGGTCAACGAAAAGATTCTCCCGTACACGGACTTCCGCCGTACGACGCAACTCGCGATGGGCCGCAATTGGCGCACCGCGACGCCCGAGCAGCAGAACGCGGTCGTCGAGCAGTTCAAGACGCTGCTGATTCGCACGTATTCGGGCGCGCTGGCTCAGGTGAAGGACCAGCAGATCGAATACAAGCCGTTCCGTGCAAGCCCGGAAGACACCGACGTCGTGGTGCGCTCGGTGGTGATGAACAACGGCTCGCCCGTCGAACTCGACTACCGTCTGTACAAGACGCCGCAAGGCTGGCGCGTGTATGACCTGAACGTGCTCGGCGCATGGCTGATTCAGGCGTATCAACAGCAGTTCAACGAGCAGATCCAGAAGAGCGGCGTCGACGGCCTGATCCAGTTCCTGACAGCACGCAACCAGCAACTCGCGAGCGGCAAACAGTCGTGAACAACTTTGCCAGCGCTCCGGTGACGACGCCCATCAATACGTTCGAAACGGGCGCCACGCTGACCCACGCGAGCGCGAATGCCGCGCTCGCGGCGGGGCTCGCACGCATCGGCAGCGGCGCGACGGCAGTCGACTGCGCGCCGCTCACGCAATTCGACTCCTCCGCTCTGGCCGTGCTGCTCGCATGGCAACGCGCAGCGAGCGCGCGAGGTACAGCCCTCTTCATCATGAACCTGCCTGCGGGGCTGTCCAGCCTCGCACAAGCGTACGGCGTCGATACGCTTCTCTCCGCACGACATTGACGCTCACGCGTCAGTGAGTCTCGCGCCTTGTTTGTCCTTTCGCGCTGGCTCACGTTCTCCCAAGGCAAGTCGGCCGTTTCGACTTTTGCCCTATAATCAAACGTTTTTTGGCGCCTGGCCGTTTCGTTCCGCATCCCGGAAACGGCCGTAGCGGTTGCAGCAGCAGCGCAAGCAGTCTTTTGCACCCGGCCCCAAATCCGTTTCCCCCATGCTTTCGCGCCCTTGCTGGGCGATCTATCAGGCGCTGTCCACATCGACGGCGCACAGTCATGTCAGCGATTGAAATTCGTAACGTCAGGAAGCGCTACAAGGATCTGCAAGCGCTCAAAGGCGTCAGCTTCACCGTCGAACAAGGCGAGTTCTTCGGACTGCTCGGTCCGAACGGCGCGGGCAAGACGACGCTCATCAGCATCCTCGCCGGTCTCGCGCGCGCCGATGAAGGCAGCATCACGGTGCACGGCCATCATGTCGTCGACGATTTCCGTCTCGCGCGCCGCGCGCTCGGCGTCGTGCCGCAGGAACTCGTATTCGATCCGTTCTTCACTGTGCGCGAGACGCTGCGCATCCAGTCGGGCTACTTCGGCTTGCGCAAGAACGACGACTGGATCGACGAAGTGATGGCCAATCTCGATCTCACCGAAAAGGCAGACGCAAACATGCGCGCGCTGTCGGGCGGGATGAAGCGCCGCGTGCTGGTCGCGCAGGCGCTCGTGCACCGGCCACCCGTGATCGTGCTCGACGAGCCGACGGCGGGCGTCGACGTCGAACTCCGTCAGACGCTGTGGAAATTCATTTCGCGCCTGAACCGCGAAGGCCACACGATCGTACTGACCACGCATTACCTCGAGGAAGCTGAATCGCTGTGCGACCGCATCGCGATGCTCCGGCGCGGGGAAGTCGTTGCGCTCGAGCGTACGAGCACGCTGCTCGAGCGCTTCGCGGGCACGCAGCTGTTCGTCCGGTTCGCGCAGGGCGTGCTGCCCGCCGAACTGCGCCCGCTCGAAGTCGATCCCAACAACGTCAACGGACGCCAGCATCTGCTGCGCCTCGCAAGCTACGACGACGTCGAGCGCATTCTCGCGCAGTGCCGCGCGGCGGGCTGCACGTTCGATGAAATCGAGGTGCGCAAGGCCGACCTCGAAGACGTGTTCCTGCAGGTGATGAGCGGACCGGAAGTGGTCGAGGGATTGGCATGAGCGGCTTTCGTACCCTTTTCTACAAAGAGCTGCTGCGCTTCTGGAAGGTCGCGTTCCAGACGGTGCTCGCGCCCGTGATTACCGCGCTGCTGTATCTGACGATCTTCGGCCACGCATTGCGCGATCACGTGCAGGTCTATCCGGGCGTGCTGTATACGAGCTTTCTCGTGCCCGGCCTCGTGATGATGAGCGTGCTGCAGAACGCATTCGCGAACAGCTCGTCGTCGCTGATCCAGTCGAAGATCACGGGCAATCTCGTGTTCGTGCTGCTGCCGCCGCTGTCGCACTGGGAGATGTATGCGGCCTATGTGCTCGCGGCTGTCGTGCGCGGCTTGAGCGTGGGGCTGGGCGTATTCATCGTCACCGTCTGGTTCATTCCGATGAGCTTTACGGCGCCGCTTTACATCCTCGCGTTCGCGGTGCTCGGTTCGGCGATTCTCGGCACACTCGGCGTCATCGCCGGCATCTGGGCCGAAAAATTCGACCAGCTCGCCGCCTTTCAGAATTTTCTGATCATGCCGCTCACGTTCCTCTCGGGCGTGTTCTACTCGACGCATACGCTGCCGTCCGGCTGGCGCGAGGTTTCGCGGCTGAACCCGTTTTTCTACATGATCGACGGCTTTCGCTATGGCTTCTTCGGCATGTCGGATATCAATCCGCTGTGGAGCCTGCTGATCGTCGCCGGTTTCTTCGTCGTGCTGGCCGTGCTCGCGATGCGCATGCTCGCGTCCGGCTACAAGCTGCGTCACTAGGAGCACTGAAATGCTACCCACTCCCGAACAGGTCAAGAATTACATCGCGGCGGGCCTTCCTTGCGAGCATCTCGAAGTGGAAGGCGACGGCCAGCATTTCTTCGCGACCATCGTGTCGCCGAATTTCGAAGGCAAGCGTCTGATTCAACGGCATCAGCTCGTGTATGCGGCGCTCGGCGACCGCATGCGCGAAGAGATTCACGCGCTCAGCATGAAGACGCTGACGCCCGCCGAATGGCAAAACGCCTGATTTGCGCGTAGCAGTCACGCGTCAAGGTCACGCATAAAAACGTGCCGTCTGTCGGGGAACGGTGCTCGATAACCTGGCTGCAAGAAGAGCGCAAAAACAAGCTGCACAATAAGCTTCAGACGTAGCTGCAAATTTGCTGGAACATCAGTGCGTATCACACAAGACACACAAGATAGTCGCGACGCCGCGCACGGCGCCGCAGCAACCGCCCACAAGACGCCCGTTGGCGGACGGGCAGATCAGGAACAAACAGGCATGGACAAACTCGTGATTGAAGGCGGGCAGAAGCTCGCTGGTGAGATCGTTGTTTCGGGTGCGAAGAACGCGGCGCTGCCGATCCTTTGCGCAGGCTTGTTGAGCGCGGAGCCCGTGCATCTCGACAACGTGCCCGACCTGCAGGATGTGCGCACCACGCTCAAGCTGCTCGGCCAGATGGGCGTGCGCACGGAAAGCGCGGACGGAAAGGTGTCGCTCGACGCGTCGAAGGTCGACAATCTCGTCGCGCCGTACGAACTCGTGAAGACGATGCGCGCGTCGATTCTCGTGCTCGGCCCGCTCGTCGCGCGGTTCGGCGAGGCGAAGGTGTCGCTGCCGGGCGGCTGCGCGATCGGCGCACGGCCTGTCGACCAGCACATCAAGGGCCTGCAGGCGATGGGCGCCGAGATCAACATCGAGCACGGCTTCATCGAAGCGCGCGCGAAGCGTCTGAAGGGCACGCGCATCGTCACCGACATGATCACGGTCACGGGTACGGAAAACCTGCTGATGGCGGCCGTGCTCGCGGAAGGCGAGACGATCATCGAGAACGCCGCGCGCGAGCCGGAAGTCGGCGATCTGGCGAATCTGCTCGTTTCGATGGGCGCGAAGATCGACGGCATCGGCACCGATCGTCTCGTGATTCAGGGCGTCGACAAGCTGCACGGTGCGCGGCACACGGTCGTGCCGGACCGCATCGAAGCGGGCACGTTCCTGTGCGCGGTCGCGGCGGCAGGCGGCGACGTGACGCTGCGTCACGTGCGTCCGCAAATTCTCGAGGCCGTGACGGACAAGCTGCGCGATGCAGGCGTTTCGATCGAAGAAGGCGACGACTGGATGCGCGTGCGCATGAACCAGCGTCCGAAGGCCGTGTCGTTCCGCACGTCCGAATACCCGGCGTTCCCGACCGACATGCAGGCGCAGTTCATGGCGCTCAACACGCTGGCCGAAGGCACGTCGCAAGTGGTCGAAACGATCTTCGAAAACCGCTTCATGCACGTGCAGGAACTGAACCGTCTCGGCGCGAACATCACGATCGACGGCAAGACTGCGCTGGTCAACGGCGTCGAGAAGCTGTCGGGCGCGAAGGTGATGGCAACCGATCTGCGCGCGTCGGCGAGCCTCGTGATCGCGGGTCTGTGCGCCGACGGCGAGACGCTGATCGACCGCATCTATCACCTCGATCGCGGCTACGACCGGATGGAGTCGAAACTCACCGCAGTCGGTGCGAAGGTGCGCCGCATCAAGGGTAATCAGGCATGAGCGAATTGCCGCAAACGTCGTCGTCGCCCGCAGCGGGCAAGCCGCTGACGCTCGCGCTGTCGAAGGGCCGCATTTTCGAGGAAACGGTGCCGCTGCTCGCGGCAGCGGGCATCGAAGTGACGGAAGACCCGGAGACGTCGCGCAAGCTGATCCTGCCCACGAATGATCCGAACGTGCGCGTGATCATCGTGCGCGCCACCGACGTGCCCACGTACGTCGAATACGGCGCCGCCGATTTCGGCGTCGCGGGCAAGGACGTGCTGATCGAGCACGGTGGCGGCGGGTTGTATCAGCCGATCGATCTCGACATCGCGCGCTGCCGGATGTCGGTGGCCGTTGCGGCCGGTTTCGACTACGCGAACGCGGTGCGCCAGGGCGCGCGCCTGCGCGTCGCGACGAAGTACGTGGAAACGGCGCGCGAGCACTTCGCATCGAAGGGCGTGCACGTCGATCTGATCAAGCTGTACGGCTCGATGGAACTCGCGCCGCTGGTCGGCCTTGCCGATGCGATCGTCGACCTGGTCAGCTCGGGCGGCACGCTGCGCGCCAACCACCTTGTCGAGGTCGAAGAGATCATGCAGATCTCGTCGCGCCTCGTCGTGAACCAGGCGGCGCTGAAGCTCAAGCGCGCCGCGCTGGCTCCCATTCTCGACGCGTTCCAGCGCGCGTCGCAACGCACCGGCGCAGCAGCCTGACGGAACACGAACACTTCGCGGCCGACGCGCTCGCCTTACCGAAACGGATACCAGCATGTCTATCAAGATTCGCAAACTCGATTCCAGCACTGAAGATTTCCAGAAGTCGCTGCATGCGGTGCTCGCGTTCGAAGCGAGCGAAGACGAAGCGATCGAGCGCTCGGTCGCACAGATTCTGGCCGACGTGAAGGCGCGCGGCGATGCCGCCGTGCTCGACAACACGAACCGTTTCGACCGGCTGAACGCGACGAATGTGGCCGCGCTCGAACTGCCGCTGGCGGAGCTGGAAGCCGCGCTCGAAGGACTCGAGCCGAAGCGCCGCGCGGCGCTCGAAGCGGCGGCGGCGCGCGTGCGCGCCTATCACGAGAAGCAGAAGATCGAGTGCGGCAGCCATAGCTGGCAGTACACGGAAGCCGACGGCACCGTGCTCGGCCAGAAGGTCACACCGCTCGATCGCGCGGGCATCTACGTGCCAGGCGGCAAGGCGGCGTATCCGTCGTCGGTGCTGATGAACGCGATTCCGGCGCGTGTGGCGGGCGTGCGCGAAATCATCATGGTCGTGCCGACGCCGGACGGCGTGAAGAACCCGCTCGTGCTCGCGGCGGCGCTGCTGGGCGGTGTCGACCGCGTGTTCACGATCGGCGGCGCGCAGGCGGTCGGCGCGCTCGCGTACGGCACGCAAACCATTCCCGCCGTCGACAAGATCTGCGGCCCGGGCAATGCGTATGTCGCATCGGCGAAGCGCCGCGTGTTCGGCACGGTCGGTATCGACATGATCGCGGGCCCGTCGGAAATTCTCGTGCTGTGCGACGGCACGACGGATCCGCGCTGGGTCGCGATGGATCTGTTCTCGCAGGCCGAGCACGACGAACTCGCGCAATCCATCCTGCTGTGCCCGGACGAGGGCTTCATTGCGCGCGTCGAAGATGCCATCAACGAACTGCTGCCGACGATGCCGCGCCGCGACGTGATCCAGGCGTCGCTCGAAGGCCGCGGCGCGCTCGTCAAGGTGCGCGACATGGAACAGGCCTGCGCGATCGCCAACGACATCGCGCCGGAACACCTCGAAATCTCCGCGCTGGAGCCGCAGCAGTGGGCGCAGCAGATTCGTCACGCTGGCGCGATCTTCCTCGGCCGCTACACGAGCGAAAGTCTCGGCGACTACTGCGCGGGACCGAATCACGTGTTGCCTACGTCGCGTACCGCACGGTTCTCGTCGCCGCTCGGCGTCTATGATTTCTTCAAGCGCTCGAGCCTGATCGAGGTGAGCGCGGACGGCGCGCAGACGCTCGGCGAAATCGCAGCCGAGCTGGCCTACGGCGAAGGTCTGCAGGCACATGCACGCAGCGCCGAATACCGGATGAAGAACACGGGCTGATACGCGTCGGACGGCCGTTTCGGGCGCGCCGGACGTGCGCCGGTTCGAGACGGCGGCCGTTTCCACGAGACACAGAGAATTCAACCCGGGGCGGCCGCGAGCCGCCCCTATTGCGCTGACGCCTGCGAGAGGCGCGCCCCCCACGCCATGACGACACCTCAAGACATCATTCGCCGCGACGTGCTCGCGATGACGAGCTATCCCGTTGCCGACGCGACGGGCCTCGTGAAGCTCGACGCGATGGAGAATCCGTTTCCGCTGCCCGAAGCGCTTGCTGCGGAACTCGGCGAGCATCTGGCGGGCGTCGCGCTGAACCGCTATCCGGCGCCGCGTCCGCAGGCGCTGCTCGACAAGCTCAAGCGCGTGATGAACGTGCCGGCGAATTGCGAAGTGCTGCTCGGCAACGGCTCGGACGAGCTGATCAGCATGATCTCGATGGCCTGCGCGACGCCGGGCGCGAAGGTGCTGGCGCCCGTGCCCGGCTTCGTGATGTACGCGATGTCGGCGAAGCTGGCGAACATGGAGTTCGTCGGCGTGCCGCTCAATGCCGATCTCACGCTCGATACGCAAGCGATGCTCGCTGCGATCGCCGAGCATCAGCCGGCCGTCATCTACCTCGCGTATCCGAACAATCCGACGGGCACGCTGTACGACGCCGCCGACATGGAGCGCATCATCGCCGCGGCGAGCCGGAGTCTCGTCGTGATCGACGAGGCGTATCAGCCGTTTGCGCAGCAAAGCTGGATGCCGCGTGCCGGCGAGTTCGACAACGTCGTCGTGATGCGCACGGTGTCGAAGCTGGGCCTCGCGGGCATCCGTCTCGGCTACATGGCGGGCCGCACGGAATGGATCAACGAATTCGACAAGGTGCGTCCGCCGTACAACATCAATGTGCTCACGCAGGCGACGGCCGATTTCCTGCTCGATCACATCGAGACCCTCGACGCACAGGCCGCAGAACTGCGCTCGGAACGCACGAAACTGGCGCAGGCCGTCGCCGCGTTGCCGGGCGCCGAGGTGTTCCCGAGCGCGGGCAATTTCCTGCTGGTGCGTGTGCCGGACGCATCGGCGACGTTCGAAACCCTGCTCACAGCGCGGGTTTTGATCAAAAACGTGAGTAAAATGCACCCATTGCTCGCGAATTGCGTGCGTTTGACAGTCGGTTCGCCGGAAGAGAACGCGCAGATGCTCGCCGCACTGAAACTCGTGCTGAACTGAAAGCGGCACCTTTCCAACCCATACTTTTTTAAGTCAGATTCGAGGAATTGCCATGCGCCTTGCGGAAGTCGTTCGCAACACCAGCGAAACGCAGATCCGTGTGAAGATCAACCTGGACGGCACCGGTCAGCAAAAGCTGGCCACGGGTGTGCCGTTCCTCGATCACATGCTCGACCAGATCGCCCGTCACGGGCTGATCGATCTGGACATCGAAGCGCATGGCGATACGCATATCGACGACCACCATACCGTCGAAGACGTCGGCATCACGCTCGGTCAGGCCATCGCAAAGGCGGTCGGCGACAAGAAGGGCATTCGCCGCTACGGTCATTCGTACGTGCCGCTGGATGAAGCGCTGTCGCGTGTGGTCATCGATTTCTCCGGCCGTCCGGGCCTCGAATTCCACGTGCCGTTCACGCGCGCGCGAATCGGCACGTTCGACGTCGATCTCTCCATCGAATTTTTCCGCGGTTTCGTGAATCATGCGGGCGTCACGCTGCATATCGACAACCTGCGTGGGCTGAACGCGCATCATCAGATGGAAACGGTGTTCAAGGCGTTCGGCCGTGCGTTGCGCATGGCCACCGAACTCGATGAGCGCGCGGCGGGCCAGATTCCGTCGACCAAGGGTAGCCTCTAAACGACTCACTGCGCGACCAACCGTCACCACTGGAACCGGCCGCGCCGCGCGCGTCCGGCTTGCGATGGATATCATCAAGTCGTTTATTTCGCTGCTGGCGCTGATCAACCCGGTCGGCGCCATACCGTTTTTTCTGAGCCTGACGTCGCAGCAATCGGTCGCCGAACAGCGCCGCACGATTCGTATCGCATCGATTTCGGTGTTCTGCGTGATCGCCGTGACCACCTTGCTGGGGCAGCAGATCATCCGCTTCTTCGGTATTTCGATCGGCGCGCTTGAAGTGGGCGGCGGCATCATCATGTTGCTGATGTCGATCAGCATGCTGAATGCGCAGGTCGGCAACGCCCGCTCGACGCCGGAAGAGCGGCACGAAGCCGAACTGAAGGACAACATCGCCGTCGTGCCGCTGGCGATTCCGCTGCTGACAGGGCCGGGCTCGATCAGTACCGTCCTCGTCTATTCGGCCAGCTATCCTCATTGGTACGAGCGGATTAGTCTGATCGTCATCGGTGCGGTGATTGCGGCGCTGTGCTTCGGCTCGCTGAGTCTGGCTGAACCGATCGCGCGCTGGGTCGGTCGGACAGGAATCAATATCGGCACGCGGTTGATGGGTTTGATGTTGTCGGCGCTGGCGGTGGAGTTCATCGTCAACGGATTAAAGGCGTTGCTGCCTAACTTGAAATGAAAACTTCAATAGCGATTGTGGATTACGGAATGGGCAACCTGCGTTCGGTCGCCCAGGCGTTGAAGAAAGCCGCGCCGGAAGCGGACGTGGCGATCGTCGACAAGCCCGAAGCCATCCGCGCGGCAGACCGCGTGGTGCTGCCCGGCCAGGGCGCGATGCCCGACTGCATGCGCTCGCTCGGCGAATCCGGCTTGCAGGACGCGGTGATCGAAGCGTCGCGCAACAAGCCGCTGATGGGCGTGTGCGTCGGCGAGCAGATGCTGTTCGACTGGAGCGCCGAGGGCAACACGAATGGCCTCGGCGTGTTGCCCGGCAAAGTGGTGCGCTTCGATCTGGAAGGCCAGCTGCAGGACGACGGCTCGCGCTTCAAGGTGCCGCAGATGGGCTGGAACCGTGTCCGTCAGGCGCGGCCGCACCCGCTGTGGGACGGCGTCGCGGACAACGCGTTTTTCTATTTCGTGCACAGCTACTACGTCGTGCCTGAAAACGCTTCGCATACTGCGGGCGAGACCGTGTACGGCGTGCCCTTTACCTCGGCGGTGGCACGGGATAACATTTTCGCGACCCAATTCCACCCGGAAAAGAGCGCCGACGCGGGCCTGCGCGTGTATCGCAACTTCGTGCACTGGAATCCCTGATCCCGGCCATCAGTCTCGCATTCAGCCTCTTTGACCGTCCATGTTTTCCGTCCACGTCCTCTGCCCCGTTCACATGCGCACGCTCGCGAAGACCGTTGGCAAGGTCGCCGAAAGACATGTACTAAACTAGCGGAACGGCCTGGCGCGGGCCATAGCCCGTTTTCCCGCCAGCCGAACTTCAACTTTTTTCCCTGACAACACCCGATTGCTATGCTGCTGATCCCCGCCATCGACCTGAAAGACGGTCAATGTGTACGCCTCAAACAAGGCGATATGGACCAGGCGACGATTTTCCATGAGGAACCGGCGGTGATGGCCCGACATTGGGTCGACCGTGGCGCGCGTCGCCTGCACCTCGTCGACCTGAATGGCGCATTTGCCGGCAAGCCGAAGAACGAAGACGCGATTCGCGCGATCATCGAAGAAGTCGGCGGCGAAATTCCCGTGCAACTTGGCGGCGGCATCCGCGATCTGAACACGATCGAACGCTACCTGGACGACGGCCTCGAGTACGTGATCATCGGCACGGCTGCGGTGAAGAATCCGGGCTTCCTGCTCGAAGCGTGCACGGCATTCGGCGGACATATCATCGTCGGCCTCGACGCGAAGGACGGCAAGGTGGCCACCGACGGCTGGAGCAAGCTGACGGGCCACGAGGTCGTCGATCTCGCGCGCAAGTTCGAGGACTACGGCTGCGAGTCGATCATCTACACAGACATCGGCCGCGACGGCATGCTTCAGGGCATCAATATCGAGGCGACGGTGCGCCTCGCGCGCTCGATGAAGATCCCCGTGATCGCGAGCGGGGGCCTGTCGAATCTCGCCGACATCGAAGCGTTGTGCGAAGTGGAAGACGAAGGAATCGAAGGCGTGATTTGCGGCCGCGCGATCTATTCGGGCGACCTGGACTTCGCCGCGGCGCAGACGCACGCGGACCGTCTGCGCGAATCGGACGACGCCTGAGCGCGCGTCCGGACGCCCGTCAGGGTGTCTCATGCAGCGCCCGGCGTGCCGGCCTTGCGCCGCTTTCCTGCGCATCACGCACGGGCGAGCGGCCTCACCAGCGGTATTGGCAAGAACTAGCAAGATCATGGCTTTAGCTAAACGCATCATTCCCTGTCTGGACGTCACGGCTGGCCGCGTGGTCAAGGGCGTCAATTTCGTCGAGTTGCGCGACGCGGGCGATCCCGTCGAAATCGCGCGCCGCTACGACGAACAGGGCGCCGACGAACTCACGTTCCTCGACATCACGGCCACGTCCGACCAGCGCGACCTGATTCTGCCGATCATCGAAGCGGTGGCGTCGCAGGTATTCATTCCGTTGACTGTCGGAGGCGGCGTGCGCGCTGTCGAAGACGTCCGGCGTCTGCTGAACGCGGGCGCGGACAAGGTCAGCATGAATTCGTCGGCGGTCGCGAATCCGCAACTCGTGCGCGATTCGACGGACAAATACGGCTCGCAATGCATCGTCGTGGCGATCGACGCGAAGCGCGTGTCCGCCGACGGCGAGACGCCGCGCTGGGAAGTCTTCACGCACGGCGGACGCAAGAACACGGGGCTGGACGCCGTCGAATGGGCGCGCAAGATGGCCGAACTCGGCGCGGGCGAAATCCTGCTCACCAGCATGGATCGCGACGGCACGAAGAGCGGCTTCGATATCGCGCTGACGCGCGCCGTGTCGGACGCGGTGTCCGTTCCCGTGATCGCGTCGGGCGGCGTCGGCTCGCTGCAGCATCTCGCCGACGGCATCACGCAAGGGCGCGCAGACGCCGTGCTGGCCGCGAGCATCTTCCATTATGGCGAGCACACGGTCGGCGAGTGCAAGCGCTTCATGGCCGATCAGGGCATTTCGGTGAGGTTGTAACGTGGTCAATCCGTCTGAAGTCGGCTGGCTCGACAAGGTGAAGTGGGACGCGAACGGCCTCGTGCCCGTGATCGCGCAGGAAGCGTCGACGAACGACGTGCTGATGTTCGCGTGGATGAACCGCGAAGCACTCGCCAAGACAATCGAGACGGGCCGCGCGGTCTATTTCTCGCGCTCGCGTCAGCGCCTGTGGTTCAAGGGCGAGGAATCGGGCCACGTGCAGCACGTGCATGAAGTGCGGCTCGATTGCGACGAAGACGTCGTGCTGCTGAAAGTCGAGCAGGTATCGGGCATCGCGTGCCACACCGGCCGGCATTCGTGCTTTTTCCAGAAATTCGAAGGCGCGGTCGATTCCGGCAACTGGGTTGCCGTCGATCCTGTCCTGAAAGACCCCGAACACATCTACAAATGACGCAAGATACGCAATCGACGGGCGACACGCTTCGGCGCCTCGCTGCCGTCATCGACAGCCGCAAGGGCGGCGATCCCGATGCTTCGTACGTTTCGCGCCTGTTTCACAAGGGCGACGACGCGGTGCTGAAGAAGATCGGCGAAGAAGCGACGGAAGTCGTGCTGGCCGCGAAGGATGTCCGCCTCGGCGCGGAACGCAAAGCGCTCGTCAGCGAAACGGCCGATCTGTGGTTTCACTGCCTGGTCATGTTGTCGCATTTCGACCTGAGCCCCGCTGACGTGCTCGCCGAGCTGGAGCGCCGCGAAGGGCTGTCGGGCATCGAAGAAAAGGCGTTGCGCAAGAGCCGCGATCGCGAGCAGAACGGCGACTGAGTGGCGACTGGGCGGCGGCAGTCTTGAAAATGACGCTGTCGGCGCGACATTGCAATTGGCATCCAGCCGCACCCTCGAGGAGGACGCAAGCATGGAACAGTCGCATGGCGGTTATCCGCCACCGTCGTATCAGAGTGCAGTCGAGATCGACCGGCAGCGCAGCCTGCGCACGCTGACCCACATCATCTACGCGCTCTATGCCGTGTACTGGCTGACGGGCGGCATCTCGGTGCTGGTCGCGATCATCCTCAACTACATCAAGCGGCCAGAGACGGTCGGCACGCCGTATGAGCAGCATTTCGACTGGCAGATCCGCACCTTCTGGATGGGGCTGATCGGCCATCTGATCGGCGTCGCGCTGTTTATCGTGCTGATCGGCGTGCCCATTCTGTGGGCCGTCGCGATCTGGACGTTGTACCGTATTATCAAAGGCTGGCTGTTTCTTTACGACAACAAGCCGCTGACGAATCCGCGCGGCTGGTTCTGACCCACGCCGCATCGGGCGTGCGCCGCGCCCGCTGTCCATCGAGACCATGAGCCACGATCCGAACTGCCTTTTCTGCAAGATCGCCGCAGGCGAGATTCCGTCGACGAAAGTCCACGAAGACGACGAGTTCGTCGCGTTCCGCGACATCCGCCCGGCAGCCGAAACGCATGTGCTCGTCATACCGCGCAAGCACATCGAAACGCTGTCGAACTGTACCGAGAGCGATTCCGCCCTGCTTGGTAAAATGTTGATATTGGTTGCGCGTCTCGCTGACCAGCTGGGCGTCGCGTACAAGGGCGGACAGACGGGATTCCGTACGGTGATCAATACGGGGCCGGGCGGTGGGCAGGAGGTTTATCACCTGCACGCGCATCTGCTGGCGGGACCGCGCCCGTGGCTGAGGATGGGCTGAAAGCGGTCGGCGCGCGTTCGGCGCAGGGCCGCTCGACAAAGATTCGCCGCATCCGCTTTTTGACTACGCACAATGGCGAGTCCCGCGCTGCGAGGTCGTTATTTTATGTAGGGATGTAACGACAGCGACTCGCAGACGTGTTCATAATGGGACCGAGGGCGCCGACGAAATAAGAAGGCGTCGGCGGTAGTTTCGCAAACGGGGCGCATCTGAAGATGCGCTTCGATTCAGGCCGAAAGGCACACAGTTGTCGTCGCTCAAGTACGACGGCGGGGGTTAAGGAGATTTTTATGGGTTCGTTGAGTATTTGGCATTGGCTGATCGTTTTACTGATCGTCGCTCTGGTGTTCGGCACGAAGAAGCTGCGCAATATCGGCAGCGATCTGGGCGGCGCGGTGAAGGGCTTCAAGGAAGGCATGAAGGACGGCGAAACGCCCGAAGCGCAGCAGCGTGACCAACTGTCGCGGACGAACACCGTCGATGTCGACGCAAAGGAAAAGGCGCCGCATTCCGGCGATTCCCGCTAATCCGGCGCCAGCCGAGCTTGCGCTGACACGCGCGCACTGACGGGAAGCCCAATCCATGCTGGACCTCGGTTTGACCAAGATGGCGTTGATCGGCGTGGTCGCGCTGGTCGTGCTCGGCCCTGAGCGCTTGCCGCGCGTGGCCCGCACGGCGGGCGCGCTGTTCGGCCGCGCGCAACGCTATATCAACGACGTGAAAGCCGAAGTCACGCGTGAAATCGAACTCGACGAATTGCGGCGCATGAAAACGGAGTTCGAATCGGCGGCGCAAAACGTCGAGACCACCATTCACGACAATCTTCGCAAGCACGAAACCGAACTGAACGAGGCGTGGTCGCAGGGCACGTCGGTGTCGCCGAGCATCGCGGGCGGCGCGACGGAAGCCCTTGCATCCGCTGCGGACGCTCCCTCCACAGCGTCGTACGGCGGCGCATTGTGGTCCAGCTCGAACGCGGCCGCGCCGAAACGCAAGAACTGGCGCGTCAAGCAGACGGCCACGCCGACCTGGTACAAGCGCGCCGTCTCGAGACGCACGCGGGTTCAATCGGGCGCGGCGCGCGTCGCGCGGCATACGCCCGTCAGCCTGCGCCGGCCGACACGCTTCTTCTGATCTTCCGATGTTCCGCGCATCAAACTCCAACCGAGGGCCGGTGTGAGCGACCCCCAAAATCAGAACGAAGGCGCTGAAGAGACCTTCATCTCGCATCTCGTCGAACTGCGCGACCGCATCATCCGGGCGGGTATCGCGGTGATCGTCGTGTTCGTCGGGCTCGTCTACTGGGCGCCTGATATCTTCCGGCTGCTCGCGCGTCCGCTGATGAACAATCTGCCGAAGGACGGCAAGATGATCGTCACCGATGTCACCGGCTCGTTTTTCGTGCCGATGAAGGTGACGATGCTCGTCGCCTTCGTGATTGCGCTGCCCATCGTGCTGTACCAGATCTGGGCGTTCGTCGCGCCGGGGCTGTATCAGCACGAGAAGAAGCTGGTCGGGCCGCTGGTCGGCAGCAGCTACACGCTGTTCCTGTGCGGCATGGCGTTCGCGTACTTCGTCGTGTTTCCAACCATCTTTCGCGTGATGGCGCACTACAACGCGCCGCTTGGCGCGGAAATGACGACGGATATCGACAATTACCTGAGCTTCGTGCTGACCATGTTCATCGCCTTCGGCGTGACGTTCGAAGTACCGATCGTCGTCGTGCTGCTGGTGCGCATGAACGTGCTGACGATCAAGAAGCTCAAGGAGATTCGTCCGTATGTGATCGTCGGTGCGTTCGTGATTTCGGCTGTGGTGACGCCGCCGGACGTGTTTTCGCAGCTGATTCTCGCGATCCCGCTGATCGTGCTGTACGAGGCGGGCATCATCGCGGCGCGGCTGTTCGTCAGCAAGCCCGTCGCGCCGGCTGAGAACGAAGGGAACGCGGCGGGTTAGGGCGGTTGTCGCGCCGCCTCCGTCAGGCAACAAAAAAGGGCAGTGCTCCATCGGAGACTGCCCTTTTGCTTTGCATGGCCCGAAGATCCAGGCATCTGAACGTGCAGTGCGGCTAAAGCCTCAACCGCCTTCTTCATCGTCGCCTTCGTCCGAAGGCTGCTTCGGTGGCGGCGGGCGCTTGCCGATCATCACCGTCAGATCCATTTCCTTGTTCTTGCGCACCAGGTGCACCTTCGCGTCGGTGCCCGGCTTGATCTGCGCGATCACGTTCAAAAGGCGGGTCGTATCGGTGATGTCCTGACCGTTGACCGACACCAGAATGTCGCCCGGCTTGATGCCGGCCTTGTCGGCGGGGCCGCCTTTCAGCACGCCGGCGACGATCGCGCCCGATTTCTGCTCGAGCCCGAACGATTCGGCGATTTCCGGCGTCACGTCCTGCGGTTCGACGCCGATCCAGCCGCGCGTCACCGTGCCCGTCGTGATGATGCTTTCCAGCACGCTGCGCGCCGTCGACACGGGAATTGCGAAGCCGATGCCGAGCGAGCCCCCGAGCGCGAGTAGATCGCCGTATTGATGCCGAGCAGGTTGCCGTTCACGTCGACCAGCGCGCCGCCGGAATTGCCCGGATTGATCGGCGCGTCGGTCTGGATAAAGTTCTCGAACGTGTTGATGCCGAGGTGATTGCGGCCCAGCGCGCTGACGATGCCCATCGTGACTGTCTGACCGACGCCGAACGGATTGCCGATCGCGAGCACCACGTCGCCGACGCGCGTCTGGTCCATGCGGCCGAGCGTGATGGTCGGCAGATTGGTCATGTTGACCTTGAGCACGGCCAGATCGGTTTCGGGATCGACGCCGATCACCTTGGCATTCGTCGTGCGGCCGTCGGCGAGCGCGATTTCGATTTGATCCGCGCCGTCGACGACATGCTGGTTCGTTAGAATGTAACCTTCCGAACTCACGATAACTCCCGAGCCGAGGTTGGCCGCGGGTTGCTCTTGCTGCTGCTTTTTGTTCTTGTCGCCGAAGAAGTAGCGGAACAGCGGGTCTTTCGCGCGCGGGTCGGGCGGGAGCGAGCCGTCTTTGCTGGAGAACACGTTGACGACAGCGGGCATGGCCTTTTGCGCCGCGTCGGCGTAGGAATTCTGGACGTTGCCGCCGCTGCCCATTCCGGGTGCCACCTCTCGGAGCGCGACGATCGGCTCGGCCAGTTGCTTGCCGAACTGCCCTTGACGTTGCAGCCACTGCGGTTTGAGGGTCGCAATGATGAACATCAGCGCCAGCAGCACGGTCACCGCCTGGGCGAAGAACAGCCAAAAGCGTCTGAGCATCTGAAAATTAGAGGTGTATATGGATCGGATCGAACTCGAATTGTACTTGAACAACCTCCTTGAAATCTCGCGCTTCAAGGACTATTGCCCGAATGGCCTGCAGGTCGAAGGGCGGCGCAAGATCGAGAAAATCGCGACTGGCGTGACGGCGTCGCTGGCCTTTCTGGAGGCGGCGCTGGAGTGGGGTGCCGACGCCGTGCTCGTCCATCACGGCTACTTCTGGCGCAACGAGGCGCCGCAAATTACGGGCCGCAAATATCACCGGCTCAAGGCGCTGCTCGCGAACGACCTGAACCTGTTCGCGTTCCATCTGCCGCTCGACGATCACCCCCTCTACGGCAACAACGCGCAGCTCGGCGCGAAATTCGGTCTGATTCCCGACGGCCGCTTCGGCGACAACGACATCGGCTGGATGAGCACGCTGCCCATGCCGATCACACTCGCGCATTTCAGCGCTGAGGTCGAGCAGACGCTCGGCCGCGTGCCACTCGTGCTGGGCGACCCCGACAGGAATCTGCGGCGCGTCGCGTGGTGCACGGGCGCGGCACAAGGCTATTTCGACGCGGCCATCGATGCGGGCGCCGACGTCTACCTGACGGGCGAAATCTCGGAACAGGTCACGCATACGTCGGCGGAGAGTGGCGTCGCGTTCATCGCGGCAGGACATCACGCCACCGAGCGCTATGGCGTGCAGGCGCTGGGCGCGCATCTGTCCGAGCGGTTCGAGCTCGAACATCTGTTTATCGATATTCATAATCCAGTTTGAATATCGGTTGGATTACGCGATCAAAAGGTTTGAAAAACGGAGGAAATGCTTAATAAAAGCCGTAAAAAGGTTTGCGATCCGTGCGGGGAAACCCTGATTTATCAATGACTTCGCACGGTTTTTGGCAATCGGCCCTTGTAAATGCCGACTCCATTCGAGCAAACTAGCGGCGGTAGACCCGACGTGAAGGAAAAATCCAACTCAGAAGTGGGGCGTGTGATGCGAGACAAGGAAGATGAACGCGTCGATGGCGGCCGCCGTAGCTGGCTGATTGCGACGACCGTAGCAGGTGGCATCGGAGGAGTCGCCACCGTCGTACCCTTTGTTAGTTCGTTTGCACCATCCGAAAAAGCCAAAGCGGCGGGTGCCCCCGTCGAAGTCGATATCTCCAATCTGAAGCCCGGCGACATGCTCACCGTCGCCTGGCGCGGCAAGCCTGTCTGGATCATCAATCGCACCGACAAGCAGTTGGCCGACGTTCAAAAGGCCGACAAGGAAGTCGCCGATCCCGAATCCAGGAATCCCTTTTCGATGCCCGAGCCGGACTACTGCAAGAACGAGTTCCGCTCGCGCTCCGACCACAAGAACCTTTTCGTTGCCGTCGCGGTGTGCACCCATCTGGGCTGCACGCCGACTCCGCGCTTCCAGGAAGGCGCGCAGCCCAATCTGCCCGACGACTGGCCGGGCGGCTTTCTCTGTCCGTGCCATGGTTCGACTTACGACATGGCGGGCCGCGTCTTCAAGAACAAACCTGCGCCGCAAAACCTCGATATCCCGCCTTACATGATCACGGGTAACACCCTCGTGATCGGCAAGGACGAGAAAGGAGAAGCGTAATGGCGACGACCGAAAAAGAGGTGGAAGCGACGGGTCTGACGGGCTGGATCGATCGCCGCTTTCCGATGACGGCGACCTGGAAGGCTCACGTCTCCGAGTACTACGCGCCGAAGAACTTCAACTTCTGGTACTTCTTCGGTTCGCTGGCGTTGCTGGTGCTGGTCAACCAGATTGTCACGGGCATCTTCCTCACGATGAACTACAAGCCCGACGCAACGCTCGCGTTCGCTTCGGTCGAGTACATCATGCGCGAGGTGCCGTGGGGCTGGCTGATCCGCTACATGCACTCCACGGGCGCGTCGATGTTTTTCGTCGTCGTGTATCTGCACATGTTCCGCGGGCTGCTGTACGGCTCGTATCGCAAGCCGCGCGAGCTGGTCTGGATCTTCGGCTGCGCGATCTTTCTGTGCCTGATGGCCGAGGCGTTCTTCGGCTATCTGCTGCCGTGGGGCCAGATGTCGTACTGGGGCGCGCAGGTGATCGTGAACCTGTTCTCGGCGATTCCGTTCATCGGGCCGGACCTGTCGCTGTGGATTCGCGGCGACTACGTCGTGTCCGACGTCACGCTGAACCGCTTTTTCGCGTTTCACGTGATTGCGATTCCGCTCGTGCTGCTGCTGCTCGTGGTCGCGCACATCGTCGCGCTGCATGAAGTGGGGTCGAACAACCCGGACGGCATCGAGA
This sequence comes from Paraburkholderia azotifigens, assembly GCF_007995085.1. Classification (GTDB taxonomy): domain Bacteria; phylum Pseudomonadota; class Gammaproteobacteria; order Burkholderiales; family Burkholderiaceae; genus Paraburkholderia; species Paraburkholderia azotifigens. Next base: position 2,896,691 of record NZ_VOQS01000001.1, read on the forward strand.
TCAAGGCGAAGAAGGACGCGAAGGGCATCCCGCTCGACGGCATTCCGTTCCATCCGTACTACTCGGTGCACGACTTCATGGGCGTGTGCGTATTCCTGATGGTGTTCGCGGCGATCATCTTCTTCGCGCCGGAGATGGGCGGCTACTTCCTCGAGTCGAACAACTTCGTCCCCGCCAACCCGCTGCAGACGCCGCCCGAAATCGCGCCTGTCTGGTACTTCACCGCTTTCTACGCAATGCTGCGCGCGACCACCGACCCGTTCAAGATCGTGCTGATGATCGTGATCGGCCTGCTCGGCCTGTTCGCGCTGATCCGCGCGCGCGGAAAGTGGAAGCTCGGGCTGCCCGTGCTGGCCGTTCTCGTGATCCTCGCGATGGCGTTCACCGAGTCGAAGTTCTGGGGTGTCGTGGTGATGGGCAGCGCGGTGGTGTCGCTCTTCTTTCTACCGTGGCTCGACCGGTCGCCCGTCAAGTCGATCCGCTACCGGCCGTTCTTCCACAAGGTGTTTTACGCGATCTTCGTGGCAGCCTTCCTGACGCTGGCATTCCTCGGCACGAAGCCGCCGTCGCCCGCTGCGACGCTGATCGCGCAGATCTGCGCGCTGATCTACTTCGCTTTTTTCCTCGGCATGCCGTTCTGGACGCCGCTTGGCAGGTTCAAGCAGCCGCCCGAACGAGTGCGGTTCAAACCCCACTAACCGCGAGCCTGGAGAAAACGACGATGAAAAAACTGCTTTCGACGCTCGCGCTGCTCGCTGCAACCGTGCTGGCGCTGTCCGCAGCGCCTGCTCGCGCGGAAGGCGAGTTTCCGCTCGACCGTGCGCCCGACAACGCGGAGAATATCGCCTCGTTGCAGCATGGCGCCCAATTGTTTGTAAACTACTGCCTGAATTGCCACAGCGCGAACCTGATGCGCTATAGCCGATTGCAGGATATCGGCATTTCGCAGAAGGAAATTGAAAAGAACCTGCTGTTCACGGCAGATAAAGTCGGCAACACGATGACGGTCGCAATGCGCCCCGACGACGCGAAAGCGTGGTTCGGCGCGACGCCACCGGATCTGTCGGTGGAAGCGCGGGCAAGGAACCGTGACTGGCTGTACACGTATTTGCGCAGTTTCTACCGCGATGACACACGGCCGACCGGCTGGAACAATATGGCGTTCGAGAACGTGAGCATGCCTCACGTGCTGTGGCAGCTTCAGGGGCAGAGAACGGCGAAGTTCGAAGAGGATATCGACGAAAACACGAAGGAAAAGGTCAAGAAATTCGTGGGATACACGCAGGTCACGCCGGGGACGATGTCGCCGGTAGATTATGATTCTGCTGTGGCCGACCTCGTGTCGTACCTGTCATGGATGTCCGAACCGACGCAGAAAACCCGTCGTCAGCTTGGCGTCTGGGTGCTGCTGTTCCTGGGCGTTCTGAGCTTTTTAGCCTGGCGACTGAACGCCGCGTACTGGAAAGATATCAAATAGTCACGCCGTAACTGGTGTGGGGCCGGCGCAAGGAAAACCTTCCCTGACGGTTTTCCCCTCGCTGGCCCTTTAAGTTTTTTGAGGAAACGCAAACATGATGGTTCTGTATTCCGGCACTACTTGCCCGTTCTCCCAGCGCTGCCGGCTGGTGTTGTTCGAAAAGGGCATGGACTTCGAAATCCGTGACGTCGACCTGTTCAACAAACCGGAAGACATCGCCGTGATGAATCCGTATGGTCAGGTGCCGATCCTCGTCGAACGGGATCTGATCCTGTACGAATCGAACATCATCAACGAGTACATCGACGAGCGCTTCCCGCATCCGCAACTGATGCCGGCCGATCCCGTCCAGCGTGCCCGTGCGCGTCTGTTCCTGCTTAACTTCGAGAAAGAGCTGTTCGTGCACGTCGGCACGCTCGAAAACGAGAAGGGCAAGGCAGCCGAGAAGAACCACGAAAAGGCGCGCCTCGCGATCCGCGACCGCCTCACGCAGCTCGCGCCGATCTTCCTGAAGAACAAGTACATGCTCGGAGAAGAGTTCTCGATGCTCGACGTCGCGATCGCGCCGCTGCTGTGGCGTCTCGATCACTACGGCATCGAACTGTCGAAGAACGCTGCGCCGCTGATGAAGTACGCCGAGCGTATTTTCAGCCGTCCGGCCTATATCGAAGCGCTGACGCCGTCGGAAAAGGTGATGCGCCGCTGAGTTTGAGATTGGCTTCGGGTGCGGCGCGCGGCGTACCATTCTGGTTCGCGCGCCAACCCGGCACGAGGACAGTTGATGCAAGAGATTTCCACGAAGCCGTACCTGCTGCGCGCGCTGTACGAATGGTGTACCGATAACGGCTATACGCCGCATATCGCGGTGCGTGTCGACAACCAGACGCGCGTGCCGCGCCAGTTCGTGCGCGACAACGAGATCGTGTTGAACATCAGCTTCGAGGCGACCAGCCAGCTGCAGATGGGCAACGAGTGGATCGAGTTTCACGCGCGTTTCTCAGGCAAATCGCACAAGATCGAGGTGCCCGTCGCCAACGTGCTCGCCATTTACGCGCGCGAGAACGGGCAAGGTATGGCGTTTCCGGTCGAGTCGGCGGGCGGCGAGGCAACGGATTCCGAGGACGACGAAGCCGTGATCGACGAGGTGCCTGCAGAAGCGGCGCCGGAGGCGGAGAAGGTCGGCGAAACCGACAAGGATCCGACGCCCGACGACGATGGCACGAAAGGTGGCGGAAGAGCCCACCTCAAAGTCGTGAAATGAAGTAGAATCGCGCACTCAGGCCGGCTTAGCTCATCAGGTAGAGCGCTTGACTTGTAATCATGAGGTGGCGGGTTCGAGTCCTGCAGCCGGCACCAGCATCAGGAAACGGGCCACGCGGTAACGCGTGGCCCGTTTTGCTTTTGTAGCTTGTAGCGCCTCGCGTCGGGCAAAGCGCCGCGACCGTCGAAGCGTGGCATCGCCGGAACGTTCAATACAATACGAATATCGAAGCGAGTTCACGCGATGCATGCGTCCACGCGCCGTCTTTCGCGCCACACACCGCACTCATGACCGACCATCCCATTCTCACCTGGCCCGAAGCCGACGGCCCGCGCTCAGCCCGCTGGCGCTCGGAAGCGGCTGTGCCGCCCGCAAAGCGCGTCGTGATCGCCGACGACCGCACGACCGCCGACGCCGCCTACCGTCTCGCCTGCGAAGGCACGGCGCTCCTGTGGCGCGGCGATTTCCAGAATGCACGCCAGCTGTTGCAGGCGATGACCCGCCGTCTCGAGCGCAAGCCGCGCAAGCAGGCGGCCAATCCGCTCGACGCCTTCAACCTGCACAGGCAAGCGCAATCGCAGCGCGCGCGCACGCTTGGCATGCTGCTGATTCCGCTAGAGGGCGATTACACGATTCCGTTGCGCCGCGCGCCGGATGTCCAGCAGGCTTGCGAAGAAGTCTACGGGCCGCCGACGCAGGAAGCGTCCGTGGTCTCGCTGCGCGAACTGCTCGGCCTGATCGGCGCGCATGAATGGCGCAAGAAGGGTGTCGAGATTCCCGCGCTGGCCGAGCGCATCCATCCGCACTATGGCGTGTTCTCGCCCGTGCGGGGCGAGTATGTGGACCTCGTCGCGCGGACGCCGTTGCCGTCGCAGGAACTGGCGTTCGATATTGGCGTCGGGACGGGCGTGCTGTCTGCGGTTCTGGCAAAGCGGGGCGTCAAACGGATCGTCGCGACAGATCAGGATCCGCGCGCGCTCGCGTGCGCCAGAGAGAACCTCGCGCGGCTCGGCTATGACCAGCAAGTCGATCTGATCGCAGCCGACCTTTTTCCCGAAGGCCGGGCGCCGCTCGTCGTCTGCAATCCACCGTGGCTGCCGGCGCGTCCCGCCTCGCCGATCGAAAACGCCGTGTACGACTACGAAAGCCGCATGCTGCTCGGGTTTCTGAACGGACTCGCCGATCACCTCGAGCCGGGCGGCGAAGGCTGGCTGATCCTGTCGGACTTCGCGGAGCATCTCGGCATGCGCACGCACGACTGGCTGCTTGCCGCGATCGACAGAGCGGGTTTGCGCATTGCGGGAAGAGAGGACATCAAGCCGCGTCATCCGAAAGCGAGCGACCCTTCCGATCCGCTGCACGCGGCCCGCGTGGCCGAAATCACGTCGCTGTGGCGGCTCAAGGCGAAGTGACGCGCGAAGCCGCGGGTCAGTTCTTCTGAACGTAAGCCAGCGCGCCTCGCCCCGCCACGAGGCCGCTGGCGAAGCACGCGGTCAGCAGATAACCGCCCGTCGGCGCTTCCCAGTCGAGCATTTCGCCCGCGCAGAACACGCCCGGCAGCTGGCGGATCATCAACCCGCCATCGAGCGCTTCAAAGGGAATTCCGCCCGCGCTGCTGATTGCTTCATCGATGGGACGGGCGCGCGTCAGCCGCAACGGCAAGGATTTGATCGCTTGCGCGAGCTTCGCGGCGTCGGTGAAGTCTTCCTTCGACAGGCATTCGTGCAGCAAGCCCAGCTTCACGCCCGTGATGCCGATGCGGCTATGCAGATGACTCGACATCGAACGGGAACCGCGCGGTCGCGTCACTTCGTCGATCACGCGTTGCGCGCTCAGGCCCGGCGCAAGATCGAGCCGTATCGTCGCTTCGCCGCCCGCGAGCAGACGGTCGCGGATCGTCGACGACATCGCATACACGAGACTTCCTTCGATCCCCGTCGACGTCACGACGAACTCGCCTTGTCGATGCTGAACCGTTCCGTCCACGTCTTCGACGGCTATCGAAACCGGCTTTACCGGCAGGCCCGCGTAGCGTTCGCGGAAGTAACCGGTCCAGTCGGCGTCGAAGCCGCAGTTGGCGGGCAGGAGCGGCGCGATGGGAATGTCGCGCTGCTGCATCAACGGAACCCACGCGGCATCGGAGCCGAGGCGCGCCCAGCTGCCGCCGCCCAACGCGAACACGACGGCGTCCGCTGTCACATCGCGCTCGCCGTCGGGTGTCGCGAAACGCAGGCCATGCGCATCCGACGACGAGGACGCGCTCCAGCCGATCCACTTGTGCCGCATGTGAAACTGCACGCCCGCTTCGCGCAACCGATGCAGCCACGCCCGCAACATCGGCGCGGCCTTCATGTCGGTCGGAAACACGCGGCCCGAACTGCCGACGAACGTCGCGACGCCCAGTTCGTCGAGCCACGCGCGCAGCGTATCCGGCCCGAACACGTCGAGCAGCGGCGCAATGTCGGCGCGGCGCTCGCCATAACGGCCGAGAAACGGCGAGATCGGCTCCGAATGCGTGATATTCATGCCGCCTTTGCCTGCCATCAAAAACTTGCGTCCGACGGACGGCATTGCGTCGTAGACATCGACGCGCACGCCGCCGCGAGCCAGCGCTTCGGCGGCCATCAGCCCGGCAGGGCCACCGCCGATGACGGCGACGCGAACGTGATGCGTGGGTTGATCGGGCGAGTTCGACATCGATGGATAGCGGAAGTGGAAGGCAGCAAAGCGCGTTCGGCGCGAAGGCCGGTATTGTCCCACCGGCCTGGAAGCGGGGCAAACGCGTGGTTGAATCGCGGGAATGGGCCGATCGCGATCAGGAGACGACCGATGCGCGACCTATACTTTTCTCACCCACCTTGCTTTCCCGGCGCGCGTCGCGCCGCCCCGCCGCGCACAACTCGCGCATCTCGCCGCGGCCCGAGGCCTCGCGAAGAGCTTGCCGGGGTTACGTCGGCGCACATGTTGCGCGCGACGCTTCTGATCTGAGGAGTCTGTCATGGGCCGCAAATACATCGATTGCCGCGAATGCCCGAGCGACATCAACTGCACCGTCGCGCTGTGCGCCGACTCGGAGAACGAATTGCTCGAAGCCGCTGTCGCGCACGCGATCCAGGCGCACAAGCACAGCGATTCGCCCGAACTGCGTAGCCAATTGAGGTCGATGTTCCACGATGGCACGCCGCCGCTCGGCGCACCCGCCGCCACGTGACGCGCAATGCGGCCGGCGTCGCGCCCGATGTGCCAGCAGGGAGTACGGCGAAACTGCCGCGCAGAGGCAAAGCGAACCAACGCCGTCCACGAGCGGCAAAGCGAGCCGCGATGAACGGCGAGGGATCGGCTGCGCGAGCGTTGTGCCGCGCAGCCGTTCATGGGCTCAGCCCGGATAGGCCTCGTCGACCTTGAGTCCGGCCAGTTTGAAGATCACGCGCAGTGTCTGGGGTTTGATGTCGCGGCGCGACGCCAGTGTCGTCATCACGAAATCCAGCACTTTCGCGTATTTGAGCAGGGTGAGGCACGTCTCCATGTCGACGCTGCCGTCGCGCATGGCTTCTGCGAGGCGCAGCATCTCGACCGAGATGTCGCGCGCCATTTCGAGTTCCAGTTGCTGCTTTTCCGTCCACTCGGGCGTGGCCAGCAGCTTCGCCATGAGCTCCTGAAACTTCTGCTCGGCGTTTCCGTTGGGTGTCGTATCCATTTGCCGCCTCATCAGATCTGAGCGCGCTTCGTTTCAGTCCCGGTGCGCTTCAGGTTACGTTACGTGCGAACCGGTGTTCCGATTCGACCTCCCCTAAGCGTACCGGCGTGTTTCGACGCTGCAGCGACCGGTAGCTTGTCATTCTTTATGCATCGTGCAAGCCGACAGGCTGTTCCGGGCTTGCAACGAACGACTGCTATGCGACACGTGTTCCAGCCGATTCGAAAATCGGACGTTTTCGTGCATGAAACGTTCCAGGCGGGATACGGTGTCGCCGTCGACGCGCAAGAATCGGGACCGTTCTTCGCGCTTTGGGTAAACTGACAGACACTTTTCCCTTTTTCCGTCACCTGACGCACGTTCGCGATGCAATCGGTGATGTGCTCATTTGATGTCCAGCAAAACCTACGAAGTCCGTCCTAATCAATCTGTTGAACTGCTGAAGGAGCTTCATATCCTCACGCGCGACGGCAAGATGAACCAGGACAGCCGCCGCAAGCTCAAGCAGGTCTATCACCTGTTCCAGTTCATCGAGCCGCTGCTCAAAGACCTGAAAGAAACGAAAGGTGAACTGACCCTCGTCGATCACGGCGCGGGCAAGTCCTACCTCGGCTTTATCCTCTACGACCTGTTCTTCAAGGAACTGCGCGATAACTCGCATATCTACGGCATTGAGACGCGCGAGGAACTCGTGTCGAAGTCGGAGGAGCTTGCGGCGCGCCTCGGCTTCAAGGGTATGTCGTTTCTTAATCTTTCTGTAGCCGAGTCGATTGCATCGGACAAACTTCCGCCGAACATTGACATTGTCACGGCCTTGCACGCGTGCAACACGGCCACCGACGACGCAATCCGCTTCGCGCTCGAAAGGCATGCGAAGTACATCGTCGTCGTGCCGTGCTGCCAGGCGGAAGTGGCGGGCGTGCTGCGCAAGAACAAGGGCAAGTCGCTCGGCAACGCGCTGACGGAAATCTGGCGGCATCCGCTGCATACGCGCGAGTTCGGCAGCCAGATCACCAATGTGCTGCGCTGCCTCCAACTGGAAGCGCACGGCTATCAGGTCAACGTGACGGAACTGGTCGGCTGGGAACACTCGATGAAGAACGAACTCATCATCGCGACCTATAAAGACCTGCCGCGCCGGCGTCCTGCAGAGCGGCTCAATGAAGTGCTGGAAACGCTCGGCATCACGGAATTGCGCGAGCGCTTCTACGCTGAGGCTTGAAACGGGAGTGCGGGCGGGCTCAGTCGCTGGCCGGCTCGCTCATCCACTGTTGCCAGCCTTCCGGGCCGAGACGCCGCATCGTTGCTTCGTTGCGCTCATAGATGTCGGCGGCGTCGGGGAAGGCGTCGACTGCGCGCTCGATGCTCGCTTCCCGCAGCAGATGAAGGATCGGGTAGGGCGCGCGGTTCGTGAAGTTCTCGATATCGTCCGGCTCGTTGCCTTCGAACTGATAGCGCGGGTGAAAGCTCGCGATCTGCAACGTGCCTTCCAGACGCATCTGCTTGAGCATCCGGTCCGCGAAGAACAGGCAATCGTTGTACTCGAGAAAATCGCCGAGCGCGCGCGGGAAGATCAGCAGCGTGGTGTCGATGTCGGCGGGATCGGCGTCCATGAGCGTGCGCAGCTCGGTTTCCAGATCGGTCAGGACGCCTTCCATGTCGGTGGCCTCGCTGATCGCGTAGCGAATCTGGTTCTTCACGTGCACTGCCTTCGCGAACGGACACAGATTCAGCCCGATGACGGCGCGCGTCAGCCAGTGGCGCGTGGCGTCGAGAATGGCATTGTGAGATTCGGGGGGCGAAGCGGGAGACGGCGAGGACATGATGGCGCCAGCTGCAAAAGCAAAACCGCTATTTTACCGGCGCCTCGCCGCACGCCTGCGCGACAAGTTGTTCCGCGACCCGCGGCGCGACCTTGATCGGCCCGCAGCCCGGACCGTAAGTCTGGCTCGACGCATACACGCCTTCGATCAGCAGCGCGAGCCCGTTCGCGAGCTCGTCCGGATCGTGCGCGCCCGCCTTTGTGCACAGGTCGTTCAGACGCTGCATCAGTTTCGTCTTGTTGTTCAGCACGCAGACGCGCGCCGGATGCGACGGATCCGAAAATTCCGCCGACACATTGACGAACGGGCAGCCGCGATAGTCTTCCTTCGACGCGCGCCGGGCGAGATCCTCGAAATACTGGACGATCTGCTTTGCTGGCTCGCCCGGATGTTTGGCGAGGCTTTCGTCGAAGCGCCTGAAGAACTGCTCATCGGACTGTTCCAGATAGGCGACCACCAGATCGTCTTTCGATGAGAACTGCCGGTACAGGCTCATCTTGTTGACGCCTGCGCGCTCGACGACGGCATCGACGCCCACCGCGCGCACGCCTTCCTTGTAGAACAGATCGGCGGCGGCGCGCAGAAGATGCTGTTGCGCGTCGGAGCCGGCCGTCTGTGCGCGGCGGCTCGCGGCGGATTTGGTGGTGTCGGAATTAGCCATGATGGTCTTGTGGTTCAAGTTAAGACGCCTTGACATGTTACCGATCGGTAACTAAGATCGCAAGACCGATTGTGACAGGTCAGTCACAAGTCCGTTACGAAGTTGGCAAAAATCCGATGCGGCTCGCATGGCGATGTCCGTCAGCCGAAAGAGAACTTGGAGAACCGATGAACTGGGCAGCAAGAATAATTGGCGGGCGCTTCCACTATGGCTGGCTGGCCGTGGCGGTGGTGTTTCTGGTGCTGCTCGCGGCAGCCGGCACGCGCGCGACGCCGAGCGTGATGATGGTGCCGCTCGAGCATGACTTTGGCTGGAGCCGCGCGACGATCTCGCTGGCGATTTCGGTGAACATCGCGCTGTACGGCCTGATGGGACCGTTCGCGGCGGCCGCGATGCAGCGTTTCGGCGTGCGGCCGACCATTCTCGTCGCGCTCGGCACCATGGCGGCGGGCGTCGGCCTGTCGTCGCTGATGACGCATCCGTGGCAGATGATCCTGGTGTGGGGCGTGATGGTGGGCGGCGCGACGGGCGTGGCCGCGCTGACGCTGTCGGCGACGGTCGTGAACCGCTGGTTCAGCACGCACCGCGGTCTCGTGATGGGCATTCTGACGGCCAGTTCGGCGACGGGCCAGCTGGTGTTCCTGCCGCTGCTCGCGGCGATCGCGCAGCATCACGGCTGGCGGCCCGTCGTATGGACGGTCGCGATCGCGGCCGCCGTCGTGGTGCCGCTGGTGGCGTTTCTGCTGCCGGAGCGTCCCGCCGACATGGCGTTGCGGCCGTTCGGCGAACCCGCCGACGCGCCGATCCGCTCCGACGTGAGCAACAAGAACCCGCTGGCGATTGCCTTCGGCACGCTGGCGATGGCCAGCAAGACGCGCGATTTCTGGCTGCTGTTCTTCAGCTTCTTCATTTGCGGCGCCAGCACGAATGGCTACGTCGGCACACACCTGATCGCGATGTGCGGCGACTACGGCATGACGGAAGTGCAGGGCGCGTCGCTGCTCGCGGCGATGGGCATTTTCGATCTGTTCGGCACGACGCTGTCGGGCTGGCTGTCGGACCGTTTCAACGCACGCGTGCTGCTGTTCTGGTACTACGGGCTGCGCGGCTTGTCGCTGATCTATCTGCCGCATGCATTCGGCATCGATTTCTTCGGCCTGCCGCTGTTCGCCGTGTTCTACGGGCTGGACTGGATTGCGACTGTGCCGCCGACCGTGCGTCTCGCCACCGACGTCTACGGCAAGGAATCGGCGCCCGTCGTGTTCGGCTGGGTCGTGGCCGGCCATCAGCTCGGCGCGGCCTTCGCGGCGCTCGGCGCGGGCATGCTGCGCGCGAGCCTCGGCACGTACACGGTGGCGTCGATGATTTCGGGCGGCTTGTGCATCGTCGCGTCGATCATCGTGTTGCGGATCAATCGCGGCGAGCAGAGCGTGGCGGCGCAGGCGGTTTGATAGAGAGCTGACCTCGCCATTCCCGGCAGCGCGCATCAGGCGCGTGACCATCAGGCGCGCCGCGGCCAGCAAGCCGCGGCGCGCTTTTTTCATATGTGCTTTCGCGATATGCCTCTGCGCGACCTGCAAGGCGGATGCGCGCACCTCGGGTTATGCTAGTGGCCCCCGGGCTGCTGCCCGCCGATCATGAATTTCGACCGAGAGATGCGCATGACCAACAAACCCGCACCCACCGACGTTCCCATTCATGACCTGATCGCTGGCCGCTGGAGCCCGCGCGCTTATTCAAGGGAGCCGGTGAGCCGCGAACAGCTGCGCGCGGTGCTCGAGGCGGCGCGCTGGGCGCCTTCGTCCTATAACCTGCAGCCTTGGCGCTTCCTGGTGTTCGACCGCTCGACCGACGAAGTCTCGTTCAAGAAGGCGTTCGACACGCTCGTGCCGTTCAACCAGGGTTGGAACGCGAACGCCCCCGTGCTGATCTGCGTGACGGCGCACTCGCTGACGTCGAAGGGCGAAATCAACCGCTGTGCGCCGTATGACGCGGGCGCGGCGGCGCTGTCGCTGGTGCTGCAGGCACATGCGCTGGGCCTCGCCGCGCACCAGATGAGCGGCTTCGACGTCAACGCGTTCCGCAAGGCGTTCGCCGTACCCGACGATGTCGAGGTGATCGCGATGATCTCGCTTGCACACTACGGCGAGGTCGACAAGCTCGACCCTGTGCTGCGCGAGCGGGAGAAGGCGGTGCGCGCGCGCGTGCCGCTCGGCGATATCGCGTTTGCGGGCGCGTGGAACAAGGCGTTCTGATCCGCCGTCAATTCGTGATCTGCAATGACGCGGCCCATGTTGGCCGCGTTTTTTTATGGTGCGGCGGCGTCATTCGTCGTCGACGGCGGACAGGGGCGCGGCGACCGTCTCGAGCGAGCGCCGCTCGGCATCGACGCCCCAGATCGCTGCGATCACCGCCGCCGCCAGCATCAGGGCCGAGCCGACCAGATAGCCGGAAAACACTTCGCTGCGCTGCTGCGTGTCGATCAGCCGGCCGAAGAACGCCGGCCCCGCGATGCCGCCGAGCGCCGTGCCGAACGCGTAAAACACCGCGATCGCGAGCGCGCGGATTTCGAGCGGGAACGATTCGCTGACGGTCAGATACGCCGAACTCGCCGCCGCCGACGCGAAGAAGAAAATCACCATCCATGCGATTGTCTGCGTCGTTACGGTCAGCAACTGCTGCTCGAACAGATAGCCGCTCAAAGTCAGCAGAATCGCTGAGATCGCGTAGGTCGCGCCGATCATCTTGCGTCGGCCGATCACGTCGAACAGTCTGCCGATCAGCAGCGGACCAGCGAAATTGCCTAGCGCGAACGGCAGGATGTACCAGCCGACATGGTCGCCCGGCACGTGATAGAAGTCGGTCAGCACCAGCGCGTAGGTGAAGAAGATCGCGTTGTAGAAGAACGCCTGCGCCGTCATCAGCGACAGCCCGACCAGCGCGCGCCGCCGGTGCACCACGAACAGCGTGTGGAAGACTTCGCGCAGCGTCGTGCGCTCGCGGGCGCGCAGGCGCAGACGCCTGAGCGCATTGTCGGGAAGCACGTGGCTTTCGGCGCGCAAACGTGTCTCGATGCCTTCGACGATTTCGCGCGCTTCCTTCTCTTTGCCGTGCGTCAGCAGCCAGCGCGGGCTTTCGGGAATCCAGACGCGCATCGGCAGGATTGCCAGCGCGAGCGCCGCGCCGATGAAGAAGCATGCGCGCCAGCCCCAGTCGCCGTGCAGCAGCTGCGGATCGAGCAGCACCAGCGAGCCGATCGCGCCGAGCGCCGCCCCCACCCAGAACGTGCCGTTGATCGCGAGATCCGTGTGGCCGCGCACGCGGGCGGGCGTGAATTCCTGAATCGTCGAGTTGATCGCCGTGTATTCGCCGCCGATGCCTGCACCCGTCAGAAAGCGGAACGCCAGGAAGCTTGCGAGATTCCATGAGAAAGCCGTCGCCGCCGTCGCCGCCAGGTAAAGCGCGAGCGTGATGAAGAACAGCTTGCGACGCCCGAGCCGGTCGGTCAGCCAGCCGAAGCCGAGCGCGCCCAGCACGGCGCCCGCGATGTACGCGCTGCCCGCGAGCCCCACGTCCGCGTTCGAGAAGCGCAGCACGTCGCTCGACTTGAGCGCACTCGCGACGGATCCCGCCAGCGTCACTTCGAGCCCGTCGAGCAGCCACGTCACGCCGAGCGCGACGACGATCAGTGAATGAAAGCGGCCCCAGGGCAAACGGTCGAGCCGCGACGGGAAGTCCGTTTCGACGATGGTGGACGGCTCCGCGCGCACTGTAGGTTCCTGCATCGGATCTCCAGGATGAGCCCGCTAACGAACATGGCATTTATCGGGCGAATTTAGGAGGATTCTGTAAGCCGGTCGGTGAACAGCGTATCCTGTCGGATTCATCCGAGCCCGGCGCGACCCTTCGATGAAGCAAACTGCATTCCCCGTCACGGCGGCGGTTACCGTCTGCTGTCGGTTGATGGTGTCACCGCTTTCATGTTACAAAGCCCGTCCTCTTTCTGTTCGCGCCAGCGTGAGCGGCGAATCCTGCCATGACCTATTGCGCGATTGACTTCGGCACGTCTAATTCGGCAGTTGCCGTCCCTGTGGGCGGCCCGGCCGCCGGTCAGGCGACGCTGAAGCTGGCGCCCGTCGAAGGCGCCTACACGACGCTGCCCACGGCCGTCTTCTTCAACACCGACGAGAACACGCGTGCATACGGGCGCGCGGCGCTGGAAGCGTATATCGACGGCTTCGACGGCCGGCTGATGCGCTCGATGAAGAGCATTCTCGGTTCGGCGCTTGCCGACAACACCACCGATCTCGGCGACGGCTCGGCGATCAAGTACACCGACGTGATCGCGATCTTCGTCACGCATCTGAAGCGCTGCGCGGAGCAGACGGCGGGCACGCCGATCAGCCGTGCCGTGCTCGGCCGTCCGGTGTTTTTCGTCGACGACGATCCGCGCGCCGATCAGCTCGCGCAGCAACAGCTTGAAGCTGCGGCGCGCTCGGTGGGCCTGGACGAAATTCACTTCCAGTACGAGCCGATTGCAGCCGCCTTCGATTACGAAGCGCATCTGACGCAGGAGGGGCTCGTGCTGGTCGCGGATATCGGCGGCGGCACATCGGACTTCTCACTGGTGCGCGTCGGGCCGGAGCGGATGCAGCGACTCGAGCGCAAGGACGACGTGCTGGCGCACCACGGCGTGCATGTCGCGGGAACCGACTTCGACCGGCGCGTCGAGCTTGTCACCATACTTCGCGAACTCGGCTACCAGTCGCTCGATCCGGAAGGGCGCGAAGTGCCGAACCGCATTTACTTCGACCTTGCCACCTGGCATCTGATCAACACGATTTACACGCCCAAGCGCGCGGCCGAACTCGGCCTGATGCGGCATCTGTATTCGGACACGAGACACCACGACCGGCTGATGCGCGTCGTCGAGCAGCGCTTCGGCCACGCGCTCGCAGCGCATGCGGAAGAGGCGAAGATCGGCGTCGCGGCGGGCGGCGAAACGTTGATCGATCTGGAAATCGTCGAGGAGGATTTGCGGCTTGCTTTCGACGAAGCGCAACTGGTTGCTGCCGGCAAGGACGAGACGCAGCGCATCGTTCAGGCGGCGCGCGAGACGGTGCAGCGCGCGGGCGTCGCGCCACGCGATGTCGATGCGCTGTACTTCACGGGGGGATCGACGGGGCTCGCGTTTCTGTCGGGCGCGCTGGCGGCGGCGTTCCCCGATGCGCGGCCCGTATTCGGCGACCGCCTTGCCAGCGTCGCCACTGGATTGGGCATCCACGCCCGGCGCGTGTTCCGGTAAAGATTTCAGGCTTTGCGCCGAAAAATCGATCGAAGCAAAAACAAAAAACCCCGCCTAAGCGGGGTTTTTTTGCGTTCCGGAAGGAAGCTAAGCTTAAGCCGGCTTGATGTTAGCGGCTTGCTTGCCCTTCGGGCCCGTCTTGACGTCGTAGGTAACCTTTTGGTTTTCCTGCAGCGTCTTGAAGCCTTCGATGCGGATTTCCGAGAAATGCGCGAACAGGTCTTCGCCGCCAGCGTCCGGGGTGATGAAGCCAAAGCCCTTTGCGTCATTGAACCACTTGACGGTACCGGTTTCCATATTACTTTTTCCTAAAAATGGTGAACAAGGCCGAAGCCCGAGGGTGCATGAAAATCAAGGAAGGGTAATGGGACCAACCGGAGTACCGTTGATGGGCGAACTACGAAAGAACCAATTCACTCGCCGCTTGAAATCCTGCACGATCTTTATACGGGCATTTCGAGAGAAGGTCAACCGTAATCTTTAAATCCTCATATGAGCCGGGGATATTTAGGCATATCAGTGGCTTACAAAGCTTGCTATTTTCCCGATTTTTTTGTAGAGCACCACCGGATTTCGACTGCAATGAGACGGTGCAACCGTTAAACTACGCCCCGCACGCGACCGGTTGCACCTAGATAAACCCGCAATCGTGCTCGCGACCGCCCGTCGTATGCCTTGGTCTTTCCTATGACTTCTAGCCGTGTCTCACGGCCGCGGCAGCGGCGTGCTTTCAGATACAGGAGAAGACGTGAAAAGTTCCATTCAACGGCACATCGGCCCGTTCGCGCTGATGCTCACGGGACTCGGCTCGATCATCGGGTCCGGCTGGCTGTTCGGCGCCTGGAAGGCGGCCAAGATCGCAGGCCCTGCAGCGCTGTGCGCGTGGGTGATCGGCGCGGTGGTGATTCTTGCGATCGCGCTGACCTATGCGGAACTCGGCGCGATGTTCCCCGAGTCGGGCGGCATGGTGCGCTATGCGCGTTACTCGCACGGCGCGCTGGTCGGCTTCATCAGCGCGTGGGCCAACTGGATCGCGATCGTGTCGGTGATTCCGATCGAGGCCGAAGCATCGATCCAGTACATGAGCACCTGGCCGTACGAATGGGCGCATAACCTGTTCATCAACGGCGAACTGACGACGCCGGGCCTGCTGCTGTCGGCGGTGCTGGTGGTGATCTACTTCATGCTGAACTACTGGGGCGTCAAGGTATTTGCGCGCGCCAATTCGGCCATCACGATCTTCAAGTTCATCATTCCCGGCCTGACGATTCTCGGCCTGATGATGAGCGGCTTCCACAAGGAAAACGTCGGCGACTCGTTTGGCGGCACGGGCGCGTTCGCGCCGTATGGCTGGTCGGCCGTGCTGACGGCCGTGGCGACGAGCGGCATCGTGTTCGCGTTCAACGGTTTCCAGAGCCCGATCAACCTGGCGGGCGAAGCGCGCAATCCGGCGAAGAGCGTGCCGTTCGCGGTGATCGGCTCGATCCTGCTGGCGCTGGTGATCTACGTGCTGCTGCAGATCGCGTACATCGGCGCGGTGAATCCGGCTGACGTGATGAAGGGCTGGAGCCAGTTCAACTTCAAGTCGCCGTTCGCGGAACTGGCGATCGCGCTGAACCTGAACTGGCTCGCGATCCTGCTGTATGTCGACGCATTCGTGAGCCCGAGCGGCACGGGCACGACCTATATGGCGACGACCACGCGCATGATCTACGCGATGGAGCGCAACAACACGATGCCGAAGATCTTCGGCAGCGTGCATCCGCTGTACGGCGTGCCGCGTCCGGCGATGTGGTTCAACCTGCTGGTGTCGTTCATCTTCCTGTTCTTCTTCCGCGGCTGGAGTTCGCTGGCAGCGGTGATTTCGGTGGCGACGGTGATCTCGTACCTGACGGGCCCGATCAGCCTGATGGCGTTGCGCCGCGCGGCGACGGATCTCGAGCGTCCGCTGCACATTCCGGGCATGAGCGTGATCGCGCCGTTCGCGTTCGTGTGTGCGTCGCTGATCCTGTACTGGGCGAAGTGGCCGCTGACGGGCGAAATCATCCTGCTGATGATCGTCGCGCTGCCCGTGTTCTTCTACTTCCAGGCGAAGTCGGGCTTCTCAGGTTTCAATCAGGACCTGAAGGCGGCGTGGTGGCTGGTGGCTTATCTGCCCGTGATGGCGATCCTGTCGCTGATCGGCAGCAAGCAGTTCGGCGGCATGGGCGTGTTGCCGTACGGCTGGGACATGCTGGTGGTGATCGCGTTTTCGCTGATCTTCTATTACTGGGGCGTGCACACGGGCTACCGCACCGAGTACCTGAACGAGCGCGAATCGCACGATGAGATTCTCGAAAGCATTGGCGCCTGATCGTCAGTGCTTCATCGCCTGACCCAAGAAAAAGCCCGCCGGATTCCGGCGGGCTTTTTTGTTGCGCGACGCTTCGATCAGGCGTTGCCGAACACGTAGTTCGTCATCGCCAGCGAGCGCTGGAATGTCCCGAGCGATTGAATGCCGAGCCTGTAGTCATCCGGCGCGGCGCCCAAGGCGGCGAACACGGGCAGCAGATGCTCGTCGGTCGGATGCATGAACTCGGCGTGCGGCGCCTGACGCCGGTAGTCGAGCAACGCATCGATATCACGTTCGGCGAGGCGCGTTTCGAACCAGTCGGTGAATTCGGTGACGCGCGGATCCGCGTCTTCCGGACGCGCCGAGAAATCCGCTTCGCGCAGATTGTGCGTGATCTGCCCTGACCCGACGATCATCACGCCTTCGTCCTGCAGCGGACGCAGCGCGCGGCCCACACGGAAATGATGCGCAGGATCGAGCCGGGGCTGGATCGACAGTTGGGCGATGGGCACGTCCGCGTGCGGGAACAGCAGCAGCATCGGCACCCACGCGCCGTGATCGAGACCATGCGGCTGCGTTGCCGCGGGAATGCCTGCGTCACCGAGCAGCGCAGCCGCGCGGCGCGCGACGTCGGGCGCGCCCGGCGCCGGATACTGGATTTCGTACAACTGGCGCGGAAAGCCGTAAAAGTCGTGAATCGTCTCGGGCGCATCCGACGTGCTGGCGGCAGGCTGCAGCGTGCCCCAATGCGCGGACAGCATCAGGATCGCTTTGGGGCGCGGCACTTCCGCCGACAGCGACGCGAACTCGGCGCGGGGCATCGACGGGTCGATGGGCAGCGTCGGCGCGCCGTGCGACAGAAAGAGGGAAGGCAAGCGGGTCATGGCAATGCGGGAAGAGGTTGGGTTGAAGCGAATATAAGGCCGCACTGCCGTTTGATAAACGGTCAAATTCGCATTTGATTGTCTCGCGGCAGTTGTGAATGCGCGAGCTTGACGGACGGCGCGCTACGACTGCCGACTGTTCAATCCTCGCCACGCGGGCGCCAGCGCCGGGCCCAATGCAAACAGATCGAGGACGCGTGCGACAGTGTCGTCGACCATCTGGTCGATCGTCGCGGGCTGATTGTAGAAGGCGGGCAGCGGCGGAAAGATGATGCCGCCCATTTCGGTCACGGCCGTCATGTTGCGCAGATGCGCGAGATTGAACGGCGTTTCGCGAACCATCAGCACGAGCCTTCGACGCTCCTTGAGGGTGACATCGGCGGCGCGCGTGATCAGATTGTCGGAGAGGCCATGCGCGATGCTCGCGAGCGTTTTCATCGAGCAGGGCGCGACGATCATGCCGTCGGTTGCGAAAGAGCCGGACGCAACGCTCGCGCCGACATCGCGTACCGAATGCACAACGTCCGCGAGCGGATGCACGTCGTCACGCGAGAGTTCGAGTTCGTGCTGGATATTGAGCCATCCGGCGCTGGAGATCAGCAGATGGCTTTCGACGCCGCCCAGTTTGCGCAGCGTCTGGAGCAGCCGGATGCCGTAGACGGCGCCCGTCGCTCCCGTGATGGCGATGATCAGGCGGCGAGGCGTCGCAGTGCGTGTTTCCATGACGTGCGGCGCCCCCGTCTTCGCAGATCAGGCCGCGGCGAAGAGCTGCTGCAGTTCGCCCGACTGATACATCTCCATCATGATGTCCGAGCCGCCGACGAACTCGCCGTTCACGTACAGCTGCGGAATCGTCGGCCAGTTCGAGAATTCCTTGATGCCCTGGCGCACGGCTTCGTCTTCGAGGACGTTGACCGTCTTGAACTGATCGACACCGCATGCCTTCAGGATCTGCACCGCGCGGCCCGAGAATCCGCACATCGGGAATTGCGCGTTGCCTTTCATGAAGAGCACGACGGAGTTTTCGTCGACGATTTGCTTGATGCGTTGTTGCGTGTCCATGACTGACCTTGCGATTCCGGTGTTTGTTGGGGATAGTGACAAATGATAGCGGATTTCGCCGATGACGACCGACGGCTGGATCGCATGCAACCCTCTGCCATCGAGCGTGCGTCAGCCTGCCCAGCGTCCGCCGCTGATGCGTTCGATGCCGGCGAGGTCGCATTCCGAGCGGACATCGGCGAAACCGTGTGCGGTCAAAATCGCGCGGACGGCTTCGGCCTGATCGTAGCCATGCTCCATCCACAGCACGCCGTTCGGCACGAGCCGCGCCGGCGCGCCAGCGACGATCGCGCGGATCGCGGAGAGGCCGTCGGCTTCGTCGGTGAGTGCGCCGCGCGGCTCGAAGCGCAAATCGCCTTGCGACAGATGCGGATCGCCGCCCGGAATGTAGGGCGGGTTGCTGACGATCACTTCGAAAGCCAGCGACGCGTCAAGCGCTGCGTACCAGTCGCTCTGCGCGAATTGCAGGTCGCCGCCGGGACGTTTCGGTTCGAGAAGTCTGACGGCGTTGCGTCGGGCGACGGCCAGCGCTTCTTCTGAGCGATCGACGGCCCACAGCCGCGCGTCCGGCCGGGACCACGCGATCGACACCGCGATCGCGCCAGTGCCCGTGCCAAGATCGAGCACGCGAGAGCGCACGGGATGTTCTTCCAGAGCCTGAACGGCCGTTTCCACCAGCAGTTCGGTTTCCGGCCGCGGAATCAGCACCTCGCGCGTGACTTCGAAATCGAGCCCGAAGAATTCGCGCGAGCCGATCAGTTGCGCGACCGGCTCGCCCGCCACGCGCCGCGTTTCCAGTTCGCGGAATGCCGTCAGCTGGGCGGAATCGAGCGGATGGTCGGCGCGGGTGATCAGTTCCGTGCGACGCCAGCCGAGTGCATGCCCGAGCAGAATGCGCGCTTCGAGTGCGGGCAGCGGCGATGCGCGCAGAAGCGTGGCGACGGTATCGGCGTTATCCATGCGTGCCGCTCAGTCCGCGTCGCCGAGCGACGCGAGCAGTTCCGCCTGATGCTCGGACACCAGCGCCGCGATCAGTTCGTCGAGATCGCCTTCCATGATCGATTCGAGGCGATACAACGTGAGATTGATCCGGTGATCCGTGAGCCGGCCCTGCGGGAAGTTATACGTGCGAATGCGCTCCGAACGGTCGCCCGAGCCGATCAGGCTCTTGCGCGTCGCCGCTTCCTTCGCGTGCTGCTCGTGGTACTGCTTGTCCTTGATACGCGCCGCGAGCACTTTGAGCGCGCGGTCCTTGTTCTTGTGCTGCGAGCGGTCGTCCTGACATTCGACGACGATGCCCGTGGGCAAGTGCGTCACGCGCACGGCGGAATCGGTCTTGTTGATGTGCTGGCCGCCCGCGCCCGACGCGCGGAACGTGTCGATGCGCAGATCGGCGGGATTGATCTCGACTTCGCCGATTTCATCCGCTTCCGGCATCACCGCGACCGTGCACGCGGACGTGTGGATGCGGCCCTGCGTTTCCGTCGCGGGCACGCGCTGCACGCGGTGTCCGCCCGACTCGAACTTGAGCTTCGAATACGCGGCATCGCCCGCGATCCGCACGATCACTTCCTTGTAGCCGCCCAGATCCGATTCGCTTGCCGACATCATTTCGACCTGCCAGCGATTGCGCTCCGCGTAACGCAGATACATACGCAGCAGATCGCCCGCGAACAGCGCCGATTCGTCGCCGCCCGTGCCCGCGCGGATTTCGAGGAAGATATTGCGGTCGTCGTTCGGGTCTTTCGGCAGCAGCATTTTCTGCAGTTCGCCTGCGAGCGTTTCCATCCGCTCGCGCGCAGCGCGGATTTCCTCTTCCGCGAAGTCTTTCATCGACGCATCCGACAGCAGTTCCTGCGCGGTGGCGGCGTCGTTCATCGACTGGCGCCACAAACCGTAATGCTCGACGACTGGCTGCAACTCCGCGTGTTCGCGCGTGAGCTTGCGGTATTGCTCGATGTTCGACGTGATGTCTTCGCGGCTCAACAGGTCGTTCAGTTCGGCCAGCCGGGTGGTCAGCTGGTCGAGCTTGGCTTGCATGCTCGTTTTCATTGGGGCGGTCGGAGCGGGCTCCGGAAAGAACGGCTGGACTCGGGGAAGCGGGCGGCGGCCCGGCATGACTGCAGATGAAGCACCGTGCGGGCCTGGTCGGCCGCCCGCGCGACGCCACGGCGTGGAGCGCCGCTAACGCTCCGAAGAAGGGTGAGCGTGTTTGTAGAAGCCGCCCATCAGCTCAATGAGCTGATCGCGGTTTTCACTGCTCGCACGGTTGAGCGCATGCGTCGGGCCGTGGATCAGCTTGTTCGTCAGCGCCTGCGACAGCGCTTCGAGCACGGCGGCCGGATCATCGCCGCGCGCGAGCATCTTCTGCGCCTTTTCGAGTTCGGCGCGGCGCAGCGTGTCGGCCTGCGTATGCATATGACGAATGACGGGCACGATGCTGCGCGCGTCCAGCCACTGCATGAAATTCTGCACGCGCGTTTCGATGATCGTTTCGGCCTGTGCGACGGCGGCTTGCCGCGACGCGTTGCCTTCGCGGACGATCGCGCCGAGGTCGTCGACGGTGTACAGGAACACGTCTTCCAGCTGTCCGACTTCCGGTTCGATGTCGCGCGGCACGGCGAGATCGACCATGAAGATGGGACGGTGGCGGCGCGCTTTCACCGCGCGTTCGACCGCGCCGAGACCGATGATGGGCAACGTCGACGCCGTGCACGACACGATGATGTCGAACTCGTGCATGCGAGCGGGCAGTTCGGACAGCGGAATCGCGCGGCCGTTGAAACTTTCGGCGAGGCGCTGGCCGCGTTCGGCCGTGCGGTTCGCGACGACCAGTTCGCGCGGCTGCTGCGCGGCAAAGTGCGTCGCGCACAATTCGATCATTTCGCCCGCGCCGATGAACAGCACGCGCTGGTTCGACACCTTGTCGAAAATGCGCTGCGCGAGGCGCACGGCCGCCGCAGCCATCGAAACCGATTGCGCCCCGATTTCAGTGGTCGTGCGGACTTCCTTGGCGACGGCGAAAGTGCGCTGGAATAGCTGGTTCAGATACGTGCCGAGCGCGCCGGCTTCCGTCGCCGTGCGCACCGCGTCCTTCATCTGACCGACGATCTGCGTTTCGCCCAGCACCATCGAGTCCAGCCCTGACGCCACGCGAAACGCGTGACGCACGGCTTCCGACTGCGGCAACGCATAGACATGCGGCGCGAGTTCGTCGATGGCGATGTTGTGGTACTTCGACAGCCAGTGGATCGCGGCTTCGCGGGCCGCCTGGTCGTCGGTGGCGCAGTACAGCTCGGTGCGGTTGCAGGTCGACAGGATCGCCGCTTCCGGCGCAGTGCGGGCCGTGCGGCCGAGGAAGATGTCTTTGAACGTCGAGAGCGCCGGCTTGATCTGTTCGAGCGGAAACGCCACGCGTTCGCGCAGGGCGACGGGCGCGGTGTGGTGATTGATTCCGATCGTTAGCAGTTGCACGGGGACGCTACGGCGTTTGTGGCGCGACGTATTGGGGCTATGGTTAGGCCCAATATTATAGCGTTTCCACGATTCTTTCAGTCGGCGCGGGTTTATCCGCACTATCCGGGTTGTCGACGGGAATCCGGTCGAGACGGTAGCCATAGCCGTACAGCGGCGTCAGCGTGTAGCCGGACTCGGGCCGCAACTCGAGCTTGGTACGGATGCGCGACGCGTGGGTATCGAGGGTGCGCGACCTGACGTCGCGGCGGCGCGACCAGACCGTTTCCAGGATGTGCGCCCGCGACACCGGCCGCGACATATTGGTAAACAGCAGCAACGCGAACTGAAGCTCCTTCGGCGTCAGCGTGATGCTCTGTCCCCGGAAGCTGACAATGGAACGGCCGGCGTCGAACGCATAGTCGCCGAACATCTCGCGCACGCGGTTGCGCGGCCGGCGGATGCCGGCGCGGCGCATCAGCGCTTCGATGCGGGCCAGCATCTCGGGGCCGCGTACGGGCTTCGACAGGCAGTCGTCGGCGCCTGCCTGCAACATCGCGACCAGTTCGCTTTCGCGCGGCGCGCTCATCAGCGCAACGACGGGCAAGCCGGGCAGAAGCTGGCGTACGCGCGCGATCACGTCTTCTGCGGCGGCGTCGCCGCAAAACGCGTCGGTGACGAGGAGATCGAAAAATTCGTGTTCGGCGCCCGCGAGAAACGGTGCGCTGGCGGCAAAGTGGTGGCAGGCATGGCCCCGGCAAGCAGTAGCCGGCCGACGATTTCCGCATGCCGGAGGTCAGGCTCAATCAGGGCAATTCGCATGGACGGTGGGGTGGGCGCAGCGATCTGGCGCGGAGGCTTTCAGCTTGCTTAACCTTACCCCGGCCCCTAAACTCAACCGCTACGCAGAAAGCCGTGCAGACCTTCTGGTGAATGAGAAAAAAATGCTATCCATTGATAAAACAGCCGCCTATCAGAGCAGTCTTAAATTGACGGATGGTTCGCGCTGATGGGCTGGCCGGGATTGATCATCCTCGGCGCGGTCGTGGGCGGGGCCAGCTGGTGGCTGCATCCGCTGCGTCGTGCGAGCCGCGTGGCGCTGTGGCTGGCGATGCTGGTCGGCGTGGTGGGCGCTGTCGTCGCGCACATGGCCGGCAATGTCATTCAACTTTTCCACGACGGCGATACGCTCGAGTGGCCCGTTTGCACCGCTATTGCGCTGGTTGCCGTTGCCGTGACGGTCGGCCTGTTTTCCCGTCGATGAATTCTTGCAGGTGAAACCGATGAACGTACGACTCCCCGAAACCGCCTCGATCCCCGAGCGCATCGCGCAACTGCGCAGCGCAATGAAACAGGAAGGGCTCGCCGCCTGCCTGGTGCCATCGGCCGATCCGCATCTGTCCGAATATCTGCCCGGCCGCTGGCAAGGGCGGGAATGGCTGTCCGGCTTCACCGGCTCGGTCGGCACACTGGTCGTGACGGCGGATTTCGCCGGTCTGTGGGTCGACAGCCGCTACTGGGTTCAGGCCGAAGCGCAACTGGCGGGCACGGGCATTCAGCTGATGAAAATGTTCGGCGGCCAGCAGACGGCGCCTCACATCGACTGGCTCGCGCAGAATGTGCCGGCGGGCGCGGCGGTCGGCGTCGATGGCGCGGTGCTCGGCGTGGCGGCGGCGCGCGCGCTGACCGACGCGTTAAGGGCGCGCGGCGTGACGCTGCGCACCGACCTCGATCTGCTCGATATCGTCTGGCCGCAGCGTCCGTCGCTGCCGACGGCTGCCGTCTATGAGCACATCCCGCCGCACGCGAGCGTGTCGCGCGCGGAGAAGCTGGATCAGATCCGCTGCGCGATGCGGGAGAAGGGCGCGCAGTGGCATTTCATCTCGACGCTCGACGATCTCGCGTGGCTCTTGAACCTGCGCGGCGCCGACGTGAACTACAACCCTGTGTTCGTCGCGCATGCGCTGATCGGGCTGGAGCGCGCGTCGCTGTTCGTGGTCGAAGGCAAGGTGCCGGCGCAACTCGCCGAATCGCTCGCACGCGACGGCATCAAGGTCGAGCCGTACGCCAGGGCAGCCGACGCGCTTGCCGCGCTGCCGAATGGCCAGACGCTGCTGATCGATCCGCGCCGGATCACGTTCGGCTTGCTGCAATCGGTGCCGGCGTCGGTGGCGGTCGTCGAGTCGGTGAATCCGTCCACCTTCTTCAAGTCGCGCAAGACGGAGGCCGAAGCCGCGCATGTGCGAGCGACGATGGAGCAGGACGGCGCGGCACTCGCCGAATTTTTCGCGTGGTTCGAAGGCGCTTTGGGCCGCGAAACGATCACCGAACTGACCATCGACGAAAAGCTGACGGCCTCGCGCGCGCGCCGTCCGGGCTTCGTCACGCTGAGCTTCGCGACGATCGCCGGCTTCAATGCGAACGGCGCGATGCCGCACTACCGCGCGACGCCCGCGTCGCATTCGACGATCGAAGGCAACGGCCTGCTGCTGATCGACTCGGGCGGCCAGTATCTGAGCGGCACGACCGACATCACGCGCGTCGTGCCCATCGGCACGATCACCGACGAACATCGCCGCGACTTCACGACGGTGCTGAAGGGCACGATGGCGCTGTCGCGCGCGAAGTTTCCGCGCGGCATCCGTTCGCCGATGCTCGACTCGATCGCGCGCGCGCCGATCTGGGAAGCGGGCGCGGACTACGGGCACGGTACGGGTCACGGCGTCGGCTACTTCCTGAACGTCCACGAAGGCCCGCAGGTGATCTCGCACTACGCGCCCGCCGAAAGCTGGACGGCGATGGAAGAGGGCATGATCACGTCGATCGAGCCGGGCATTTATCGTCCGGGCAAGTGGGGCATCCGCATCGAGAATCTCGTGCTGAACCGCGCCGCCGAAAAGACCGAATTCGGCGATTTTCTCGAATTCGAAACGCTGACGCTGTGCCCAATCGACACGCGCTGCGTGGCGCTGAACCTGTTGCGCGACGACGAGCGCGCGTGGCTCAACGCGTATCACGAAATGGTGCGCGCGCGCGTCTCGCCGCATGTGTCGGGCGACGCGAAGGCGTGGCTCGAAACGCGCACGCAGCCGGTCTGAGGCGCTGCCGGGACGAGCCGCTGTAAACACCGGCAGTTCGTCCGACGCCTTCTGCTTTGCCCGAAAAAATCACCTGTGAATAGCGAGGCCCGCATGTCCGGTATTGCCGTGATCGTGATCGACGTACAGCAGATGTTTTTTAGCGGCGCGGCCGCCGCATATCGCGGCGACGAAGTGATCGACGGCATCAACCGGCTCACGTCGGCGGCGCGCAAGGCGAACGCAACCGTCTTCTTCGTGCAGCACGAGAGCGGCGCGGACGGTCCGCTCGCACGCGGCAGCGACGCCTGGCAGCTGCCTGCTGCGCTCGTGCGCGAGCAAGCGGACGCGTCCATCTACAAGACGGTTGGCGATTCGTTCCATGAGACGCCGCTCGCGGATCAGCTTCGTCAAAAAGACATCGATCGTGTGCTGATATGCGGCTACGCGTCCGAGTTCTGCGTCAACGCCACGGCGCGCCGCGCCGAACTGCTCGGTCTGCGCACGACAGTCGTCGCCGACCTTCACACGACGCACGACAAGCCGCACCTGACTGCCGGGAAGATCGTCGAGCACCAGAACTTCGTCTGGACCCACTCCTCAATGACGGGCAAGCGCGTCACGGTGCGTCCTCTCGCTGACATTCTGCAAACGGAGTTTGCATGAGCATCAAGGCAGTCGTGTTCGATTTTGGCGGCGTGCTGATCGACTGGAGCCCGCAGTATCTGTATCGCCAGCTGATTCCCGACGACGCCGAGCGCGCATGGTTCCTGTCGAACGTCTGCACGATGGACTGGGTGATCCGCCAGGACGGCGGCCAGCCGATCGCGGAAGGCACGGCGGAACTGATCGCGACGTTTCCCGGGCACGAAGCGCTGATCCGCGCGTTCTACGAGCGCTGGCATGAAATGGTGGCGGGTGTGCTCGACGACGGCGTCGCAACCGTCGAGAAGCTCGAAGACGCGAACGTGCCGCTGTTCGGCCTGACGAACTGGTCGGATGAGACCTTTCCGTATGCGTGGGAACACTATCCCGTGCTGCGGCGTTTCAAGGACATCGTCGTGTCGGGCCGCGTGAAGATGGTGAAGCCCGATCCCGCGATCTTCGCGGAGATGCTGCGCAGGATCCGCACGCATTTGCCGGACATCGAAGCGCACGAACTCGTCTTCATCGACGACAACATCGCGAATGCGCGCGCCGCGAGCGAACTCGGCTGGCATGGCGTGCATCACACGAACGCCGCGCAAACCGAGGCAAAGCTGCGCGAGCTGGGTTTGCCTCTCTGACCGGGCGAGGCGGTGCTGAAGAGGGCGTTATTGCCCGAGCAGATTCTTCAGCGCGTTGCCCAATCCCTTCACCGTTTCGCCCGCGCCCTTCGCGACGCCTTCGGCGCTGACGCCGAGCGCCTTCGCGAAGTTCGCGCGCAGTTCCGTCATCACGCTCTCGTTCAGCTTGAACTTCGGATCGCGCAGATTGCCGTCGATCGTGAAGTGCAGTGTGATGTCGTCGCCATGTTTTTTGAGCGCGGCGACGGCGGCGCGCGTTGGAATCTGCATGAACGTATCGAGCGGATCGTCCGTTTCGGCCAGTTGCAGATGATGCAGCGTGATCGTGCCGGGCGCATGGATGTGATAGCTCGTCACGGTGGCCTGCAGGTTCAGATCGAGCGTGCCGCCTTTCACCTGAGCCTTCGCGCCGGCCTTTTTCAACAGATACGGATCGAGCGTGACGACGTCGACGCCGCGCAGCGTCGTGGTCGTCTGCGAGTCCTTGCTGGCGATCTTCATCCAGCCGTCGAACGTCACGCGGCCCGTGTGCGACGGGCCCTTGATCGCGCCTTTCATCGAAAGGCTGGTCGGCTCGGTGAGGTCGGGCAGATGGATGTGGTCGACGGATGCGCTCGCGTCGCTGACCACGACCTTGTACGCCGGTTTGCTGATCATCTCGTCGTAGAAGACGAACTGGCCGTCGGCGAACGCGACGTGGTCGATGAGTTTTTCGGCGGGTAAAGGCGGCTTGTCGGAAACGGCGGCGCTCGCTTCGCTGGAAGGGTGACGGGCCTGGCTCATCGACTGGCGCAGCTTCGGCAGAATCTCCAGCCTCCCGCTCGCCGTGCGCACGAGCGCGAGACTGAAGCCGCGAACCACGACGCTGTGCAGATGCATGCGATGCGCGAGCAGGTCGCGAATGTCGGGCGTCATCGTGATTTCGTCGGCGGTGAGGGCGTCGGGCGTCGGCCAGTCTTTGGGCGCCGTCAGGCGCACGCGATGCAGCGTGATCGCCGAAAAACCGACGTCGATCGAATCAGCCGTGCCGACGGGCGCGAGCGCGTCGACGACGCGTGCTTTCACTTCGCGTTGCACGAAATACAAGCCGCCCAGCGCGAGCACGACGAGCAGCACGATTACGCCCGCGACGGCCGCCATCACGCGGCTGCCTTTCGACATTGCCATGCCACCTCCTCGTCCTTGCTCTGGCCGTGGTTCGGGTTATGTGTCGTGGAGTGCCGCGCGTGATGCACGTGAAGCGCGGCGCAGGCAGCGCATGCCTGCATCGGGGAACTGGGCGGACCGGATACGATCCTGCGAGGGAGGGGAGCAACTCTTATGCCGTCCGCATCGAACCGCTTGAGCGGCCCGGCTGCGGACGGCAGTGCAACGAACGCTTAACGGCTGATCGGCTTGTAGCGCAGACGTTTCGGACGCGCCGCTTCTTCGCCGAGGCGCGCGCGCTTGTCCGCTTCGTATTCCTGGTAGTTGCCGTCGAAGAACGTCACTTGCGAATCACCTTCGAACGCGAGGATGTGCGTCGCGATACGGTCGAGGAACCAGCGGTCGTGCGAAATCACCATGACCGAACCGGCGAATTCGAGCAGCGCGTCTTCGAGTGCACGCAGCGTTTCGACGTCGAGGTCGTTCGACGGTTCGTCGAGCAGCAGCATGTTGCCGCCGGCGATCAGCGTCTTAGCCAGATGCAGACGGCCCCGCTCGCCGCCCGACAGATTGCCGACGATCTTCTGCTGGTCGCCGCCCTTGAAGTTGAAGCGGCCGATGTACGCGCGCGACGGCGTCTCGTACTTGCCGACCGTCAGCACGTCCGCGCCGCCGGAGATTGCTTCGAACACGGTCTTCGTGCCGTCGAGCGCGTCGCGGCTCTGGTCGACATACGCGAGCTTGACGGTCGGACCCTGGACGATTTCGCCCGAATCCGGCTGTTCCTTGCCCGTCAGCATGCGGAAGAGCGTCGATTTGCCGGCGCCGTTCGGCCCGATGATGCCGACGATCGCGCCCGCCGGAATCTTGAAACTCAGGTTGTCGATCAGCAGGCGGTCGCCGTACGACTTGCTGACGTTCTTGAACTCGACCACTTCATTGCCGAGGCGGTCGCCGACGGGGATGAAGATTTCCTGCGTTTCGTTGCGCTTCTGGTATTCCTGGCTGTTGAGTTCTTCGAAACGCGCGATACGCGCCTTCGACTTCGCCTGACGGCCCTTCGGATTCTGGCGAACCCACTCCAGTTCCTTCTTGATCGCCTTCTGACGCGCGGATTCCGACGCTTCTTCCTGCTTCAGGCGGTCTTCCTTCTGGTCGAGCCAGCTGCTGTAGTTGCCCTTCCACGGAATGCCGTGGCCGCGGTCGAGTTCGAGAATCCACTCGGCGGCGTTATCGAGGAAGTAGCGGTCGTGAGTGACGGCGACGACGGTGCCGGGGAAGCGCGTGAGGAACTGCTCCAGCCATTCGACGGACTCGGCGTCGAGGTGGTTGGTCGGTTCGTCGAGCAGCAGCATGTCGGGCTTTTCGAGCAGCAGCTTGCACAGCGCGACGCGGCGCTTTTCGCCGCCCGACAGATTTTCGATCTTCGCCTCCCATGGCGGCAGGCGCAGCGCGTCGGCGGCGACTTCGAGTTGCTGTTCGGGGCTGCCGCCATCCGATGTCGCGAGAATCGCTTCGTACTTCGCCTGTTCGGCGGCGAGGGCGTCGAAGTCGGCGTCCGGCTCGGCGTACGCGGCATAGATTTCGTCGAGCTTCTTCTGCGCCTGGAACACGTCGCCGAGGCCTTCTTCGACGGCTTCGCGGACGGTTTTCTGCGGATCGAGCTGAGGTTCTTGCGGCAGATAGCCGATGTTGAGGTTCGGCATCGGCGTGGCTTCGCCTTCGATGTCCTTGTCGACGCCGGCCATGATCTTGATGAGCGTGGACTTACCCGAGCCGTTCAGGCCGAGCAGACCGATCTTCGCGCCGGGAAAGAACGACAGCGAGATTTCTTTCAGAATCTGGCGTTTGGGCGGCACGATTTTGCCGACCCGGTTCATGGTGAAGACGTATTGGGCCATTTTTGAAGTGGTGTTGATGCCGCGTGTTGTTGATGCCGCGCGGCGGGATGTGGAATGTGGCGCCGACGTGGTGTCGGGGCCCGGATTTGGGCCGGAATCGCTATTGTACTTCCCGGTGGGGGTGGGGTTCCGGTTTGGGGTGGGTTTGGGGTTTGGGGTCTTGCGGTGGCATCCGCTCTATGTTTTTGGTTTATTAGCGTTGCCCCTGTGCGGGGCGGCAGTTACTTTCTTTGCCGCCGCAAAGAAAGTAACCAAAGAAAGCGGCTTTCAACCTCCGGTGCCTGCCAGGATAACGCTACAGCACACGTTCTTTGAGCTGTCGCGCAGCGACGCAAACACTCCGTAGAAAGCCCGCAATCAGGCGCGCGCGGCGCGAAGGATTACACCCGGTTGGGGCACATAAGTCGGCTTGTTTTTTGTGCGTTGCCATCGGTTGCGGCGGTATGTGCTCCGGACTGTGTGTGGGGTTTGCGCGCCGTGCGCGGTTGACTGCGGGCTTTCTACGGGGTGCGGACGTCGCTGTGCAATAGCTCGACTGCGGCATGCCGCGGCGGTATCCTGGCGGGCACCGGAGGTTCAAAAGCGGCTTTCTTTGGTTAGGAATCTCTGCAAAAGTCCTGGCGTTGACGTGAGGTTGGACTATCCTGGGATCAGGAGAATTCATGGAGTGGCGTGATGACACAACTTGGTCTTGGTCTGGATCTGTCGACGAAGCGCACCCGCAAGCGCGAGTTTCTCGATGAGATGACGCGTGTGGTGCCGTGGCAGAAGCTGATTGCGCTCATCGAACCGCACTATCCGAAAGGCAAGACCGGCCGCCCACCGTTCCCAGTCGCAACGATGTTGCGCATTCACTTCATGCAGCAATGGTTCAGCCTCTCGGACCCGGCGATGGAGGAGGCGCTGCACGACATCCCGCTGTATCGGGAGTTTGCGCTGCTGGGCACGGGTATGACGCGGCTGCCTGACGAGAGCACGATCCTGCGATTCCGGCACCTGCTTGAGGCCCATGAGCTGTCAGCCAGAATGCTGGCGACGGTCAACGAGATCCTGCAGGCGAAGGGCCTGATGCTCAAGGTAGGCTCGGCGGTCGACGCGACGCTGATTTCGGCACCCAGTTCGACGAAGAAAGCCGGCACGCGAGACCCCGAGATGAGCCAGACGCAAAAGGGCGGTAGCTGGTACTTCGGTATGAAGGCGCACATCGGAGTCGATGTGGAGTCGGGGCTGGTGCATACCGTGAAGTGCACGCCGGCGAATGTTCACGACGTCACGGTGGCGCATGAACTGTTGCACGGCGACGAGCAGGTTGCGTTTGCCGATGCGGGCTACGTGGGCATCGAGAAGCGGGGCGAAACGGGGGCGGTCCAGTGGCACGTGGCGATGAGGCCGAGCAAGCGAAGAAAGCTGGACAAAAGCAAGCGGCTCGACAGAATCTACGAGAAAGTCGAGCGGCTCAAGGCGGGCGTGCGGGCGAAGGTTGAGCACCCGTTTCGGGTGCTCAAATGTCAGTTCGGCTATCTGAAGGCGCGGTATCGGGGACTGGCGAAAAACACGGCGCAGATCGAAACGCAGTTCGCGCTGATCAATCTCTGGTTGGCTCGCGGGGTGCTCGGTAAAGCGAAATGAAGGGCGAAGACGCCCCCCAAAGGCGCAGCGTCCATGCGCAAGATGCGACCGGCATCGGTTCAACACAGCGTGAATGAGGACGCGAATTCCACTCCGCGCGTGCCAGTTAGAGATCCCAGGCAGAAAACGGGTTGTTCAGACCTTCCGTTACTTTCCTTGCCGCGGCAAAGAAAGTAACTGCCGCCCCGCACAGGGGCAACGCTAATAGACCAAAAACATCGAGCGGATGCCCGCAAGAAGCCCAGAAAGACGACTGCGTCGCAGACAGAAAAAAAACCTCAATTCAACCGCCGCCCCGTCTCCTCATCAAAGAAATGAAGCTGCCCCGCAGGCAAAGCAACAGAAAGCCGTTCACCCGCCAGCGGCCGATGCCCATGCGGCAACCGCACAGTCACATCATGCTTACCCCAGCGCCCATGCGCGAGATTATCCGCGCCGAGCAACTCGCAAGAATCGACGGCAAGCGTCGCGGATGACGCATCGGACGCCAACCCCGGCGTCATATGCTCTGGCCGGATGCCGAGCACACACGGCCGCCCAGCCGTAACGTCGCGGTCGAGCCCTGCCGCGCCAGAAATCGGCAGCTTCGGACCTTCTCCCGCAACTTCAAAGGCGGAGCCATCCTCGGCCACCCACCCACTCAACAGATTCATCCCCGGCGAGCCAATAAACCCAGCCACAAACGTGGTAGCAGGCCGCTCATAAACCTCGGTCGGCGCACCGATCTGCTCCGCATGCCCCCGATTCATCACGATCACGCGCTGCGCAAGCGTCATCGCTTCGATCTGATCGTGCGTCACGTACAGACTCGTCGTCTTGAGCCGCCCATGCAGACGCTGGATCTCGAGCCGCATCTGCACCCGCAGACGTGCATCGAGATTCGACAGCGGCTCGTCGAACAGAAACACAGCGGGCTCGCGCACGATCGCGCGCCCCATCGCGACACGCTGCCGCTGTCCACCCGACAATTCACGCGGCTTTCTCGCCAGCAACGGTTCGAGTTCGAGAATCTTCGCCGCAGTCGACACGCGCGATTCGATCTTCGATTTCGGCAGCCCCGCGATCTTCAGCGCATAGCCCATGTTCTCCGCGACCGTCATATGCGGATACAGCGCGTAGTTCTGGAACACCATCGCGATGTTGCGGTCCTTCGGCTCGAGATCGTTGACGACCTTGCCGTCGATCGAAATCTCGCCTTCCGTGATCGCTTCGAGTCCCGCGACCATCCGCAGCAACGTCGACTTGCCGCAGCCCGATGGCCCGACCATCACGACGAACTCGCCATCCTCGACATCCGCGTTGATGCCGTGCAGGACGTTCTGCTTGCCGTCGTACGATTTCTTCACGCCCTTGAGCGTCAGTGCAGACATGACTGTTTATCCTTTTATCCTTACTTCTCGGCATCAACGAGACCGCGCACGAACCAGCGCTGCATTGCCAGCACGACGACGAGCGGTGGCAGCATCGCGAGCAGCGTCGCCGCCATCACGAGATGCCATTCGGTTGCGGTGTCGCCGGATGCGATCATGCTCTTGATGCCGACCACGGCCGTCGTCAGCGATTGCTGGTTCGTGATCAGGATCGGCCACAGATACTGATTCCAGCCGTAGATAAACGTGATCACGAAGAGCGCCGCGAGGTTCGTCTTCGACAGCGGCAACACGACGTCCCAGAAGAAACGCAGCGGCCCTGCACCGTCGATGCGCGCTGCTTCCATCAGTTCGTCGGGCAGCGTGAGAAAGAACTGGCGGAACAGGAACGTCGCCGTCGCCGACGCGATCAGCGGCAGCGTGAGGCCGGCGTACGTGTTGCTCAGATGCATCGACGACACGACCTGCACCGTCGGAAAGATGCGCACTTCGACGGGCAGCATCAGCGTGATGAAGATCAGCCAGAACGCGACGTTGCGGCCGGGAAAGCGGAAGAACACGATCGCGAACGCCGAGATGATCGACACGGCGATCTTGCCGATTGCGATCACGAGCGCCATCACGAGGCTGTTGAGCAGCATCGTGCCGAACGGGCTGGCGGCGTTGCCCGTGCCGTGCGTCCAGATGCTCGCGATGTTTTCGAACAGATGCGTGCTCGGCACGAGCGACAGCGGCACGCTGAACACTTCGTGCTCGTTCATCGTTGCCGCGCAGAACGCGACGTAGACGGGAAACACGACCAGCAGCACACCGACTATCAGCACGGCGTGGCAGAAGATATCGAAGCCGCGGCGATTCTCGATCATGAGTATTGAACCCTCCGCTCGATGAAACGGAACTGCACGACGGTCAGCCCGACGACGATCAGCATCAGCACGACCGACTGCGCGCCCGAACTGCCGATGTCGAGCCCCTGGAATCCTTCGGCGAAGATCTTGTAGATCAGCGTGCGCGTCGCCTGAGCAGGGCCGCCGCCCGTTGCCGCATCGATGATCGGGAAGGTGTCGAAGAACGCGTAGACGAGATTGACGACGAGCAGAAAGAACGTCGTCGGCGACAGCAGCGGCAGCGCAATGCCGAAGAAGCGCCGCACGGGGCCCGCGCCGTCGATCGCGGCCGCTTCGATCAGCGAGCGCGGAATCGCCTGCAAGCCAGCATAGAAGAACAGGAAGTTGTAGCTGACCTGTTTCCAGATCGAGGCGAGCACGACGAGGAACATCGCCTGTCCCGGATTCAACGCGTGATTCCAGACGATGCCCGCCTTGCCGAGCGAGTATGTGACGAGGCCGATGCTCGGATTGAACAGGAACGACCAGAGCACGGCGGCAATCGCGGGCGCCACCGCATACGGCCAGATCAGCAGGGTCTGATAGGCCTTCGCGCCGCGTGTCACGCGATCGGCGCACGCGGCGAGCAGCAGCGAAATCACGAGGCCGCACACGGTGACGAGCGCACAGAAGATTAGCGTCGTTTCGAACGACGAGAGATATAGCGGATCGGCGAAAAGCTGCCTGAAGTTGCTCAAGCCTACGAATTCGCTCGACGTGCCGAATGCGTCCTGCGTCTGCGTCGATTGCCAGAGCGCCTCGCCCGCAGGCAGCAGAAAGAACAGCAACGTGATGACGAGTTGCGGCGCGACGAGCAGATAGGGCAGGAAGCTGGTGCCGAAGCGGGAGCGCTTGTCCATCGACGTCCCTTTCAAAGGTGAGCGAGCGGGTGCGCCTTGCGTTTGCTGTGCGTTGTTATTCGCTGCAAGGCACGCCCGTCGCGTGGATTGACTACGTGGCTTTAACTACCCGGCTTTAGCTGCCCGCTTTCTCGAAGCGGCGCAGCAGTTCGTCGCCGCGCGACACCGACGAATCGAGCGCGTCTTTCGGCGTCTTCTTGTCGGCCCAGACCTGTTCGAGTTCTTCGTCGATGATCGTGCGGATCTGCGGCATGTTGCCCAGACGCAGGCCCTTCGTGTACGGCAGAGGCGGCTTGTTGAGCATCTGCTTGATAGCAGTGTCACTGCCCGGATTCTTCTCGTAGAAGCCTTGCTGCTGCGTCAATTCATAGGCGGCCGTGGTGACGGGCAGATAGCCCGTGTCCTGGTGCCACTTCGCGGCGACGGGCGGCGAGCTCAGATACGCAAGGAACTTCGCGACGCCTTTATAGACGGCGGGATCCTTGCCCGACAACACCCACAGGCTCGCGCCGCCGATGATCGCATTCTGCGGCGCGCCCTTCACGTTCGCGTCGTACGGCATCATGCCCGTGCCGAAGTTGAACTTCGCGTACTTGCGGATCGTCGCGAGCGAGCCCGACGAATTCGTGATGATGCCGCAGTCGCCGCTATAGAACTTCGAGACCGGTTCGTCCTTGCGGCCTGCATAGGTGAACGTGCCTTCCTTCGCCATCTTCTGCAGGAAGGTGATGTGCGCGATCTGCAGCGGCTTGTTGAATTCGAGCTTCGCGTCGGCGCCGTCGAATCCGTTGTTCTCCGTCGCGAACGGCGCGCCGTGCCACGCGCTGTAGTTTTCGAGCTGAATCCAGCTTTGCCAGCCCGACGAATAACCGCACGACATCCCGGCAGCCTTCAGCTTCTGCGCGTCCTGTTCGAGTTCGGCCCAGGTCCTGGGCGGCGAGTTCGGATCGAGGCCGGCTTTCTTGAACGCGTCCTTGTTGTAGTAGAGGACGGGCGTCGAACTGTTGAACGGCATCGAAATCAGATGGCCCGTCTTCGAGTCGCTGTAATAGCTGGCGATGGTCGGCACGAACGCCTTGTCGTCGAGCGTCATGCCTGCCTGCTTGAACACGTCCGAGACGGGAAGGACAGCCTTCTTCGCCTGCATCATCGTTGCCGTGCCCACTTCGTAGACCTGCAGGATCGCGGGCGCGTTGCCGCTGCGATACGCGGCGATGCCGGCCGCCAGCGTCTGGTCGTAGGTGCCCTTGAAGACGGGGACGATCTTGTAATCGCTCTGCGATGCATTGAAGTCGTTGGCGATCGTATTCAGGCGCTCGCCGAGCGCGGCTTCCATCGCGTGCCAGAACTGGATTTCAGTGGCGGCCTGCGCGCTTTGATATACGCCGAGGCCAAGTACGGCAGCGACGGATAGCGAACGGATGAACGGCTTGCAATGCATCGAAAGTCTCCTTTGTCGAACAGAGTTTGCGCTTTAGCGCCTTACTCTGGTCCCATACCCCGAAGGGCGCCTGTGCGCGGTGTGCGGTCGCGCGATTCTAGTTGTGGTCGATGACAGGAAAGAGTCGGTGAAATCTCTATGTGTCAGGCTGGTTGCCGAACGGGCAATTTAACATCGGGAGAATGATGGGAGAAAGGGCGATTACCCGAAGCACTGTTCGGTGTGCATGCAACGAACACAAAAAAAAGCCGCGTCGAGGCGCTAATGCCGTTCAGTTAAGCACTGAACGGCATTTTTGCTTTTGATGCGGGAAGGTGTTGTAAACGAAGCGCCGAGCTGTTAACTTTTCGGCGCGATGCTCTCCAGTCACCTGACCTTCCTGCTCGAAGCGCAACAGCCGGCCGACATGAGCCGGCTGGCTGAGCATCTGCCCTACGAGTGGATCGAGCGCGCGGTGCAGGCCACAGGCGCAGCGAGTATCCGGCGCCGGCGCCTGCCTGCTGAGCAGGTGGTCTGGCTGGTGATCGCACTGGCAATGTACCGTCACTGGTCGATCAGTGAGGTGCTCGACGGTCTCGATCTGGCCTTGCCCAACCAGGCCGCGCCGTTTGTCAGCAAGAGCGCGGCGGCGCAGGCACGCCAACGCATCGGCGAGGCACCGATGGCGTGGCTGTTTGAGCAGACAGCACGGGCCTGGACGACTCAGGACGCGGCTCATCATGCGTTCAAGGGGTTAAGTCTATGGGCGATGGACGGCACCACGCTACGCACGCCCGACAGCCCGGCCAACCGTGAGCACTTTGGTGCGCAGGGTTATGCCAGTGGCAAGGTGGCCAGTTATCCGCAGGTGCGCGCCGTGACGCTCACCGCGATTCCGACCCATCTGGTCGCGGGTATCAATTTCGGTCGCTACGACACCAACGAAATGGTGTACGCCAAAAGCCTGCTGCCGCAGATCCCGGAAGACTCGCTGACGGTGTTCGACAAGGGCTTTCTGGCTGCAGAAATCCTGTGTGGCCTGACGATGAACGCGCGCAATCGCCACTTCCTGATTCCAGCCAAAGCCAATACCTGTTGGGAAGTCATCTCCGGTACCGCTGACGATGCGACGGTGCGCATGCGCGTCTCGCCGCAGGCCCGCAAGAAGTGTCCGGCTTTGCCCGAATTCTGGAATGCGCGGGCGATCCGGACCATCGACGCGCGCGGACGTGAGCGCGTGCTGCTGACTTCGCTGGGGGATCGCCGACGCTTCAAACCTGCCGATATCGTTGCCTGCTACGAGCGCCGCTGGCAGATCGAAACCAGTTACGGAGAACTCAAGCAATCGATGCTGGGTTCGGAGTTGACCTTGCGCAGCCGCACCGTCGAAGGGGTGTATCAGGAGATCTGGGGCGCGTTGATCGCCTACAACCTGGTTCGCCGCGAGATCGCCTGCGCCGCATGGGAAGCGAAACTCGCGCCGACCGATATCAGCTTCGTGCGAGCCCTCCATACGATCCAGCACGAAATGATGTGGGCTGCCGTCACCCCGGCCTACGCAAAACTGCCCGCCTGTCTGCAGCGTCTACGCGAACGGCTCAAGTCCCTGCCCAATGAAAAACGACCCGGCCGCGCATGCGACCGGGTCGTCAAATCCCGCCCTTCACGTTACACCGTTCGGTACCTTAGAAAAGACCTTAACTGAACGGCATTAGCGTCGAGGCGCGGCTTTCTTTGATTTGCAACCCTCGCGTCAGGCGGCGGGCAGCATTTAACAATTGGTCGTCAGACGTTGAGCAACCACCCCCGAGTTCAGCTGCTATGGACTCTCCTGTATGTTGTTGTTTTTTCTAGGAAATGTGATGCGTAGGCGATGTCCATGCCTTCGCGCGCGAAATCGCTCATTTCGGCGTCCCTTTGTCCATAGCGGCCGGCTTCTCTCTCAGCGGGATTGGAGGAGGGTAAAGTTCATCGAGCCTAGCCTGAAGGAGAGCATTTTTCTGCAGGACTTCGAGCA
The DNA here is from genome assembly GCF_007995085.1 of Paraburkholderia azotifigens. Classification (GTDB taxonomy): domain Bacteria; phylum Pseudomonadota; class Gammaproteobacteria; order Burkholderiales; family Burkholderiaceae; genus Paraburkholderia; species Paraburkholderia azotifigens. The sequence goes on from NZ_VOQS01000001.1 coordinate 2,934,239, forward strand.
CCAAGCGGTGAGCACTCGCGAGTTGAGACTGTGAATCGTCGCGTTGCTTCGTCAGCCGCGTAACTTGCGATTCCAGGTCCTCGCGTATACGCGTTTTCCGCTCGCGACGGGCCTGTTGCAACTTCTGTTGTGCGTCATGGATTTCTATCCACGCCTGAATCTCGCGAACTAGCGCTGGGAACCGCTTCTTTTTGAGAGCAGTCGGGTCTGTGCCGGCCTCCTTGGCAACATTGTTTTGGCTGACAGGGGTTCCGCGCGGCAGTATCAGGGGACGGTCCTCCCTTAGGCGCTCGAAGGCGCTTCGAAATCGCTGCTCTGCGGTTTCAGGCTCGGTCTTTGTCGGCATTGCTTCGTTCATGCTGTCCACCTATGAATGTGGTTCGCCCAAGAGCGTGCCTTGTTGGTTGCAAACGCGGCCGCTGCTTCGCTGAAACAATCTCCTGTCGACCGTCCCATGCAGGTTCCTCAGACACGCGCGAAGAGCCTGAGTGCAGCTAAGCGGTCACGACTCGCACAGAGTCGTCTTTCTACGAACCGCGCTTCTTCTGCTTCGTGACCTTGAGGTAGTTTTTCCGACCAGAATCGGATAGCGAACAAGGTTGCTTGCAATAACCCCCTCAGCATCGCAAAGCGCAACAATCCGACGCAGAAGGTCAAAATGTTTTTTTAGGGTCGACCAACTCCGCGCACCCATGGGACCCCACAGAATCCAAGTGGCCAGGATTCTCATGACGTTCTGATTCTCAGGGCTGAGCTTGGGCGCGCTTCGGCCGTGGTGCCCTCCGGCAAAGTCGAATCGAAATCTTTTGCCTACCCACGCAGAAAAATCCCAATATGGGTCACCCCATCTCGACTTAGGGTTGCCGCTCTCGTCTAAGCTGACCACCCAATCCGCGGGCGGAGGCCAGCTAGGTGGCCGGTAACAACTATGCTTTGGTGCGATTGGACACTCAGTCAAGTTGAGGCCGAATTCAGAGACAACCACTGTCATAGCACTCCCTCTAGTGCGGCAAGCTCCGCTTCGAAGTCAGGGTGGTACCAACCTTCGGCAATACGCGCTCGCGCTTCTGTGACCCATTCCCGGCGCTCCTCGCTCGCTTCTTTAAACCAACTCAGTTTCTCCTGAATCCGGTCAACCGCCAGTTGTGCTGGAGGCGCGTCTTCGGCGAGCTTCCGCATATCAACCTTCGTGAGTTCGTAGAGCTTCATTTGACAAAAAGACGCAAGTGCCCAAACATAGTCAAACGAGTCGATGTCGCGATGGTCCACACACCATAAGCATCCGGATTTTCTCCCGCAGTTCGGTTTTGGGGCTTGTTTCGCAATCGATGCTTCTTCTTTCGGAGTGCCGGTGCATTCTCCAGGAGCAACCGACTCTTTCTTGGTCAAATGCGCGTCCATGACCACCCAAAATTTTGTGGATTCGGACATCGTGCGTTGTAGGCTTGGCTGATGATAGTTACGGAGCAGAGTCTTCTTGGTATGTTGACTCGTTTCAGCTGTAACATCTGGGTCGCCGGTTCTGCGTAACATCCAATTCACTCTTGTGTTTCGCAAAAGTCGAGGGCCGACAAAGGTGAGATTCAACTCGGCACAAATCGCGCGAATTCTTGCCATGTCGCAACTAGAGCCGGGCCGGCTTCCATATCGAATGAAAGGAAACAACAGAGTGGAATTAGGGAAAAGGGCTCGGCGCCATTCGAGAAATCGCTCGAAGTGAGATTTATATTCCTTGAATATCTCAAACAACACTGTGCGGCTCCCCCGGCCCTTATATTCGCTGACCTCATAGCTATCGTTGTGGCTTACGTAGGAAAAGCGTCGCAATGTTAGGCGGCAAGCTTGCGTCGCATTCATAGCAGTCTGTCCGATAAACATCATCAGCTCGGCTTCAATTCTTAGGTTCGCTAGGAATTCCCGGTTGCCGATACCCGGAACCGCATCACTATCGGTTGATATTCGTACAGGGCTGCCTGCAACGAACCACTTGCCGCTTCGCAATCTAATTTCAAAGGGCAGTTTTGCGCTGAGGACAGCGCTTTTAGGAAGGCTGTCGCATACATCTTGCAGCATGTGTCCCAGCTCAAATGTATCGTTAAGATTCTGTTTTTCCGCTTGAACACCGACCGCTGATTTTCGGCAGCTCTTCCATCTAAGGCGGGTCAGCTCAATTATTCCAGTGTGTCGTTGGAGTGCGCGGTCCAAAAGCGTTCCAGCGGTCGCTGCGTATTGGAAAGCTAGTCGGAGTCGCTCAAGCATCTTCGCTGTCCCAGTCGCGGCTTTTGAAGCCCGTGAACGCCTCGTTGAACGCCGCTGCGGCATTTTGCTTGGCGCGAGTCGTCTTCCTGAACTTGATATAGCGATAAGTCGTGGATTCGTTTTTGTGAAGCATGGCGTCTCGAACGATTCCTATTGCCTCGGCTGGACTGGCTCCACTCGAGAGTAAGACATCCAATAACCACGTACCGAAGACTGCCTACGCGCCCGCCTGTGAAGAATCCGGTGGAGAGCATGAGGTGCAGTTCCTCGGTCTCATGCTTAGCCGTGTGTGCGACAAGTTGATTCATATGGTCGGCATGAAGAGGGAGTAGTCCGTCTTCCAGCGTCAAGCCGATAGGATTTCGATTTGGGATGGAGAGGTCACTACTCAGCCGGACCGCGGTCCGCTTGAAGCCTGCCGTATCGTGATACGGCATAACCGCGAGACGGTCCTTCCACATTGGAGCGCTATTGCCGATTAGATTGTGCAAATCGGCAAAGCGATAGAACTGGATGACCGTGCTCATGCAATTCGACGCAGTACTGCTGGCAAGAGTCCCTTCATCGCGCTGTTCGATGAGGTGCTTTCGAAACTTCCGAAGCACCTGATGTTCGCGGCGTACAGGAAAGTGGCGCCAGTCCAGTTGCTCAGTTTCAGTGAAATCAGCGTATCGGCACAGGTGCTTCATCGTGCGCCTTACTGTCTCATCATCAACTGTGCCAGAGGCAGCTCTATCCAAGGCCCAAGCGTTCACCTCATCCCATCCGCTGTGGTTCTCCCAATAGATTTGCGGCAAGCGTTCGATAGGCGCCTTGTCCGTCTGTTTTGTCCAAACCAGCTCGCCGTTTTCGCTGAGCGAAGCCTCATAGAAGTCGTAATGGATGTAGTCGAGCCGCGCCATCGTCAACTCCGTACCCAGCGGTCGAGACAGTCCGCTGAACGCCTGCAAGTAGGGAGCATTGGTGAGCCGAATTCGCTCGCGGGAGCTGCGGCGGAGTGGGCGTGCGCGGACACCCGAGTCGGAGTCTGGCCGACCGAACGAGCGAACTCGGTCAAATCGACGGGTTTCGACTCGCGGCGCTTCGCGATTGGCCTGCTCGGTTCGAAATAGCGGGAAAGGGATGCCAGTAATCGGCGACGCCGACACGTTGGTCTGATAGGCAACGGACAAGCAGGATTCGGTATGTCCCTATTTGCGTTGTGTGGCCGCGCGCTCAACGGAGCAAGGCCAATTTTCAGCCCGTGAACCCAACCTTTCAGCTCGTAAGTCATCGCAACCTCGCTAACGTACCCTCTCATAAATAGGCGAGGTCGCCGGCCCTCTTCGGCCAGTTACGTTAGGCTGCGATTTCAGTCGTGGGCGTTGCGCCCAGAGCCCAATCTAGCAAAAGTATCGACGTCATTCAAGTGAAGCGCTCTCGGCGCCCGGCCGCCGCCTGGTGGCGGCGATGCAATCGTCAAGCATCCACCTGCAGGGGCTCGGAGCAGAGAGCCGCACCGCGGCCAGCAACTACTTGCGCTTCGCGGGATTGCCAGATATACGGTTGTGCAAGCGACGACCGAGGTCATTCGGACGGCATGAAACAGTGCGCAATCCGGACGATGCTTGACCAAGCTGGCTCCGCAAGCTCTCAACGGTCAGTCCAATGCATTAAAATCGCGCAACGCATACCGGGGAATGGCCAAAATGACAAGCGATGCGACGGTGAAGCCCGTCTTGAGATGGGCGGGCAGCAAGCGTCAGATACTTCCAAAGTTAACTGGCCTCGCGCCACAAGTGTCGGGCCGCTATATCGAGCCGTTCTGTGGCTCCGCCTGCCTTTTTCTTGCGCTCAATCCGTCTCGGGCTCTGCTCGGCGATGTGAACCCCCATCTGGTTGCGGCGTACAGCGCGCTGAAGGAAGCGCCAGACGCTGTCGCGTCTCGCTTAGGCGAATGGCAAGCCGATAAAGAAACCTACCTCCGCCTTCGCGCGTTGCCGACGGGTGCAGACGCGGCGTTTGATGCGGCCAAGTTTCTTTACCTGAACCGTTACTGCTTCAACGGGGTATACCGTGAAAATCGCCAGGGTCAGTTCAACGTTCCCTATGGCGGTTATCGCACCGGTCCACTGCCGGGTGTCAAGGAACTGCGTCAGTTCTCAGCGCGCTTGCAGAGCGCGGAACTGTACTGCGGTGATTTTGTGCATGCAGTCCGAGGCGCGGGCCGGAACGATTTCATCTATCTGGACCCCCCGTACTACTACGGCAGCGTACGAAACCGCGGCGAATACGGCTGGAACGCGTTCTCGGATGCCGATGTCGAGCGCTTGATTGAAGAGGTCCGGGCTGCGGACGAACGCGGCGTCAGAATTTTGATTTCCTATAACCAGGCGCATACGTTGCGAAAAGCACTGCCCGGTTGGTACCTGACGTACGCTCCCGTTCGAAGGAGTGTCGCGGGCTTCTCCAAGGGGCGGAAGTCGGTGCGTGAGTACCAGCTCCGGAACTACGAGTAGGTGCCGGCGGATGACCCAGGAGCACATTACTTTTGCGGTCTTAAGTGACCTGCACGCCGCGCCGAAAAGCAGCGACCCCAAGGGTACAGAAGTCAAGCTGTACTCTGACGGCGATAGTTTCAGCCTGCACGACAATCCTATGTCGTCTCTTTACGAACTCATCAAGCATGAGAGCCTGACAGCTGATTTTGTCGTCTGTCCTGGCGACATGACAAATCGCGCCGACGCCGGCGCGTTGAAGTTCGTGTGGGAGCAACTGCACGGGTTGAAAGAAAAGCTCAGTGCTCGGGAAGTGATTGCCACGGTAGGCAATCATGATGTGGATTCGCGAGTCCACATAGACGGGGCATTTCCCCGTGAGGCTCTGATGCGTTTGCTTCCGCGGTTTCCCATCGCTGACGATGCGCTCGCCGACCACTATTGGGCTCACGGTTATTTCCTGACGACCATTGGTCAAGTCCGCTTTCTGGTGCTGAACTCCTCGTGGCTGCATGAGCATCGCGACCAACTCGAGCACGGCGCAGTTACCGGCTATACCCTTGAGAAGTTACGCCGAGACCTGGCGTCGTCTGGTGCGGCAGAGTTCAACATCGCAGTGTGTCATCATCATCCACATGTGCACAGCGAACTCGACCTTGGTGGTGACATCATGTTCAACGGGCAAAAGCTGCTCGACGCTCTGTCAAGCAACGGGGCGTGGCTGGTGATTCATGGTCACAAACACCATCCAAAGATAGAGCTTGCTCAGGGCGAGTTCCAGCAACCCGTAGTGCTCGCATGTGGAAGCTTCTCGGGGCGACTCGAAGGCGCGAACGCCACCGTATCGCGAAACTACTTTCATTTGGTGCAGGTGGAACGGTTCGGCATTGACGCCGAATTGCGTGGGGTCGTCAACTCGTGGAATTGGATTCACGGGTACGGTTGGACCAACTACGGTACCGCGAATGCAACCTTCCCAAGTCGATTAGGATTTGGATTTGAAGGCAATTTACAGCAGCTGGCTCGGGACATTGTTGACGCGATGGGCTCTCAGCAACTGATGAAGTGGGACCAGATGCTGAAGCTGCAGCCTGATTTGGCACATCTCACGCCGCGTAAATTCAAGGCCCTTAGTAGCACCCTTGACGCCAAACACAACATCATCATTTCGTGCGATAGCACAGGTCTGCCGTTCGAATTCGGTGTGAGGGTAACATGACCAGAATAGAACGCATGTCGCTATCAATCAGTGCAGAAGCCTTCAATGCGAAATACCTCGGGCCGGCCGAGGTTGCCAACGGCTTCGTCTATTCAACACATTTCGAGAAGCTTGCCGGAGACTATCACGCGGTTCTAATTGGTCCGCGTGGTAGCGGCAAAACCACGCTGCTGAAAATGCTTCAGCCAAGCGCGCTTGGGGCTTGGACGGGCCAGAAGGCAGATGCCTTTAGAGCAGCGGTGAAGTACAGCGGCGTCTTTATTGCGTCAGACATCAGTTGGTCGAAGCAGCTTAACTCTCTCGGATACGGAAAGTTGAGCGGGCCGAATCATCGAACATTGGTGCTGGCGTGCTTCACTACGCACGTTATCCACGCTGTGCTGGAAACGATGGCCGCACGCGCGAACTCTGAGTATGCCTATCGCGCGGTCGCTCTTTCCAGTGGGCAAGAGGCGTCGTTAGCTCGTGAGTTGTCTGTCGCACTTAGAGTAAAACCTGAAATCCCTAGCCTGCTTGCTGTCCGGCAGGCACTGAGGAATCGGCTATCGGATATTCGCATCCTCGCGAATGCCTGTAGTCTGCTTGCGGACGAAGAATGCTCCTCGAAGCTAGCGTCTTTGGACTTTCTGCATCTCGACTTCCTCGACATTTGCTCGAATATCTGCGCGACGTTCAATGAGGTTGTGGGAGAAAGCGGGGCGCGATGGAGCCTACTGTTTGATGAGCTTGAGACAGCACCAGATTGGATAGTCGACCAGTTGTTCTCTGCACTTCGCACATCGGACCCACGGCTTTATCTGAAATTGGCAATCAGCCCCGTGTCAGGAACGGCATATCGAGCACTATTCAAGCAAGATGGCGCGTCGCTAGGACACGACTATCAACAAATACGTCTGTGGTACACGGACCGCGCGGAGTCGAAGACTTTTTGCAGGGCGCTATGGGCTTCGTTGACTCAAAGGCATGGGCTAAAAATCACGGCTGAGGAGGCATTGGGGCGGTCGGTATTCGAGCCCAAGGACAATCGTGGTGTGCGTCGTCGTAGTCCGTATAGCCCTGGAGAGCCTTGGCATAAGGTCTTTACATCTCTCGAAAGGAAGGACCGTTCGTTCGCTGGATTTCTGAAGCAGAAGAACATTGACTTATCTGCCGCTGAAATCATGTGGGCGAACAAAAGAGACAGTGTTCTTCGGAAAGCCGCACCTGTTGCAGCAGTTCGCGACTTCTTCTTGCACGAATCAAAAAAGGGGGATGTCGCGGCGCGGCAGCGCAAGACGTTGGAGCTCTACGCGGGCGCAGAGTCGATTTTCGCCGTCACTGAAGGCAATCCACGTTGGTTTATCGGCCTTACCTCGCCGCTCATAAACTTCCTTGTAAAAACGGGAGAACGCAAAGTTCCCAACTCGGAGCAGGCAAAAGAGATTGACGCTGCCGCTGACCGGCTCATTGCACTTCTAAAAACCATTCCTGTCGAGCACGCTGATAATCTCGATAACGACTTGCCGCTCGACACGCTCTTGGAGGAGATAGGCGCGCGGTTGCACGAGGAACTGGTAGATAGGAATTTTGGCATTGACCCAGCGCAAAGCTTCATAGTTGACGAAGGCGTGTCGGCGAGAACGCAGGCATTGCTGGCATCCGCGGTTAATCGCGGAGCAGTCATGCTCGTCGACGAATCATCTTCCAAAGCGATTGTCGGCGAGATGCTGAATGCGAACCTACGTTTGAGCTTCTTGCTTGCGGCGAAGTATGGTCTGCTTCTTCGGAAAGGAAAAACGGTGCGCCTCTCCAATCTCTTGCCGGCCCGCGACAGTCAGCCGAGGAGTCAGGAGAACAGGCCTTCGCAACTCTCGTTGGATATGGATTGATATGCTCAAGCTAACTTCGATTCGTAATGTCGAGAGCGTGCCTTCGGAAAACATTGACGTTTTCATCGCAGCCTGCGGATACGAGGGACGTGCAATCGCGGCGTCTAAAAAGTTTCATCAGGTAGCCCGAAGGAAGCTCGCCATCGGATTTGCATCCCAACGCGAGCTAGAATACAACGCGAACAAGGCATGGTTCGAGAGTGCGGGTTTCGACTTGGTTGAAGTCGATGACGACAAGTTTCGAGACACGCTCAACCAATACCTATCCCAGTGCTCTCCGGAACGTTGTGTATGGAACGTGGAAATCGATATTTCCTGCTTCAATCGGTTCCGTATGGCTCATCTCGTCGACGCGTTGCGTAAATTGCCAGCAACTGAGATAGCTGTAACGTTTCGCTACTCGATTGCTGAATTCACACCTCCCGCCATAGATTCAGCTCCTACCGTTACAGTGGCACCCGTGATACCGCAGTTTGCCGGATGGACAACTAGGCCTGACCGACCGCCGGCGGCTATCGTAGGACTCGGGTATGAGCCGAACAAGGCTATTGGGATAGTGGACCACTTGGAAATCAACAATGCGACGTGGGCCTATTATCCACTTGGTCCAATTCCAGAGTATTACCAAAGAGTTCTGGAGGCCAATCGCTCGCTGCTCGACATCATCCAGTCAGATGGAAGATGCCAGCCCTACGACCTGAACGAGCCCGCTCAGTTGTTCAGCGAGATTAACTCCCTTGTGGATATGTTGAAGCCGCACTTTAACGCTGTCTTAATTCCGTTTGGTCCGAAATTGTTTGCGCTCGTGACCCTATTGGTCGCGAGTGTTCACGATGACGTCGGCGTTTGGAGGGTGAGCAGCGGGTCCCTTGAGGAGCCTGTAAATCGCAAAGCATCAGGGCACGTTGTGTCCGTCTCAGTCAATTTCCGCACTAAAGATTAGCAGGCTATGCCTATCTCACAACAGAAGCTGATAAAGCTCGAAGTCGCTGAACTGAAGAACCTGAGGGACGTTGAACTGAGTTTCGGCGAGACATCCTTAACCGCTATCATGGGAGCCAATGGCTGCGGGAAGTCTACGGTTCTCCACGCATTGGCATGTTCGTATAGTCCGCCTGACGACAATTTCGACTTCAAGTTTCCGATGTTCTTCAAGCCCAGCACAGAGGCGCTGTGGGCGGGGAGTTCGTTCACCATTCACTATGAACAGCGAGACGGCGCGACGCTTCAGCAAAATCTCCAGCAAAGATTCAGCAAGGCAGCTGACCGTTGGGCACCTCGTTACGACAAACGTCCCATACGGCACGTAAGGATGGTCACCATCCGTGAATCAGTCCCTGAGGTGGAAGCGCTTGGCATCAACGCTATGGTTCACTACCAGCGTAGTGCATTTCCAGGCGAAGTCCATAATCAAGTGCGTGATGTAGCGGGACAAGTGCTGAACAGGCAGTATGCTGAGTATCACCAAGTCCAGTACCGACAGGGTGGTCGCTCATCAATCGCCGTGACGAATGGAGCCCTCCGTTATGCTGCCATTTCGATGAGTGCGGGTGAACAGCGCGTGTTTCGGATACTTGACGCTGTTTTCAGTGCGCCGAATCATTCGTTGATTTTGATAGACGAGATTGACCTATTTCTTCACCAAGATGCTCTCAAAAAGCTTCTGGACGCGCTGAGAGTGCATTGTGATGCCAAGCATAAGCAACTTGTCTTCACCACGCACTTTCCGCCGATAGCGGATATGTACGAAACGATTGCAGTGAAGACAATTCACCGGGTCGAGGAACGGACGTTGGTTTGGCAGGGCCATTCGTATGACGCACTGCGGCTAATTACCGGGCAACTCGAGCGTCCGCTTAGGGTTTTTGTCGAGGACGACGTAGCTGAGGCAATTGTCAAGGAGGTGGCACGTGCGTTGAGGCTGCAACCGTATGTCCACGTTGGTTGGTACGGACCCAGCGAGAACGCATTTGCACTCGGTGCTGGTATGGTTCTCGCGAATGCTCCATTAGAGAGAGTGTTAATCGTATTGGACGGAGATGTAAACGCATCACCTGACGAGATACGTCGCAAGATTGAACGTCATCTCTCGGGGAACGAGCCCAGACGCGCTGGAGAAAGAGATGCACTCTTTCAGAAGATTGTTCCGTTGGTAGCCGATGGCGGGACATCGCCTGAACAAATGTTGAACCGTATGCTTCGGGCCGTCCAACAGGGTCAAGTGCCAGAAGGTGACAGGCCGCTATTGGCCTTTGCCCATGAAATCATCAATGTCCCTGAGCGTCATGGCTATGTCAACCAAGTCGTGGAGGCGAGCGGAGAGCCTCGCGTCTATGCTTTGCGCAAACTGGTTGAGATAGCCACACATAACGTTGGCTGGGAAGAATATACGCGCCCGGTTCGAGAGTGGCTCCAGGCGCAAGCGAACGAGCTTAGACTGGGCAACGCGGCCTAGCGTAGTCCGTCAGAGCAAGATTTGCTGGTCGCTGTCGTCGGGGTCCGACTTTGGATTTCGAGGTGGCAACGGGGCCGGCAAGGACGGCGGGCCACGTCGCTCCTACGTCATGCTGTACCACTCGGTTCCGGGCGGAGCAGCGAAGAGGGGGGCGATAGCGAGTAATCGTCATCTGGCCGGGTCGACGACGTCAAACACGCGCCGGCCCATTCGAAATGTCACGCGGCTCAGGCGTGTTCTTTCCGTGTCTCTGTGACGACTAATGGGCGGGACCGCTCTCGTACGACGCCGGGCAGCGGCGCTTCCCGGTTTCGATAAATACGCCGGTATCCGAAGGTATCAGCGCGACTCTGAGCACGGCGGACGAAGAGTCCTGCGCGGAAGCCGCTGGGCAGACCATGCAGGACAGGGGTGTACGTTGCCTGCGCGGAGAGGTGCAGTCGTCGATGCGTCTTGAATATTCTGCGGGAGCAGATGGGGCGTAAACGACGTCGGCTCGCCCAGGCTATTAGAATGATGAAAATGCCCTGTTCTCTTTAAAATTCAAGGGTTGCAGCACCACAAGAGGTTTTGCGTGCGACGCGGGGGAATTAGTCGGGTCGCGAATCAGGTTGGTGCTGCGTGTGGCGGTGAACACAAAAACGTATCGACTCCGGAATTCCAAACAATATGCTTCCCTTCGCGCCTGGCTCGCGTGCCGTCATCCGTGATGAAGAATGGCTCATTCGCCGTGTTGACCCCACTGCCGATGGCGGCTGGCTACTAAGCTGCGACGGTGTTTCAGAGCTGGTCCGAGGACAGTCGGCCCTGTTTCTGACCAAACTGGAAGATGCAATCGAGATTCTTGACCCAGCCGAGACAGAGCTGGTACCCGACACAAGCCCCACGTATAACGCGACGGTCCTTTACCTCGAAAGCCTGCGCCGACGTGGCGTGGCGAACGACGCTCGCATCCATCTCGGTCACCGAGGCGTGATGAACGTTGTACCGTACCAACTCGACCCTGCGCTGCAGGGACTGCATCAACCGCGTTCGCGCATCCTGATTGCCGACGCGGTGGGTCTTGGTAAGACGCTAGAAGCGGGAATTCTTACCACTGAGTTGATTCAGCGCGGGCGCGGCAAGCGCATTCTCGTTGTCACGCAGAAGGCGATGCTCACGCAATTCCAGAAGGAATGGTGGAGTCGCTTCACAATTCCGCTGGTCCGTCTCGATTCCGTGGGGCTTGCGCGAGTGCGCAACCGAATTCCGACGAACCATAACCCGTTCAACTACTTCGACCGCAGCATCATCTCCATCGATACGCTTAAAAGCAATCTCGAGTATCGCAATTATCTCGAGAACGCTTGGTGGGACATTATCGTCATCGACGAATGCCATAACGTCGCTGCGCGGGCGGGCGAAGGCGGTCTGTCTCGTCGTGCGCGCCTGGCGCGGCTGCTGTCCAGCCGTTCGGACACGCTCGTCTTGCTGTCTGCGACGCCTCACGATGGCTCCGCGCGCAGCTTCGCGTCGCTGATGAGCTTGCTGGACCCGACTGCCATTCCTGACCCGGACAACTACACGCCGGCTGATTTCCGCAGCAAGGGCCTGGTTATCCGGCGGTTCAAGAAGGACATCAAGGACCAGGTGCAGTCGGATTTCCAGGAGCGCAACACGCTTTGCTTGCGGCAGGATGCCAGTGCTGAGGAGGAGGCGGCGTACCGTGCGCTGCTCGAAGTGCCTTTCACGCAGGGCGGCCAGAGGAATGACGCTCGCCAGCAGGAGCTACAGCGTGTGGGCATGCAGAAGGCGCTGTTTTCGAGTCCGGCCGCCGCCCTCAAGTCGACCAACAGGCGCATCGCGTTGTTGCAGAACAAGTCCGGTCCTACACCTGAAGAACTGCGCGAGGTGGAGGGTCTTGAAGTCCTGGCTGATGCACTCAAGGTGCTCGTTAATGACTCCACTGCGCGTAGCTTCAGCAAGTACCAGCGACTGCTCGAACAGTTTCGTTCAGGTGAGTTCGGCTGGCAGCCGCACAACGCAGATGACCGTCTGGTCATCTTCTCCGAGCGTATTGAAACGCTTGATTGGCTCCAAAGCCAGCTCACCGTCGACCTCAAGCTTAAGTCGAATCAGCTGGCCGTATTACATGGCGGCATGCCTGACACCGACCAGCAGGCGCTGGTCGAGCGCTTTGGTCGCAAAGAGGACTCGCTGCGTGTGTTGCTGTGTTCTGACGTCGCGAGCGAAGGTCTGAACCTGCACTACTTCTGCCATCGCCTCGTGCACTTCGACCTGCCCTGGTCGCTGATGGTGTTCCAGCAGCGCAATGGTCGTGTGGACCGGTACGGGCAAAAGCATGAGCCGAACATCCTCTATCTGTTTACCGAATCGGCAAACGAAAAGATTCGTGGAGACCTGCACATCCTCGAAATTCTGCAGGCCAAGGATGAACAGGCGTACCAGAACCTCGGTGACCCGTCAGCGTTTCTCAACGTGTTCGACCCGGACAAGGAGGAGGCAAAGGTCGCCGATTTCATGGCAGACGGAATGCAACCGGCGGAAGTTGAGGCCCAGCTCGACCAGAATGCCGCGAACGACAGTACCGACGAAGACGGTGGTGATTGGTTGATGCAGCTCTTTGGCGGTGGCACGGACAACGCGGATGGTCACATGGACGACCCAACTGCTACACCAGTCGGTAGCAGTCTCGAACAGATTGACGAACGTACATCGCTGTTTCAGAGTGACCACCACTACGCGAAGACCGCGCTCACGCAGCTCAATCAGGGCCAGACGCTGTGCGACTGGGCCTCGGACGACGAGGAACAGGTCATCACGTTGACCGCTCCGCGCGACCTGCAGGAGCGCCTGCGTCAGCTCCCTCGCGAAGTGCAGGCCGACAACGACCACTACACACTGTGCGCCAGTCCGAAGCGGATGATGGACGCGATTGAAATTGCCCGTCAGGCGCGCTCCGAAGAAGAAACGTGGCCACAGCAGCACTACCTTTGGCCGCAGCATCCCATTATGGAGTGGCTTGGTGACCGGGTGCTCACCCACTTCGGTCGTCACAAGGCGCCGCTACTGCAAAGCCACAAGCTCGCTCCCGATGAACAGGCGTTCATACTGATGAGCCTGATTCCGAACCGCAAAGGCCAGCCGTTGCTGGTCGAATGGCAGGTCGTATGTAGCAAGGGCGACGGCGCGTTCGCGCTGGAATCGTTCGACGCTTTCATCGAACGCTCGGGTATCCGCGCAGGTGGTCTGCCAAACCGCGGCGAAACGCAGGCGCTTCAGGCGCCGATGCAGCAAGCGCTGCCGCTCGCAGTGAAATTCATGCACGAGTTCATGGTGGAACGCCAGGAGACCTTCTCCGCCGACATGCAGGCAAGGCTGAAGGACACTCTTGCCGAACTCGAGCGCCTGCAGGGACGCCAGATGAAACAGCTTGCGCTGAACCTTGAAAAGCAGCTCGAAACCGTCAAGCAAGGACGCTTCGAGCGACGCAGCCAGCAAATCCACAAAGTATTTGATGAATACCGCCGCTGGGTAGAAGACACCCTAACCACCGAGCCACGGCCTTGGATTCAGGTACTGGCCGGTGTGTGCCATCCTCAAGCCGCCGGAGCCTGACCATGCCCGTTCTCGACGCCGTACAGACCTTTGCTGGCATCAGCAACGAAAACGAGTTCTACAGCCACACGTACCTGACCGCGGTCTTCAAGGACGACATCAGGGAGCGTCTGGCCGAATGGGATGCCGAGGAAGCACAGCACCCTGGTGATGATACGCACCGCGCGCCGTACAAGCGCCTGCAGGGCTGGGCGCAACGCTGGTTTGCGCTACGCGGCCAGGTTACACGTGGCCGCGATGAACATGAGCGCTGGCAGCTCTTCATGCAGCTGCAGACCGGTCTGTTGCAGGCACTTGGCTATCGTCAGCCGCCGCTCACGCTAACGCTGCACGAGTTCGTCGCCGGGCTACCAGTGCCAGTCTGGGACGTGCAGGGTACGCGTCTCGCCATCATTCCGGCATACCATCCCGGCGCCGAAGACGACGACCTCCTCGACCACCAGCTCACTACGTTCCACTATGGAGGCGAGCCATTGCACGCCGAGTTGCGCGGTGAGACATGGGCGACGATGCTGTCCGACGCCGTGTTCGGCGCTGACAACCCTCCCCGCTATGTGCTGCTGGTCGGTCTCGATGAGTGGCTGCTGCTCGACCGCTACAAGTGGCCGAATAACCGCGCACTGCGATTCAACTGGGCCGACATACTCGACCGCAAGGACGCGGACACGCTCAAGGCATGCGCGGCGCTGCTGCATCAGGATTGCCTCGCCCCCGGCGAGGGGAGTAGTTTGCTTGAGAGCCTAGATAGCAACGCACACAAGCATGCGTTTGGCGTTAGCGAGGACCTTAAATACGCACTGCGCGAAGCCATCGAAATCCTCGGTAACGAGGCCGCGCGCCAGCTCGATGAACTCGCCACGGGCAGCAAGAAGAGCCTCTACTCCGGTGCCTACAAGCTTGATGCCGGCGCACTGAGCCTCGAATGCGTGCGTCTCGTGTACCGGCTGCTCTTCATGTTTTACATCGAAGCGCGTCCAGAACTGGGCTACGTGCCAATCCAGAAGAGCGAGGTCTACCTCAAGGGCTACAGCCTCGAAAGCCTGCGCGACCTGGAGATGCAGCCGCTCATCACCCAGCACTCGCGCGAGGGCCGATACTTCGACATGACGCTGCGCCGCCTGTTCAGGCTGGTCGCCCATGGCTGCGGCATGGAGAGCCAGCATCATTTGCACGAGGTAGCTCAAGGTGCGATGGACGTCTTTGCTTTGGCACCGCTCGATAGTCGCTTGTTCGACGATAGCACCATGCCCTTGCTCGATAAGGTGCATTTCTCGAACGACGTATGGCAGCGCGTCATCCGCCTGCTGTCGCTCAGCAAGGCTCAGGGAAAGGGGCGTCGCCTTGGCCGCGTGAGCTATCAGATGCTCTCCATCAACCAGCTCGGCGCGGTTTATGAGGCGCTGCTCAGCTACCGTGGCTTTTTCGCCGAAGAAGACCTGTACGAAGTCAAACCCGCGCCAAAGAAAGCGAGTGCGGCGAGCAACAGTGACGACGAGGACAGTGGCGATGGCGACGATGGCGACGACATTGCTACCGGCCGCCGCGCGCCCACCAGTGATTCCGGCGCCGACAAGCTCGAAAATGCTTGGTTTGTGCCCCGCAGCCGTATCGATGACTATCGCGACGACGAAAAGGTCTATGACGTCGACGAGAACGGCCGTCGCAAGCTGCGCATGTATCCGAAGGGCTCGTTCATTTACCGCCTGGCGGGCCGTGACCGGCAGAAGAGCGCGAGCTACTACACGCCCCAGGTACTCACGCAGTGTCTCGTGAAATATGCGCTCAAGGAGCTGCTGGTCAGCGAGCGCCTGAAATGTGCCGACGATATTTTGACGCTCACAATATGTGAGCCTGCAATGGGCAGCGCGGCGTTCCTGAACGAAGCGGTCAACCAGTTGGCGGAAGCTTACCTGGAGCGTAAGCAGGCTGAACTCAAGCAACGTATCCCGCACGACGTGTACTCGCAGGAACTGCAGAAGGTGCGCATGTACTTGGCCGACCGCAACGCTTTCGGTGTGGACCTGAATCCCATCGCGGTGGAACTGGCCGAGGTGTCCATCTGGCTGAACGCCATCTATGGTGGTCAGGACGAGCAAGGCAGGCCATTGCCAGCACGTGTACCCTGGTTCGGTTATCAGCTCTTTACCGGCAACAGCCTTATCGGCGCGCGTCATCAGGTGTTCAGCCCCACCGCGTTGTTCAAGGGCGCTAAGCCTGCATGGCACGAAGAGCCGCCACGTCGAGTGACTGCGGCGGCGCCGCGCCAGCCGGATGAAATTTGGCACTTCCTGCTGCCTGACCCCGGCATGGCGAACTATACGGACAAGGAGGCGAAGAAACTCTACGCGGAAGACTTTAAGCGCCTTCAGGTCTGGCGGAAAGCCTTCAACGCGCCGCTTGCCGACTTCGAGATTGCACGCCTCCAGCAGCTCAGTGCACGGGTGGATGAACTGTGGGCGGAGCATACCGAAGCGCTTGCGCGTGACCGCAGTCGTACGGAAGACGCGTTGGCGGTATGGCCGCACAAGGAGCGGGAAAAGGGTACGGGCACTGGCAATATCAGTCGGGCCGAAAAGGACGCCATCTGCCGCGAGGGTCTGCTGAACGAAGACGGGGACCTTGCTACTCCGTTCCGGCGCCTGAAGTTGGTAATGGACTGCTGGTGCGCGCTGTGGTTCTGGCCTATTACCGAATCCGAGCAATTGCCAAGTCGCGAACAGTGGTGGATGGAGATTGGTGCCATCCTCGAAGGCAACGTAGTGGACGTGCTCCCGCAACTTGGCCTAGACCTCCTGTCGCCCGCCGAGCAAGAGCAGCCGCAAGCGCTACTACCGGAAATTCAGGGCAGCCTTATTGGTTTCGAGACCCAGTTGCCACTGACCACGTTCGCGGCGCAGCCGAACTTGCATGACAAATTTGGACAGTTGCGTATCAGCAAGCTGCGCCAGCACTTCCCGCGTGTGGCAATGGTCGAAACCATTGCAGACGCGCGTCGCTTCATGCATTGGGAGCTGTGTTTTGCTGATGTGCTGCTGCGTAACGGAGGCTTTGACTTGATTCTCGGTAATCCACCGTGGATTAGGGTGGAGTGGAACGAGGCTGGCATCCTGGGCGAGCGCAATCCAAAATTCGCAATTCGCAAAATCAGTGCGAGCGACTTGGTCAAGCTACGAGCGGAGGCCTTTAAGGAGTTTTCGGGGTTACAGGACGCATGGGTCGATGAATTGCAGGAAGCGGCAGGTATGCAGAATTTCCTCAATGCGGTGCAGAACTACCCGTTGCTCCAAGGCATGAAGGTCAATCTATATAAATGCTTTATGCCGCTAACGTGGAATTTGAGCGGGACTCAAGGCGTAACTGCCTTGTTGCATCCGGAAGGTCCATACGACGACACCGAAGGTGGCGCACTGCGCGACGCCCTATATCGGCGATTGCGGTTTCATTTTCAGTTTCAGAATCAGAAGATGTTGTTCCCAATTGCTCATAGGGAAAAATACAGCGTCAACATTTATGGGCCACCGTTACCACACCCGTCTTTTGACACCATTGCTAACCTTTTTGTACCAAGCACCGTAGATGCCTGTTACCAGCATGATGGTATGGGATTGCCGGGAGGTATTAAGAACGAAAAAGGGCAATGGAACACAGCCGGGCACCGCGACCGCGTTGTTCGCGTCGACGAGCAGGCATTGGAAGTGTTCGCTCGACTTTATGACGAGCCTGGCACGCCGGCCGACCGCGCCAGGTTACCGTCGTTGCACGCCTCAAGTCTCAACTCGGTCCTCCTGAAGCTCGCTTCCGTCAAGTGCCGACTTTCCGACTTGTCCGGGGTATCAATAGTGAACGAGATGTGGAATGAGACTCGCCAGCAGACTGACGGAACAATTATCCGTCGATTGGCGACTGATGCTGCGTTTCCCAAGTTATCCGATGACTGGATTCTCTCGGGGCCCCACTTCTTCTTGGCCAACCCTTTCAACAAGACTCCGCGGAAGGTATGTACCGAGAAAGGTCACTACGACGTTATCGACCTCGAAGCTTTGCCGAGTGATTACCTCCCTAGAACGAATTTCTGGCCGAAATCGGACAGGAATTTGTACTTCCTCGGAGTCCCCCGCGTTGGATGGTCGGAAGTCACCAGCGGTGTGAAGGGGGCGTCCACCGACTATTTCAGGCACGTACATAGACGGGCAATTGGAAGCTCGTCCGAGCGGAGTGCTATTTGTGCGCTGGTGCCGCCCGGGGTAGGACACATCGACAGCTGCATATCCATTATCTTTCGGGACTATCGAGACTTGACCGCGTTTTCTGGTGCAATGGCATCGCTGCCAGTGGACTTCCTTGTTAAAAGCACTGGAAAGGGTGACATGCGCGGAGAACTGGTAGGTAAATTGCCCTTCCTAGGCTGGACTCCAGAAGTTGCTTCTCGTTATTTGGTTCTGAATTGCGTTACGAACCATTATGTACCGCTATGGGAGCAGACGTACGACATAACGTTCTCTGAGCAACGATGGAGCGACCTGGATAATCCGCGCTTACCGCAAAACCATTGGACTGCTCTAGCAAGCACTTGGACGCGCGACTGTGCGCTGCGCAGTGACTACGCCCGCCGCATGGCGCTGGTCGAAATCGACGTGTTGGTTGCGCAGGCGCTGAGCCTCACGCTCGATGAACTTTTGCTTATCTACCGCGTGCAATTCCCCGTGATGCAAGGCTACGAGCGCGACACATGGTACGACATCAACGGCCGTATTGCCTTTACCAACAGCAAGGGTCTTTCTGGCGTCGGCCTGCCCCGCAAGGGTACCCGCAGCACGCCGAAGACACGTATCGTGACGCCTGACGGCGAGTCGCGCGAAGGCAACTTCGGCTGGGAAGACCTCTGGACCAATGCTGATGCGGAGGCAGGTGAGAGCGAGGACGTCGCCAAGGCCGGTGGCAATCCGAAGGTTCCTGACGGAACTGTCATTACGCAATGGGTCACTGATGACACGCTTCCAGGCGGCCCGCGCATCGTACCGCGCACCTATGTAGCGCCCTTCGCCCGAGCCAATCGCGAAGATGACTATCGCACCGCATGGGTGGCGTTTGCGCCGTCGGTTGATAGATGAACCTGATTAGACGTATCGGCTCAAACTAACGTCCCCAGTAGAGAAACCCAACAGAAAGAAGCAAAAAAATGCTGCCTTCGTTGCTCGCAAGAGATATTCAGACGGGTCTAAAGCAGTTTCTAATATCGACGTATGAGCCGGCCGACTCGTTCACGCATGGCCTGATGAGCCGCTTTGTCGAGGGTGAGGACAACTGGCTCAAGGGTCCCTATGTGCAGATTGGCCTGCCCTTCAGTATTGGCACGGCCGGCCACAGGTTCTTCACCACCTTCGACACAGAGTATGAGGGGTTCAGCCATCAGGAAAAGGCCTGGGAGCGGCTCTCCAGTGACCGCAATGCGCTGAGCGCGCTGGTTGCCACCGGTACTGGCAGCGGCAAGACAGAGTGTTTTTTGTACCCAGTGCTTGACCACTGTACCCGTGCCCGCGCGGCGGGTGAGGCAGGCATTAAGGCGCTAGTCATCTACCCGATGAACGCACTGGCGTCCGACCAGGCGCGCCGTATCGCAGAACTGGTGGCCAAGTTGCCCGCGTTCGCAGGACTGCGTGTCGGCCTGTATGTCGGCGGCCAGATGGCATCTCCCGGTCAGGGGACCCTGATGACGCCCAATAGCGTCATCACCGACCGCGAAACGCTACGCAAGAATCCGCCGGACATCTTGTTGACGAACTACAAGATGCTCGACTACCTGATGCTGCGTCCCAAGGACCGGCAGCTGTGGGAGTCTAATTCGGCGACCACGTTGCGCTACGTGGTGGTGGATGAACTGCACACCTTCGACGGCGCCCAGGGCACGGACCTCGCGCTGCTGCTGCGCCGCCTGCGCGCGCGGCTCCAGATGCCGGAGAATCATCTCATCTGTGCGGGAACGTCGGCGACGCTTGGCGTCGCGTCGGATACCAGTCCACTGCGGCAATACGCAGAAGAGGTATTTGGCGTCGCTTTTCCGGAAGACTCGGTCATCACCGAAAGCCGCCAGTCGATGGACGATTTCCTCGGCGATTCGACGGTCGATTACATGTTCGCCTATCACCCGGAGGTGATGGAGCATCTCGACCCGACGCACTATGCCTCGCCCGAGGACGCCGTCGCAGCGTGGTTTCCACTGTTTTTCCTGGGCGCAGCTGAGCTGCCGGATGTGCGCAACGCCGAATGGCGCCAGAAGCTCGGAACGCTCCTCAAGCGCCACCAACTGTTCGTCAACCTACTCAGGCTCGCCAAAGACGGCACCGTCAGCTATCCAGACCTGACTGATGCCTTTGCGCGCAGCATGCCGACGGCGACCAGCGATGAAGTCAGCAAGGTGACCGACGCACTGCTTGTGCTCGTAGCCTGGGCGCGCCGGGAGCACGGTCTACCGCTGGTCACGCTCCGCATACAGCTCTGGATACGAGAACTGCGCCGTATGGTAGGCAAGCTCAGTACCGTTCCGGAAGAAGTCAAACTGCGCAGTGAGCGCGACCTGCCGGGCGAGCGTGATGGCGTGTATTTGCCCATGGTGCAATGCAGTCAGTGTCGTACGACCGGATGGTTGTCCCGGCTGGTTCAAGGCAGCTCGCGGTTGTCCGTCAAGCTCGACGAGATTTACAACACATGGTTCGCGCGCCGACCCGAGGCCGCGCGACTGTACGCCTCCGAAAGTATTGGGCAGAACAACCGGGTTGACGGCACGCACAGGTGCGTGTGCGTGTCCTGCGGAACCATGCAGTCATCCGGCGAGGCGTGCGTTGCTTGCGGCTACCAGGAGTTGCTCGAAGTGTTCCAGGTGATGGCTCAGCGCACCCAGATGCGCGGCGAGGCACAGTTCACGTTGCACGACACCACCTGCCCGGCGTGCGGCGAAGACGACAGACTGCTTCTGCTCGGCGCCAGAAACGCGACGTTTGGCTCGCAGATTGTGGAATCCAGCTGGGCCAGCGTATACAACGACGATAAGAAGCTCATCGCGTTTTCGGATTCGGTGCAGGATGCCGCGCACCGCGCCGGGTTCTTCGGCGCCCGGACGTTCATGAACAACATCCGCACGGCCTTGGCCCATGTGATGGATGAACTCCAGACGCCAGTCATGCCTTGGAGTCAGTTTTTGAGTCAGGTCGAGCAGCGTTTCGGAACCGACAACTCGGTGCTGTGTATGCCGCCGGAGCGGCTGGTGTCGGAACTTATCGCGCCGAACATGACCTGGCAGCGCGATTGGGCGGTGGAGCTGCTGCAGCGTCAGCGCCTGCCGGCCGAGAGCAAGCTCCCCGAGCGCGTAAAAAAACGCTTTCTCTGGCAGGCCTACAGCGAGATGACGTACCACAGCCAGCGCGGGCGTACGCTCGAGCGGACTGGCAAGGCTGTGCTGTCGGTACCTTGGGAGGACGTCGAGGCAGTGGCTGCCAGGATGACCTCAGCCTTTAGCGAGCAGTATGGTCTTCGCGACCTGACGGTACACACCGTGAGCCAATGGCTGTGGGGCATGCTCACGCACGTGCGCCGGCGTGGTGGTGTCATGCACCCTGAACTTGCCACTTATGCGGGGGATGGCAAGACATGGGCATTGGTCAATCTTGGGGGGCGCTCGGAATGGATGCCGGGAATTGGCGATTACACCGCCCGGCCTATATTCCTGACCCTGGGGACGCAAAGCGGGTTCGACAAACTGACCAATCCGAGACGGTCGACCTGGTACGACCGCTGGGCTTACGTAGTGCTGGGGCGCGACACGCTCCTGCCAAACGGCATCGCGCCGGACCTGTACAAGGTCGCTCTTCCAGTTCTGCGCGACGCAGGCCTGCTGGTGATGACACAACATCACCAGGGCGACACCTGGGCGCTGAATCCAGACCGCCTCTGCTTGTACCAGGACGTCACATTTATCGCGACCGGCGGCAGCATGCGGAGGTTGTCCGTACCGAGTGACTGTGCGGAGCGCCTTCTCGGCATGCCGTGTCTCGACGCGCCGGAATTCACCTACGAGCTGCAGGTGCAGGATGCCGCGAGCTGGTGGGCAAAGCGCTTCAGCCAGGCCAAATTGCGCCGGGTCATTGCCGCCGAGCACACCGGCCTGCTCGAGCGCAGCGAGCGTGAGGACCTCGAAAGCCGGTTCAAGAGCAAGCAGCCGAAGCCGTGGTATGAAAACCTGCTTTCGGCCACGCCGACGCTCGAAATGGGGGTGGACATCGGTGACCTCTCGTCCGTGATGCTCTGCTCGGTGCCTCCAAACCAGGCAAGCTTCCTGCAGCGTATTGGTCGCGCGGGGCGCCGCGACGGTAATGCGATGGCGACGACGCTGGCCGATGGCGCTAGCCCGCACGACCTGTATTTCTTTGCCGAAACAGCTGAGATGCTCAGTGGCGAAGTAGCACCGCCGGGGGTGTTTCTAGGCGCTGCGGAGGTTCTTCGCCGCCAGTTGTTCGCCTTCTGCATGGACGACTGGGTTGCCAGCCTGACCAATGCCAATGCCCTGCCGGAGAGGACCTCGCAGGCACTTGACGCGATGGAACAGGTAAAGCTTGACCGCTTTCCGTACGTGTTGCGCGATTACGTTCTGCAGCACGAGCAGCGATTGCTCGAAGGTTTTATCAGCCTGCTTCCGGCAGCTATCAGGAACAATGAAGCAGTCTGCGCGCGGCTAACTGACTTCATGCAGGGAGAGGGTGATTCTGATGGGTTGAAAATCAGGTTGCTGAAATCCCTGACCGAGCTGCTGGAAGAGCGTCGTACCTACAAGAAACGTAAGGACGAACTCGACAAGCTCAAAACCAAGCTCCAGCAGCGTCCTCAGGATGAGGCCACGCGCGAAGAAATCGACCTGCTGCTGCGCGAGCGCGACAAGCTGCTGGAACTTATCAAGGAAATCAACGGGCGCGACCTGCTTAACACGCTGACCGATGCGGGGTTGATTCCAAACTACGCGTTCCCCGAATCTGGCATCGAGCTGAAGTCAGTGCTGTGGCGCAAGCGCGGCTCGGACGAACCCGGTCAGGGCGGATACGTCACCCTGAATACGCTCAAGTACGAACGCCCGGCCCAATCAGCACTGTCCGAGTTCGCCCCGGAAAACCGCTTTTACGCGAACCAGCGGCGAGTTGAGGTCGACCAGATAAACATGAGTCTGGCGAGGACAGAATCGTGGCGCTTCTGCCCGTCGTGCCATCACATGCAGAATCTGGACACCGAACCGGACACCCATATGGCTTGTCCACGCTGCAGCGATGCAATGTGGGCCGATGCCGCACAGAAGCGCACGCTGTTGCGCTTCAAGCAGGCTATCGCGAACAGCAATGACCTCAAGGTCCGTATCGACGACAGCGTCGAGGACCGTGAGCCAAAGTTTTATGTCCGGCAACTGATGGCGGACTTCGCGCCAGAGAATGTGCGCAAGGCCTGGAAAATCAGTACCGGCCAGTTGCCATTCGGTTTCGAGTTCATCGACCGGGTGACCTTCCGCGACGTCAATTTCGGCGAGCTGGCCAAAAACGGCGAAACCTTCAAGGTAGCTGACAAGGCCACAATGCGCCCCGGCTTCAAGCTATGCCGACATTGCGGCAAAGTGCAGAAGCCACCGAGGCGTAATGGCGATGCGGCGGAGCAGAATCACAGCTTCGATTGCCCGAAGCGGGAAAGTAATGACCCGACGGACCTGCTCGAGTGCCTGTATCTGTATCGCGAGTTCGAATCCGAGGCACTTCGTATCCTAGTGCCGTACACGAAGAACGGTGTCGATGAGCGGGTGGTCCAGTCCTTTATGGCCGCGGTTCAGCTGGGCCTGAAAAAGCGCTATGGCGGCAAGGTTGACCACCTGCGCATGGTGCTTCAGGACGAACCCGGCAAGGACGGCGGGCCGCGTCGCTTTTACGTCATGCTGTACGACTCGGTTCCAGGCGGCACGGGTTACCTGCAGGAGCTGCTGGAGCAAGGCGCAAAGACGCTGGGGGACGTGTTGCGTATGGCGTTGCAGGCGGTCACTGCCTGCTCGTGCAACAACGAGCCGGAAAAGGATGGTTGCTACCGGTGCGTCTACCAGTACCGCCTTGGCCGCAACATGGAGCTGGTCTCGCGCGATATGGCGAAATCGGTCCTGGGCGAACTGGTGGGCTCGCTTGACAAGCTTCAATCCGTCGAAACCATCTCCGACATCTACATCAACCCGAATTTCGACTCCGTCCTGGAAGCACGATTCCTGGAGGGCTTGAAGCGCCTCAGCGGTATCGGCAGTTTGCCGGTCATCAAGCTGGTGCAGGACGTAGTGAACGGCAAGACGGGTTACGTGCTCGAGGTCGGCAGCCAGCGATATAAGATTGAACCGCAATGCAATCTGGGCAGAGACGAGGGCGTGGCTATAGCCAGCAAGCCGGACTTCGTCATCTGGCCGTGGTCGACGACGTCAAACACGCGCCGGCCCATTGCTGTGTTTTGCGATGGCTGGACCGACCACCAGAAATGTCTCGGTTCCGACGCGGCCAAACGCAGCGCCATCGTGGCGAGTGGTCGGTATTGGGTCTGGTCCGTGACGCACAACGATGTGGCGGCCTCACTCAAGGGCGACCTTGAAACCGACCTCGATTCCCCGCTAATGTCAATGGCGCGCCACCAAGGTATCAAGCCGCCGCCGAACGTTCCGCGTGCCCAAGAAAAAGCCTTCACTCACCATGCTCTCACCCGCTTACTCGCGTGGCTGGCGACGCCTGCTTCGCAGGAGGATGACCCCGGACTCAAGCAGTTGCAGCGTAATGCCTTGTGGTTAGGCTTCTTGATGGTACCGAGCACCCCAGAAGATGCCGCTGCCTGTGAATATGTGAAGGCGCAATGGGCGCACCGCCTACCTGAGCATGTGCGCGTACCCGGCAAGGGTTATGCCCCAAGCATCTCGAAGTCGCAGGATGTGCTGTGCCACCAACTCGGCAACTGGCCGATGACAATTGTCCAGAAAGGGTTTGAGAGCGCACCCAACTGGGCTGCACCGGGGGTACTGATTCTGGAAGACATTAGCGTGGAGAGCAAGGATGCTCTGCATACAGCCTGGCGCCAGTGGCTGCACGTGTTCAACACAATCCAGACGCTGCCGGCTATGTGGCTCGTGACGACTTCTGGCCTGGATGCCCATGATTACGATGTGCTCAAGCCGTTTCCGGCGCAAGATGTCATACCAGCCCAACCAGCTTCTGCATCTGCACTGGGTGGTGCATGGCAGGAAGTGCTAGGGCAGGCATTTGATGAAATGAAGGCGGGTTTGCAAAAGCTCGCGCAGGCTGGCGCACCGGTGCCCGTGCCGGGACTTGAACTCGTCAACGAGAAGGGCAAAGTTGTCGCAGATGGGGAGCTCTGCTGGGTCGGCAAGAAGCTCGCGGTGCTGCGCGATGACCAGTCCGACCTGGTTGATGAGTGGACGGCACAGGGCTGGACGGTGCTTGTTCTCGATGAATCCATGACCAATATCGACAGCACCGATTGGGAGATTGTTGTTGCAGCAAAACTTGACTTCAACACGCCGAACGAGGAGTCGCAGTGAGTCTGAAGCCGAAGGTTGCCCTGAGCAGCGAATTCCTGGCGCAGCTGGCCAAGCTGCCGTCCAACATCCACACTAAGGTCCTGAAGTGGGCTATCGGGTTTCAGACTAACCCGACCAGCTCTGGTACCAACTACGAGAACATCAAGGGTGCGCGTGACCCGAACCTGAAGTCGGTCCGCGTGGACGGCGACTGGCGTGGCATTGTTTTCAAGCCGTCGTCCGGCGACGTCTATGTGCTGCTCTACGTGGGGCCGCACGACGAGGCGTATCGCTGGGCGGAAAGCCGCAAGCTCACCATCAACCCGGTCACGGGTGCTATGCAGCTAGTAACGTTTGAGCATGTGGCGGAGCAGGCTCCGGCAACCGACGGGCTGCAGCCTGCTGTAGGGGTGCCACCACATGCCGCGCCGGCGACTTCGCCTTTGTTTGCCATGTTTGATGACCGGGAGCTGATGAGCTTGGGTGTCCCCCAGGAACTGCTGGGGGATGTGCGCTCCATTATCAGTGATGCTGAACTGGATGCTATTCAGGCGCGCTTGCCGGTTGAGGCGTACGAGGGGCTGTTCCTCGTCGCGGCTGGCGATACGATTTCGCAGGTTCTGATGGCGCGGGAAAGCCGCGTCGACAATGTCATCGACACCGAAGACTTTGCGGCAGCACTGGCTACGCCGGAGTCGAAATCCCGATTCATTGTCGTGGACGACGACGAGACGCTCGCGGCTATTCTGAATGCACCGCTTGCGCAGTGGCGAGTCTTCCTGCATCCGTCACAGCGCAAGCTCGCTGAGAAAAGGTTCAGTGGTCCAGCTCGAGTCCTGGGCGGAGCCGGCACGGGCAAAACGGTCCTGGCCATGCACCGCGCGAAGTGGCTTGCCGAGCAATGCACCGGTAGCGGGCAACAGGTGCTCTTCACAACCTTCACACGCAACCTGGCGACGGACATCGAGCAGAACCTGCGTACCCTGTGCGCTGCCGCGACGCTCGAAAAGTTGGAGGTGCGCAACCTCGATGCCTGGGTGCACGGCTTCATGCGAAGCTGCAAGCTCGAACACCGCATTGTGTACGACCGCAATCAGGATGGTGCCAGGCAGGCTTGGGATGCTGCCATGGCGGTGAAGGAGGACAGCCTCGACCTGCCGGACAACTTCTATGAACAGGAGCTTGAGCAGGTTATCCTCGCTCAAGGTATCACCACACTGGACGAGTACCGCAAGGCGCGCCGTACCGGCCGCGGTGTACTGCTCAGCCGCGCGAAGCGCGATGCCGTGTGGCCGGTATTCGAGGAGTACCGTGGCCAACTTGCATCCCGCAAGCTCAAGGAGGTAGATGATGCCTACCGTGAGGTGGCGTCCATGCTCGATGCAGACAAGTCACTTATCCCGTCCTATAGCGCCATTGTCATCGATGAGACACAGGATTTCGGCCCGCAGGCGCTGAGGCTGCTGCGGGCGATGATTCCCGCAGGGTCGAACGACCTGTTCTTTGTTGGTGATGGCCACCAACGCATCTATACCCGTCACCGCGCGGCGATGAGCAAGTGTGGCATTGACATTCGGGGGCGTTCCAGGAAGCTTTACATCAACTACCGGACTACTGACGAAATCCGTCTTAAGGCGGTCGCGTTGCTTGAGGGTGTGGAGGTCGATGACCTTGACGATGGCCTGGACGAGTCGAGCCGTTATCGGTCGCTCACACACGGTCCGGCGCCCGTCGAGCTTCAGGTCGGCGGAATAGAACAGGCAGGCGAGAGAGTCCGTGAGTTCATACACGAGTGGCCAAAGGAGGAGGATGGTCAGCCACCTCAAAGCTATTGCGTGGTCGCCTCCAGCGAGAAGAACCGCGATGCCCTCGCTCTCCTGCTGCAGAAGGCCGGCGAGCGGACGGCTACGATTACCGCGCAGAGCAACCACACGGAAGAGCAAGGTGTGGTGCACATGGCGACGATGCACCGGGCGAAGGGCCTCGAGTTCGACTACGTCGCCGTGGTAGCGCCGGCTTCGTTCGTCGAGGAGCAGACTGAGGGTAGCAACCGGAGACAGTTGCTTTACGTCGCGCTGACGCGCGCGAAGCGCGGAGCTATTCTTGTGTTGTGCTAATTTGCGGACGAGCGCCCGAGTGTGTGCCGAAATCGGCATATTTCGAGCGAGGGTTGGAATCAATCAAAAATCAACAAAGCGAGCCTGAGACTCTATGCTCACTGAAAGCACCGGCCTCCAACCGCCAGGAAACGCGCAGGCCTTCGAGGATTTTTGCCACATCGTCTACAGCAAGGTACTGGACGACCCGTTAGCAACAAAGAACGGGCGCTCCGGCCAGAAGCAGAACGGCGTTGACGTGTTCGCGAGCCGCAAGGGCGAGCGCTACGGCGTGCAATGCAAGCAGAAGACCTTTGGGCGTCTCACGGCCAAAATCATCGATGAAGAGGTTAAGGCCGCGGACGAGGGGCCTGTGAGAATCGATAAGCTGGTCATCGCGACGACCGTCGCGAACGACGTAAAGCTTATCGCTCATGCCGCTCAGCTTACCGACAGCCGCCGCCAGGAAGGAAAGTTTGAGGTCAATCTCGCGTTCTGGGACACACTGGAGACCCTTGTTCGCAGCAGTCCAGAACTGCAATATCTGTTCGCGCCGCAGATGGCCGGTGGTGCCTTCTGGGAAACGAGGCATCGGCTCGAGCAGCACTCGGCGCAGGTGATGCAGCGCTTCGAGAAGCAGTCTACGCAGCTCGAAATTCTCACCGCACGGTTCTCGTCGGCCTATGGCGGCAGGCTTCCGGCAGAAGCCATTCCGGACGCACGCGAGGATTCCCTTAACAAGCTTGTTGACGGACAGTTGGATGGCGTCAAGCAACTCTTGATGAGTGGCCGATTCGATGACGCGTTGGCGAACCTGGCAACGCTAGGCAGAAGTTTGGACGCCTTCGACATACATCAACGGGCACGCTGGTACACACAACGTGCACATTGCTACTGGCGGCAGTCCGAGTTTGCGCTTGCGGCGGCCGACTTCGAGTCGGCCAACAACCTAACTCCGGATGATGACAAGGCCATAAGTAATCGGGCCATGGGCGAGCTCCTCATCGGAAACACAGACAGGGCATCGGAGATTGTCGCCGATGCTAGGGCAAGATTCCCAGCATCAGTGGGCGCGTTTACGGTATGGCTCCAAGTTGTCGCTCGAAAAGGAAAGCAGGTTCGGTATCCCGGTGACATTCCTCCGGAATGGAGGAAGAACACAGACGTTCTGACCGTACTGGGCTGGCTCGCCGCTCAGGAAGGCCGCAACGCAGAAGCAGCAAAACTCGCGAAGCTCGCGTGCAATCAGGGCTCTTGCAGCTATGAACAGACCTCATTGCTCCTGCTAGCCTTGGTGAACGATGCGGCTCACGATGGCGTGTTAGCTAGCCTCGGACTTATACCCGAAAAGGTCAAGGCCGATATTAGGGACGCTATCGGTCATTTCTTTCCGTTCGAAGACACGATTTGGACGCGCCAAGACCCGACGGCAACGACGCAAATCGTTGCATGCCTTGGCTACGCGCTGATGATGACGGGCGAGCCAAAGCAGGCAGAGGACCTGTTGCGAGAAGGTGCGAAGCGATTTCCAGCAGACAGTCAAATCGCCAGAGCATCCCTCGAGTGCATTCGCAGAAATGACTCGACGCTGTCCGACGCGTTCGCGTTTGGTCGCACCCGCATTGATGCTCTGGATGAGCAAGGTCGCTTGATGGTTGCAGAAATGGCTAGCCAAAGAGGCGACTCCGAGACCATCTCTCAAGTTAGAGCAGCCATGGTCCGCGATGATACCCAAGCGACGTACGACGAAGAATTGCGCGCTTTCCAGTGGATGGCCACCGCAAACTGCGGAAAGGGCGTTGAACTCGAAAGCGAACTGTCGCTCGAGACCGTAACGTCAATGGAGTCAGTGGCTGCGCAGGTCGTCGCTCTGAATGTGGCGTTTGCTCTCTCCCTGCCGTGGACGAAACAAGCAGTGGAAGTATTGTCGGCTCGCATCAACTCCCAATCATCCACCGGCGAAGTGCTGATGGTTGCGCGCGCCTGTCTCGCTGTGAAGATGTACGACAGAACTGTCGAACTCTTGAAAGATACTCTGCCGCCGCGATGCATCAGCGAACCACATAAGACGTTGTTCGAAGCCCTCATCAAGAGTGGTAATCGCCGACAAGCGCGACGAATGCTTGATGAGTTCCCCCTACCGCGATGGAAGACGCGGACGTACGGGCGCTCTCAGTCGAATTGGCGCAAGCCGCGAATGACTGGAAACAACTACTCAGCCTCTCAGACCTTCAGTTAAAAGCTCATGAGGACCGCGCTGAAGCGTGGGCCTTCCGGGCGGCCGTGCTTCTTCGCCTACAGAAGACGGCCGAGTTCCGAGAGTTGCTGAACCGCGATATTCCCGTGGACCTTCAAGGAGCGATTCCTGCTCAGGCGCAACTGGCAAGACTGGAAATCGAAGCTGGCAAGCGAGGACGTGGATTAGCACGGCTCTATCGCATCTTCCGATGTGCACTCACCGACGAAAAAGCTGCAACAGCGTATCTTCAGTGTTTCCTTCTCCTCAACCCAGACGATTTGCCGGCCACGCCCATCGAGGTCGGTCCAGCGACCTCCGTAACTTTGCTGGACCGCGTCGGTCAGCAGAGGACAGTCGTGATTGACCCGGATGAAATAAGCGACGCGCCCTCAGCGTCGCGGTTTATCGACAGGCGGGACGCGCTTTACGCCGCATTTGCGGGAAAGCAGCTAAACGACGAAGTCGCGCTTCCGGACGGTGTGGGCTCTGAACGCACCTACACCATTACGCACATCGACTCTGCATATCGTTACCTGGCTGGCTACGCAGAAGAAGTGAACCGCGAGGCGGTATCTCAGAGCCGCTCCCTTTTCTCTATTCAGATGCCGACCGACGATGAGGGTCAACTTGACCTCAGCGCGTTGCTAGAGGTACTGAAAGCTCGTAGTGCGCGAGTACGAAGCGCCTTCGAAGCGTACGCCAACGGGCCCGCAACATTAGGGATTTTAGGAAAGATTCTCGGCGTGAACGCTATGGCTGTCGCGGGTGACTGGCCGTCTACACCTTCACCAAAGTTATACGTGTGCCAGGGTAGCGTTGCCGAGCGCGAATCGTCAATCAGCCTCCTGCGGTCATGGAAAGGGCCGCTCGTAATTGACCTCACCGCATTGAATGAGCTCGTCGCGAATGGGCTCGAAGCGACGCTGACCCTAGTGAATCCGGTGTACATCTCAACATCTGGCGTTGAGGTGCTAAACGACTTCATCGTGACTGCGGAGTCAGAGCGTTCGACTGGGCACATGCGCGAAGAGAACGGCCGAATAAGCCTTGTCGAGTATGACGAGACGTACCATCGTCGGCGGCTTGCCTACCTTCGAAAGCTGCAGCAGTGCATTGACGACTATTGCGAGGTGGTGCCGACGTGGGGAAACGAAGAACCCCCAGAGAAGCTGCATGAAATTGGCCAGCATCTTGGCGACGACTCGTACGATGCCCTGCTTTTGTGCCTGGAAAGAAATGCTCTTCTTCTGACCGTCGACGGCCGCCTTCGCGAGTTCGGAAAGGTTTTCGGAAATATTCAAGGGGTGTGGCCGCAGCTATTCTGTAGTGTCGCGGCTGAACGCGGACTGTGCAGTGTTCAAGCCTACTGGAAATTTGTTCTTTGGAGCATCGGGAGGCGCCGCACGCACACATCCCTGTCATCACAAGAGTTCGTTTGGGCGCTGAACCTGCCGAAGGACGAAAGACAGGCTGCTGTGCAATTGATACTCGAGTACACAGCTGAGCCGTCCATTGAGCTCTCCAGCATGACAAAGGTGGTGTTGGAAGTTGCGCAGTACCTTCTATCAGTCGGTACAACGACCGCGGCAGTTTGCATGTTCCTCATTCGAGCGACTGCCCCCTTGTTTTCGCGAGCAGACGTAACTGCCGATGACCTGGAGAATTTCTTGTTGTTCAAGCTTCGCGAGTTCATGGTCGTCAATTTCACGAAGGCGACTGCGAATCCGTACGAGGCCGACGCCGAGTCTAGCCGCCTGAAGACTTGGCTGGACGGGATGTCTAGTGCTTTGACATTAGCAAGGAACGTCGCCGCTCGAGAGACACCTGCTGAGTTAGCGAAGAAATCCCTTGGCGTTGCCCCGCTCTATGCATTGCGGCAGCCACTCTACATCGGTGTGAGGTCGGACTTTTTGATGGAAGGAGGGCCGTGTGCTGTGGTTTGAGTTGTTGCCTCGTAAGTCATTGAAACGACATCGAAACCATCGTAAGGGCTTCGCCGGTCCTAGGTCGGTAGTCGAGCGAACACGTACGAGCAATGCTTCGCCGAACAAAAAGTTGCGACGTGCCGTCGGAGCCCTGCCTGTCGCACAGGCCTATTGTTGAAGCTCGTGCGACAAGATGTCGGCTAGTGGTAACCAAGCTGCTGCGTCGCTTTAACGGCAGGCCTAGGTGCGAGGGGGTAGTTCGGCGCAGCGCGCCTCTTTTCAAAGCAACGACTCTTGGTCACCGTTGTCCGCAACTGACTTCGGCTTCCGCGGTGGCAATGGGAACGGTTCAGCATGCATCGCTTCGACCGGGAAGAGATTTAAAAACGAACGCGCCTCGTCTGTCGTTTTACATGACAGCCAGTCCGAATACTCCGTCGGCGGCACAATCACGACCGAACGCTTTTCGTCTCCAGGCTTGTGAAAGCGCTTCATCAGCGGATGCTCATCTGAATTGACGGTCAGCATCGTGAACGCTAGAGTTTGCGAGCCGTCGACTTCGTTCCACGAACGCCAGAGGCCTGCGATAGCCAAGGCTTCGCCGTTGGCCATGCCAATCTTCCAGCGTACCGGCTTACCGGTTTCATAGTTCGGCTCAAAAAACGCCCGGCACGGAATGAGGCAAAGTTGCAGGTTCTTCCAAGCGCCGCTGAAGCTGCGCTTGTCGCCAACGGATTCCGAGCGGGCATTCATCGTGTCGAAGACCTTCACGCCAGGCGGAATGTGCCGTCGCGGCACGATGCCAAATGAGGCCGGCACCGTCGCAAACTCATCTGCGCTGCGTCGAAGAATGGGAGCGTAATAGTCCTTGTAAATCTCAGGCCGGTAGTCGAAGTCCGGAACAGGAAAAAGGCTGAACACGTCCCAAGCGTCGTTCGGATTCGCTTCATAGCTTGTGCACATTTGGGCCTCCTGTCGCGCAATGATACCTGGGAAATTCCAGGATATACTGTACATTCATACAGTGGTTTACTGACCATGGATACTGTTCGCACCCCATTACCGGAGTCGATTCACCCGGCGCTCTGGCGCGCATCGCAGCTCGCGCGCGGCCGCGTGTCGACGGTCGATACGGGGTATCCGGTCTTGTCGCACGAGCTGCCTGGCGGAGGGTGGCCCATTGGAGCGCTCACCGAAGTCTTGGCGCAGGCACCGGGTTCAGGAGAGATGCGGCTACTCGCCCCGGCACTGGCGTCACTGAAAGCGCCAGTGGTCTTGGTTGAGCCGCCAAGCGACCCCTGCATACAGGGGCTCGCGTATTCGGGCATCCCGGCTGAACAGGTTCTGTTGTTGCGCGCGAAGCGTTCCAACGACCAGTTGTGGTCCGCCGAGCAGATTCTGAAAGCGAGCACATGCGGCGCCGTTCTGCTCTGGCAGACGCATGTGCGAGCGGATTCGCTCCGGCGGTTGCTGTTGGCCGCACGCTCAAGCACGTCACTGTTCTTCGTTTTTCGGCCCATCCTCTCGGCCGCAGATGCATCTCCAGCCGAACTGCGCGTTGCGGTGCGTCCCGCCGAAGATGGCGTGAAGGTGGACATCATCAAGCGCAAGGGTCCGAAGTTCGAAGGCGACCTGACTGTGAACGTGCTGCCCGGGGCAGCGCTCATGAGCAAACGCAGTCGGCTACGTCGCGCGGTCGTGCCGTTCGAAATCGAGGCTCGAGCGACCAGCGATGCATTCGCCTGATTGCGACCTGCTGGCGCGCATGCTACATCCGAAGGAGATTCCATCATGAGAGCGGACGACTGGGTTCGGGAGGCCGAACGTGAATCAAAACTTGTGGACGCCCTGTACAAAGCGCGTTATCTCATTTCGTTGCACAACGGCATGACCGTACGGTGCGATGGCGAGGAGTGGGCGCTCGATTTCGGCCAGGAGCTGCAGGTAATTGACGCGGCGTTGAAGGCGGCTGGAGTCAACCCCCAGCGTCTCAGACGGTAGCTGCATGTCGAGTCGCCCGAACTCGGGCAATCATTGATAGTGCTCGGTATGGAGGACCTTCAGAGGTCAACAGATGCAAACGG
Organism: Paraburkholderia azotifigens; assembly: GCF_007995085.1. GTDB lineage: Bacteria > Pseudomonadota > Gammaproteobacteria > Burkholderiales > Burkholderiaceae > Paraburkholderia > Paraburkholderia azotifigens. The sequence goes on from NZ_VOQS01000001.1 coordinate 2,968,063, forward strand.
AAAAGTATCGTGGATACACGCTGTGGGGTCACTCCATCCTGCAGCAGCAAGACATCCTGCAACCGGAACGGTTCGCGGGAAGCGGCACAGTCATGCGAGACAATAAAGTTGTGGAGGTATCCGGAGTCCTCGGTGCTTTCGATACTGATGATGAAGCAGAATTGACAGGACTCTCGTGGTGTCGCGCGTGGGTCGACAGTCACGGCTAGTGCAGAGTGAGACGTTCCGTAGCGAGCCGAACCTTTGTTGCGCGGGCGTATCGTTTGAGCTCGACAACAAAGTCGTAATAGTCGTTTATGCAGTACGTCTTGGTGAACTCGACCGCCTTGTCGTCAGAGGTGTATGGCCGTCCGAAGTTTCGCGATGGCCTCGTCGCACGTGCAGCCAACGACACACTGATGTGTATGGACCGAGCATTTCGGTCAACGGGCGCTGGCACGCAGCGGGGTGACGACCGCATATGGAAGGTAATATCTGAAGCAGAGCACAGGCCCATTTCGCGAGCTAATGCCATGAGAACCCGATTGCGACTTAAGAAAAACGTATCGAAACCAGCCTAGTGCTGAATCCCTTTGGAGACCAAATGAAGACCCTCATTGCCGCCGTAGCCTTCGCTGCCCACAAGCACCGAAACCAACGACGGAAAGACGCCGAAGCCTCTCCCTACATCAATCACCCCGTCTCGCTGGCGAATGTCTTGGCGAATGAAGGCGGTATCGAGGACGAGCGGACCTTGGTTGCTGCCATTCTCCATGACACGATAGAAGACACAGAGACAACCGAGCAGGAGTTAGCCAAGGAGTTTGGTACCGATGTTGCTGGTATCGTTATCGAGGTAACTGATGACAAATCGCTGCCTAAGGCTGAACGCAAGCGCCTCCAGGTTGAGCATGCATCGACGATTAGCCGTCGAGCCAAATTGGTGAAGCTTGCCGACAAGATTTGCAATCTGCGGGATGTGGCTAGCAATCCGCCGGCAGATTGGCCGCTACAGCGACGCCAGGAATACTTTGACTGGGCAAAGGCCGTTGTCGACCAACTGCGCGGCGTCCATCCCGGCCTTGAGTCTCTCTTCGATGATGTCTACCGGGCGGGCAAGGTTGCATTGGCAGACGCTTAAAGTGCGAAGTTTAGGAGCTCGCCATGGTCGAAGGAAGTGATTGCAAGTGCATGTCCCCGCCGTTTGATTACCGCGACTCAACTCCGCTTCCCGAGTGGAACAAGCTGAACACCTGTGTAGAGGATGGGGAGGTTGATGTCTCCAGGTGCAATTTCTGCGGAGCCAAATGGGTTCGCCACTACAGCGAATCCTCGTTTGCTGGGTCGGGACGCTGGTGCCAAGCACCGGCGACTGATAATCAGCTGGCCAAGTTATCGTCGACTGAAGGAGTTCTTGAATTTATCGAGAGCCGGCCGTGGTACTTCGTTGGAGGGAGTGCTCTCCAGTCTGCTGGGAAGTTGGTTGAAAGTCCGGCGCAGTGATTGTTGCGCAAGCAACAAGAACGACCATCTCAATGAGGTCATCGGGATGTTATCGCCGCGCTGCCTCTGTTACGTGATGCGGCCTTATTTCAATGATGGGAGAGGACGTGGCCGATTTCGAAAAGGAATTGAAAGCATCCCATTCTCTGACGAGCGCAGGGCGGAGGGGTGGGCTGACGGCGGAGGCGCCGCCGGCAACGCACCGACGCCCGGTAACAAGTGCCCAGATGTATTTATCCTACGTTAGCAACAATTACGTGCTTTTGCAGCTTGATAGGGGTAAATTCGGTGTGGTTTTTGCGCCGCCGCAATTGTTATACGGCAAAGCCTGCGGTACGGTTATCGCTCCGGAAGTTACCTCCCTGGCTTCCGGTGCGTGTCTTGAGTCCCGCCAGTTTTGAGCGTAGACGCCTCATCGATGACTGGCGGGTTCTTTTTCTGAACCACGCTTTGAAGTTTCGTTGTCGGCGAAACGCCAGCCGCGCAGGCTGCATAACCCCGAAACAGGTCACTGAATCCCGTCTGTTTGCACAATTGACACGCCCCTTGAGGTGGCAAGCTGAGGACTCTCTCATCCGGTCCGCGGCTCGCGGATTACCGGGGCCCTTTGGCCGACCCTTTCACGGCTGGCCTTTTTCTTTTGCAGGGGTGGACGAGCGCAGAACTTGCAGTGCAACCTGCAAACATGCCTGGCAGTCCCAGGCTCACGCTGTCGGCCCCAACCTGGGCTTGCCGCAAGCCGTGTCTATACGAAGACGTGAACAACGACTCCACGAGGACACACCATGCGTACAAAATCCAGCGTCACACCTTTGGTCGGCCCGACGGCGCCGATGATTTCCTTCTGGTACGGCAGCCGCTATCTGGGCGTGAACACCGGACACCCGTCACCGCGCCGGCGCGCAGCTGACGTGCGGGATGATGAGACAGGACCTGACCTTCTCCCGGTAGCGCGTCACGCGAGGTACAGCCTGCACTCCGCCCAGCCTTGTGCTGCTGGGCTTTTTTCTCGTCCGGGTGCTGGAGTCGCTCAGGCTGCCTAGGTGGCCGGCGCTCCCGCTGCCTGCCCGGTACACAGCCAGAACGCGTCGACATCAAGGAAGGCGGCTATCCGCGGGAATATGTTCACGGGCGGAACCGTGATACCACGGCGCCAGAACTGCACGTCATGCATGCCCACATTGAGCAGTCTGGCGACGCAGGCGGTACTGATACCGGCCCGTTTCAGGGCGGTGTCGAGTCGTGCGGCAAGGGCGCGTCTGCGTCTGCTGTCCTCACCGCTACGCTCCAGATTGCGTATTTCGGACGAACGTGACCGGCCGTTTCGGGATGGTGACCGGCGATTTCGGCAACGTGACCGATCATTTCGGAAACGTGACCGAGCGGACCGGAAGGCGGGATTGGCGTTGCGCATGACATCAACCACGCGGGCTATGCTCGCCGGCTTTGGCCGGAGAGACGATGCCCGCGCACCGGATGAACATGCGCATGATCAAGGACGTTTTACGACTTAAATTCGACGGCGGCTTCTCGCACGATCGGATCGCCGCATCACTGGGCATATCCAAGGGCGTGGTCACGAAGTACATCGGACTAGCCAGTGCCGCCGGGCTGGACTGGGCAAGCGCCTGCGATATGGATGAAGGCGAACTCGAGCGGCGGCTGCTCGGCAAGCCCACGGGGCCAGCAGCCTATGCCCAGCCCGACTATGGACGCATCCATCAGGAGCTGCGTCGCAAGGGCATGACGCTGACGTTGCTATGGGAGGAATACCAGGCTGAGTTCGCGGACCGGCAGACCTACCGCTATACGCAGTTCTGTGGGCACTACAAGGCGTTCACAAAACGCCTGAAGCGCTCGATGCGTCAGATTCATCGCGCCGGCGAGAAGCTGTTTGTCGACTTCGCCGGCCCCACGTTGCCACTGACGACTGGACGCCGCGCGCACATCTTCGTAGCGGCTATGGGCGCATCGAGTTACACGTTCGCATGTGCGACGCCGGCCGAGACAATGGAGGACTGGCTGGGCGGGATCGCTCGCGCGCTGACCTTCTATGGTGGTGTGCCGCAGTTGATCGTCCCGGATAACCCGCGTGCGATGATTGCCGATCCCGATCGCTATGAACCTCGCGCCGGCGACACTGTGCTGGACTTCGCGCGTCACTACGGCACATCATTCCTTCCTGCGCGCGTATATCGTCCGCAGGACAAACCGAAGGTAGAGGTTGCGGTCCAGGTGGTCGAACGCTGGATCATGGCGCGCCTGCGTCATCACCGGTTTGACTCGGTCCACTCGGTCAATGAGGCCATCTGCCCGCTGCTCAGGAACCTGAATGAGAGGCCATTCCAGAAGCTGCCGGGATGTCGTGCCAGCGCGTTCGCCCAGCTGGACGCGCCGGCACTGCAGCCGCTGCCGGCACAGCCCTATGAGCTCGCGCGCTTCAAGACCGTGACGGTTCACATTGACTATCACGTCGAGATCAACAAACACCGCTACAGCGTGCCGCACGCGCTGGTCGGCCTCAAGCTCGATGCGCGTATCACGGCGGGCACTGTCGAACTGCTACATCGCGGTCGCCGCGTCGCCAGCCACGCACGTAACGATCGCGCAGGCAGCTATACCACTGTTGTCGAGCACATGCCTGCGGCACACCGCGCTCATCTGGAATGGACGCCGCAGCGGCTGATTCATTGGGGACAGCAGATCGGCGCGGCAACCGGCGCGCTCGTCACCCGGCTGCTGCAGGAGCAACGCCATCCGGAACACGGCTATCGGGCGTGCCTTGGATTGCTGTCGCTCTCACGTCGCTATGGCCGTGACCGTCTCGAAGCCGCCTGCGCGCTGGCGCTGGAACTGGGCGTACACCGTTACCGCCACGTGCGCGACATCCTGGTCAACAACCGCGACCGGGCGGCGGTGGTAACGCCTGCCGACTGGACCAGCCCGAGCCACGCGCATGTACGCGGCCCCAGCTACTACCAATAAAGAAGACCACCATGATGATGCAACAGACACTGACGCAATTGCGCACCCTGAAGCTGGACGGCTTCGCTGACGGCCTGGAAGAACAATTGACGCAGCCCGGTGCGGCCAGCCTGAGCTTCGAGGAACGCCTGTCACTGCTGGTCGACCGGGAAGCCAGCTGGCGTGATGATCGCCGTCGTACCCGATTGCTCAAGCAGGCGCGCCTCAAATATCCGCAGGCCGCTATTGAGGATCTCGACACGCGCGCTGGCCGTGGCGTCGATCCGCGCTCGCTCACGAGCCTCGCACTCGGTGACTGGGTGCAAGCGGGCTACAGCCTGCTCATAAGCGGCCCAACTGGCGCGGGGAAATCGTGGCTCGCTTGCGCCCTGGCCCAATACGCTTGCCGGCGCGGGCATTCAGCCTTGTATCTGCGCGTGCCGCGACTTGGCGAGGAGCTTCGCGTTCTGCACGGCAACGGCGGCTTCACAAAATGGCTGCTGCAGGTTGCCCGCGTCGACGTGCTTCTACTGGACGATTGGGGAATGGCGCCCCTCGATGCGATGGTTCGAAACGATCTGCTCGAGATGATCGATGACCGCTCGGCGGGAAAGGCGACCATCGTCACCAGCCAGTTACCGATTGAGCACTGGCATGGATGGATCGGCGACGAGACTATCGCCGACGCAATGCTCGACCGCCTCATGCAGCGTCATCATCGGATCACGCTTACCGGTGAATCCCTCAGAAAGGCATCCCCAAAACCCAACGTCCTGGAGCCCGAACTCGACCAGAACTAACAAGGAAATCTACAATCAACACCGCGCAATGCCAAACCCCGCCGAATCGGTCACGTTCCCGAAATCGGCGGTCACGTTCGCCGAAATACGCACAGATGCTGGATGGCTTGAGCGCGTCGGTTCATCTCGCTTGAAATTTCTCTCAGGTGTTTTGATGGTCGTTGCCGGCTGGGAGCCCGACAAGGCCTATGATTTTCGTCGTGAATTTACCGAATCACTATAGCTGCAACAGTTTGTTACGCCTTCGTCGCTCCAGGCAGCGCACGCGGTACACGCTGTGGGGCCATGCCATCCTGCACCAGGAAGACATCCTGCAATCGGAACGATTCGCGGGAAGCGGCACAATCACGCGCGACACGAAAGTCGTAGAGGTGTCGGGAGTGCTTGGCGTTTTCGACAATGACGTAGAGGCACAATCGGCAGGCCTCTCATGGTGCCGCGCGTGGGTCGATAACCACGGTTGATGCGGAGTGAAACGTTCCGCAGCGTGCTGAAACGTTATTGCGCGGGCCTATCGTTTAAGCTCGACAACAAAGTCGTAATAGTCGTTTATGCGCACCGGCAATGCGTTGGTACGTATCAACAGGGCCGGTATCGTGCCGTCAAATCTGGAAGCCAGCGAATGCTGGTGAGATGCGTAACGGCCGACGCGTCCTGGCCCCTACGTCGATGGTGGCGAAGCCGAGAAGTCTAGCTCTGGTGAATCACACTGGCGCGCCGCATTTTCGGACTGGAATGAAAGCAGCGCCGGGACGTTGATGTCCTCATCGATTTCCGGCCAGACCAATTGCTGATGGTCCATCGAGATGGCGAAGTGTTCGCGCTCCGCAGCCGTCGCCGCCAGGAGAACAGGAAACCAGTCGAGTGGAAATGAAACGGCCCGGCCCTCGGACATATCGAGAAACAGGTGTGTGCTGTCGAAGCGTACGTCCACCGCAGCGCCTTTCATGGCCGCCTCCTGAACGGGATGCATCCTGCAGCGTAGGCCGCGGCGACCCCGCGTTCAAGCACCGAAAAGACTACGTTTCTGGGGACGCGACCGTTGCCGCGTGCGCGCGCCGATGGAAGCCATCCACGGCGCGTGTCTGGCCGGGGCCGTCGTTGCTATCAATCGGGACGGCCCTCGGGAGCGAAGATGCGCAGCGCAGAAATCGCTCAGCTACCGCCGAAGAAGATATTGCATTGCGGGTCCGTCCTGCACCTCTCCGCGGTGCGCCTGCCGGCTTGCGTGTTGGTGGAGGGCATTCCGCCATATGACTGATACGTCATATCCGTGGACGCTGCCGGCGTAGCGAGGTTCTGCTGCTGTTGCTGCTGTGCCTGCGGCGCCGGCATCGTGTCCTGGGCGTTTGCGAGCCCCGTCATCACCAGCAATCCGGCAGCAGCAAGCACGACCATCAACCGTGATTTCATGATTCACTCCTTGACCACCTTCATGGCTTCCCCGGGGGTTGCGTTTTTCGCGCACCACCACCATCCGCACTCGCGCCCTGGCGGCATCGGATACGGTTGGTGCGGACGCTATCTGGAAGACACGCCGAGCCGGGGGTACGGAGCGCAGCTCATCCGGGCGCGAAATTGCGATATAGGCGTGGCTTGTGAACCCGCCGATGTCGCGCACCTGTGGGCCTAGTTATAGGGCGCGTGGCGGACAAACAAAGGTGCAATGCGAAAATACCCTGCGCTGCCCCAGCCCGCATGACGCGGGCTAACCGGCCGGGAGCTGATATGTAACTGACTACCGGCAAGGTGTCGTGCCGGCCGCCAACCCTCCAGCGCTTGGAGCACTTCGCAGTTGGGCACACGGCTTGCGCGCCTCAGTGTTTTCAACATCGGGAGCACATGATGACTACGCCCAACCTGCATCCGTCCGGTACCGGCGCGAAAATCGTTGGCAGCACCGGCGGCGCAGGGCCCGGACCGGAGGTGATGGCCGCGACCACGCTCAATGGCGACAAGGTCATGTCATCCGACGGCGAACACGTGGGCAAGATAGCCGACCTCATGGTGGACGTGCGAAGCGGACGGATTGCCTATGCAGTCCTCTCGACCGGGGGATTCCTCGGCCTCGGTAATACGCTGCACGCCATCCCGTGGAGCGCACTGACACTGGATGCAATCGACAGGTGTTTCGTCGTGGACATCCCCGCCCAGCGACTCAAGGATGAGCCCGGGTTCGACAAGGACCACTGGCCTTCGATGGCGGACGAAAAGTGGGGCACCACGGTCCATCACTATTACAACCGCGAACCCTACTGGGCCGCTACCCGTGACATCAGCGAAGGACGCGACAGCTAGAAATCCCGCGGCGGGTCGGTTCTGCAGCGCGCCCGTCTCGTGCGGTCACTGCCTGCTACCGCCGCCGATAGCTGCGAATGGATTCTGAGTGGCCAGGCATCGTACGTCAGAATCCAACGGCCGGCGCTATATCAGGACGCCGGCTCTTTTTTTCATGGTGCCTCAGGATGTCGAGCCTGGCTGTGGCCAAGGCCACCCCTTCTTCTCGTCAGGCGCATCCCACTCAGCGAGCGGCGCTGCCTCGACCGACACTTCGACCGCCTCCTTAGCGGCATCGTGCGCCGGGTCATCCGAAGCGCCCGGTTTCATTTCGGGAAGGCCGGTCCCAAACCATTTCACCTTCTTCTGGATATGGACAACGTATTTCTTCCAGCCGTCAGGGTTGCCATCAAAAAGGTCATGCTGGACAGTTGACGCAAGCGCCTTGCGGTTCAGCTCAGATTCAAGCAGTTCCTTTGGCCACAGAAAGAACGCGCTCGCGACGCGTGCGCTGAACTCGGCCGCTGTCATCCTCGGTGTGACCATCTGGAGGAAGGCGAAGTCTTGCAACGAATCCTGTCCCTTCGCAAGTTGAGCCACCAGTGCATCCGGCCGACCTGCCTTGGTCAGACAGCTCACAGCTTCGAGCATGTCCCGAGGTGAAGCAGCAGTTCCCGTCTATCAAACCGGTCATCCATTGCAGTATCTCCGTTCATTGCGCCTCTGTGAATGATACTAGCCGGTCTCACGGTTGCATGTAGCGAGTGCGTTGCGGGTCGTTCGCGAGCGGCAATGGTCGACGGGACCACGGAAGAGGGGCCCGGCTGAGCGGGCCAACCTGTTCAAACCGTCCGACTGTGGGCGTCTACGGCGGCGGGAGGTCGACGCCTGCTTGTCCTGGACCCTGCTTCAATTCGAAGAGAACCCGGGCAAGCTGCGGTGCCTTTGCCAATGTGACCATGGAGCGGAAACAGGAGAGTCGCGCAGTTCCAGCATCAACAAGCGCGTCGACAAAGTTTTATTTTTTCGTGGCAGCCTTGACCTGTTCGGCGGCCTGTCTGGTCGCCCTGTTTGAGGCGGAAGCTGCGGCGTCAATGTCGTTTTCGGCAATCTCCCGCGCCTGTTCGGCAGCCTTTTTGCTGGCTTCAATCGTCGCGCTCGTCGCCTCAGTGGCGGCCGTCACCGCTGTTTGCAACGCATTCACGGCGGCTTCGGTTCCGGCCGGTGCATTGCTCGCGACCGTGTCGACAAAGACTTGCGCGTCATGCTGTCGCTGTTTGAATTGGGCCTCAACGCTCGCGGTCAGTTCCGCCTGGACGCCGACCATGATGTTGTACACGTGTCGCCAGTACGACTGCGCTTCTTCCATCGCGGCTTGCGCCCGCTTTGCGTGCAATGCGAATAGCTCCTGTGGGTCCTTGGTTGACAACGCTGCGCCGGCGATTGCCTGATTTTCGGCGAGCGTCGATTTGGCCGCCCGCAAGTTCAGCTCGGTCAGCTTTTCGATGCAGCCAAATGCCTTGGTCCACACATTGGACAGCGTTTCGATGCTGGCTCTCTGCGAGGCGACCGCTTGTTCACCGGAAAGACTGCTCATTACAACCTCCATCTGGGGAAAGTAGCGGGAAGTCCATGATGCCACCCGATGGAATCATGAACGGCGCTACGGGGCAGGAATCTGGTCACGCAGCAAGGCTTGGTCCCGGGATGTGTCCAATATCAGTTGTCCTGTACGTTGCAACCAGCGTCGCGCCATGCAAGATGTCCGTTGGGCATGACGGTATTGCAAGATGACGTCACTGGCACACGCACGGCAGGTGTGGTCCTGGCTCCGTTCAAGCGAAAGACTGAGCGCGGTCCGTGACCGAGGTCGACATGCCGTGTGCCCTTCTTGCAGGATGATGCACAGCTGCCGGTTTGCTCGTTCTACTCGGCGCACATCTTTGCGTCGCCAGTCGGGTGGTCACCAGGGCGGTACGGCAATTGCGCAACGAGCAAAGCGGTCGTGCGTCCGCCATTGACGCACAATCCGCGTGGAGCGAAGGAGACGGTCATGCGAGTTGCTACGAAGAGAATGTTGATAGGGGCATTGATTTTGAGCTTGTCCGGCGCCGCGTACGCGCAGGGCGCGGGCGCTGGTGGCGGGACGGGCGGTGGCAACGCAGCGGGGCAGGGTGGAACCGGCATGGGCACCCCAAACACAAGCGGCGCGACGGGCACGCCGTTTGGTGCGTCTGGTGCAAACACGATGGGGACAATGTCTGACCCGACGCAGAAAAACATGCAAAAGAAGCAGAACAAAGGCGCAATGGACTCGCCTGCCTCGGGGAGCGGGTTGAAGAAGCCATACTGACTTCGGATAAATACATCTGGGCATCAAGGGGACTCGAGGGGCGAAGGCTTCGGCATAAACCAAGGCCCGTCCCACAGGGGATGAAAAATGGGGCGCGCGTTTTGCTGCTTGGGGAACCTTCACCACCTGCACATCGTGGATACGCCCCATTGCGGGGCGCACGCACCAGTGCAGTTCAATCCATGTCCGGAAGTCCGATGTCACTCAGAACGAGGCCGGGCGTCTCCCAGGCACCTGTTTTGCATCAAGCAGGTACGGAGCACAGTACGCGATGGAGGTCAACATGGCCAGGGATACTCGTCGCTGGGGCTTAAGCGCCTCGAACCGGCACGCTCTCCGGAATGCAGAGGCAGAAATTGCCAATCTGGAGAGAGCATTATCCGCGGGCGGGATGTACTCGATATTTGCTCAGACCTATTGGCGACGTCGTCTCTACGAAATCCACGCGACGCCCGGCCTGCCACTTCCCCAACGTCTCAAGCTGGAAAAGCTGCTTACCGTTCTGGAGAGGCACGAGAAACAATATGGATAGCAAATCCATTTTCGAACCTGGCGGGCGCCTGAGTTTTGCAGTGCAATCCTGTCGAGATTGGGCTGACTGTGCGTGAACGCACAGCGTATTCACGACAACAGACCTCATGATGGCTCACTCGCACGCGTCGTGGGCCGACACCACCGAAATTTTTCAGGTCGCGCGCGCAACCTCCGGTGAAACGCATGGAGGAACGGTTGGCATGCCTATGGTTAAACGGACAGGTGTCGAGCACAATGCGAGGGCACTTACCGTGGACGAGTCGGCCGTCGTCAGAATTCGGGAGGCATTGATTTTCGCAGCGCGCGCGCAGCAGGTCGTGAGCTATCGCGATTTTCATGCATTCTTCGGAGGCGCGGGTACGCTTCGCAAGCGGTTCGAGTTACTCGACCGGATTGTTCACGAGCTTGCTGACCCGGCCGACGCCGATTATGGCTCGCTGATGGCCAATTCCCAGGGCCTGCCGGGACCGGAGTTCTTGAGGCGGTATCGGGTCTTCCATGCTGACGAGTATGAAACTATCGTTGGCGGCAATGCATTCACCCGGCCCAGGTCGGCGCAGCGATTGCGGATAGCATTGACGGAACGTCAGCGCGTCTATCTTCATGCGCGCAACCAGCGGCCTGCTTTACCGGAAGTTCCCGTCTGGACACCGACCTTAGCGATTCGCGGACCGGAGTCTCCCACAAAACCATAACCAGCCGCCGCGACCCCATTGTCCCATTCAACGGCGTTTCGAGCCGAACCTAGCAACGACCCGGGGTGACAGCAAGCGCCCAGAATCAACCCTGAGTCGGGCTTCCATGACTGCACTTCGCAGGCGCTGACTATCTGGTCCCTAAAGCTAGGCCGACGATTGCCTCATTTTCGGCAAGCGTCGATTTGACGGCCCGCCAATTCAGTTCATCCAGTCCTTGTCGCTGCATTCGTGGTCGGGCTAACCACGCAAGGCATACGCGAGGTCTTCAAGCGAGGGCGGCTTGATTAGGTGGCAATCGAATCCGCTCTCAATGGCGGTGGAGTCCGGCATTGTCCCGGCGTAACCGGTCAGTGCCACCAGACGGGCCGATGAGCATTGCGCATGCTCGCGCAGCCGGCGTGCCAGTTCATGCCCGTCCATGCCGGGCATGTTGATGTCAATGAGTGCGACGTCTGGTGTGTACGACTCGACTATCGCGAGCGCCTCCAGTCCACTCTGCGCACGTTTGACCTCGTGACCGTCGAGTGTCAACAACATCGCGAGTGCCTCGGTGGCATCTGCATTGTCGTCTACCAGCAGGATGCGGGCTGGTGGCATGCCGTGCGTGGTTGCCGCCGCGTGGTCGACCTGATTCCTGCACACGATGGGCAGCCGTACCGTGACCTCCGTCCCCTTGCCCTCACCCTCGCTGACGACAGCAATCTCACCCCTGTGGGCGTTGACCAGGTATCTGACGACGGACAGGCCAACACCCAGTCCGCCTTCTGAACGTGTCCGCGCCGACGGCGATTGGGCGAACATGTCGAAGACGTGCAGCAGCATATCTTGCGCGATGCCGATTCCGTTGTCGCGCAAGACGATGATGGCGTCCCTGGGCGTCGAATCGTGCGCGGGTATCGTATTTGGGTCGGGGGCATCCACCCGTAGCCTGATTTCACCTCCCGATGGCGTGTACTTCACGGCGTTCGACAGCAGGTTTGAGACGACCTGCGTCAGACGGGCAGCGTCCGCAAAGACTGTTACCGGATACCCCGGCAACATCACCTGCAGCTGTTGCTGACGTCGCTCCACCTCGTCCGTGACGGCGGCCATCGCGTCCTTGACGATGTCGCCGAGCAGTCCGTAGGCGGGGCGGACCGACAGCTTGCCGTGCCGTATCCTCGACGCGTCAAGCAGGTCACTCACGAGGCGCTTCAATTGCCGCACTTGCCTGTTGGCGAGCGCCAGCGCCGATAGCACGGAGGGATTGCCGGCTGCCAACTTTTGCGCCGCCGCGAGCGCGCTGTCAATCGGGCCGAGCGGGTTTCGCAGTTCGTGACCCAGCGTGGCGATGAAATCGACCTGATGAGCCTCCACCACAGCGAGCGCGTTCCTGGTGGCTTCCGCTTCCTCAGCGCGCGCTTCTGCGTCGGCTTTCGCCTGCTTGATGGTTAAGGCGGCACATGTGAAGTTTGCAAGACTCGTCAGGATGCGGCGGTGTTCGCTGTCAAAATGAAGGTGCTCATCATGAGACATGACCCATAGCGCGCCCCACGGCTCGGGTGTGCCGGGAACCGGCACGACCAGTTCTTCTGTGACCTCCAGAGGGATGGGGGCCAGGCAATCGAACTGGCGTTTGGGAAATGCGAACAGCTGGGGTGAGCCCAGTTGAAGCGTGACCCCCGCCGGGCTGTTGTCGGATTGAAGCAGGTGCCCGACGAGGCCCGTACAGTGTCCCGCTAGCGCCACCCAGCGGAACGTATGTGGTGGATTCGCATCACGTTCGCGCAGGCTGATGCCGGCGCTGCCGGCGTTACACAACTTCAGCGCGGTGTCGACGAGCGTCTGGAGCATCACGGTATCCGATGCGTTCAGCGCCTGGGCTAGACCATGCAGCGCCTCATTTTCTGCGGCAAAGTCCGGAGAGCGGCGTCGACGCGCCTCGAGCTTCTCGGTCACAAGCGTACCGGCGCGCTGGACCCGATTTACGGCGTCTGAATCTGACATCCTGGGCATGCCACCCTCGTGCGGAGTGAAGGTTCGTTTGTAAGAAAAACGCCAGTCCACCTCAATTCTAGTCCGGCAATTTTGACCGGACTACCGTGACATCGGCATGCGGCTGTGCAGTATTGTCCGCGCAAGGTAAATATAGGGCGGAGACGCGATGGCTATGGGGCGGACGGAAGCGGCACCGGCCTTGCTGATATAAGCTTGTTGTAAGAGAGCGCGCCGCACACGCGTTGCGCAGCAAGGAGCAGGTCATGAAAGCGCTTGATGCAGCGTCGCACGCACGCAGTGCCGTTGCGGTGGTGGCGCTGTCCGCAGGTTTGTCCGGTTGCTATTACTACGCGCCCTATGGCTACGTTCCATACGGTGACGTGCCGACAGCGGTGACGCAGCCATATCCCTTCACGATGCCGGATGCAGCCGCATCCGGCACAGCGTCAGATGCGACTGCATCGACGAACACCTATCTCGCAACCACGGCGCCGGTCTTCGTTGAGCCGGCGTATTACCCCGTCGCGTATCCGTACTACGGCTGGCCGTGGTGGGGACCTTCGGTGTCGCTGAGCTTCGGCTATTGGGGTGGCTGCTGTTACGGTGGAGGCCATCATGGCCACTGGGGCCATGGAGGCTGGGGTGGCCACGGCTATTGGGGCCACGGGCACGGAGGCGGCTGGACTGGCCACGGATACCGGTGGCGTGGCGGCGGGGGTGGCTGGGGCGGCGGTGGCGGTGGCCATTACTGGGGCGGCGGCGGACGTCACGGCTCAGTGCACTGAACGCGAGATGCCTGAAAGCGCGGCCCGACGACCCAATGCGAGCCGGCGCTGGAAATTGGGGAATAGTCCGGACGCGGATGAGCAGCGTCCTGCTTGGCAGCCACTGCGTTGAAGGCGATTCTTGTTCGCTCCGAAAGCGCCTTCCTCTTGCGAGACGGATAGATTCTGACCGAAAACGGAGCACCCGCAACCGGTCACGTGAGGTACGCGACTACTTCGTAACAGTGCGAGTCTTCAAGGTTTCCCGTACCCGCTTCGCGGCGAACAGGGGAACATAATCCATGATTCGTGCGTCGCGCTTATACTCTTCGATAGCGTTGGCGTACATCATCGCTACAAGGTCTTCAGCGTTGTCAGTGGACTCAGCGATTTCGTGCACGATTTTCTCCGAGTCTTCCGTCTTCATCGAATGCTCCGGTCGTCAAAGTTGGAGCATTAGATTCAACGCCATGCAAGCCACATAGGCCAATGAAATCCGCCAATGCGCGATGGCACCGCCAAAGGAAAAATCTATTCGCATATTGCACCAACCTGCGGGTGGTTCGCAAGCCTGCGTTCTTCGCATGAAGGGTCGCGTTGGTTGAGCACGCGAGCGGGCGAGCGCATTCGGGGTCCGAAGTAACCGGCAACATTCACATCGCCTTGAAGCGTAAAGGCCCACTAGCGATTGGAACGGTCGCGTCTTCCCGCCTCGACTCTTTTGCACGCGTCCGTCAGGAGCCATCGTCCCAAAACCTCCGGACGCTGCATATCGTGCGGAGCCGATTTGATTGCGCCATCAAAATACACGATGACAGTCCCGGCCATCACACGATAGCTGCCCACGTACCGTGTGCCATTTATTTCGACCTCGACCGTTCGTCTTATCTCGTATTCCTGAACCGCCATGCGTTAAGGTAAAACAAAAGCACGACGCTACCTTTCCAATTCTCTATCAGTCAACTGAATATACGTTTTCATGCAATTTGAATTATCGGAAGCCCATCACACTCCGCAGCGAATGGGGGTGCATACGATGTAGCTTGGCTCGTCTAGCAACGGCATCAGCAAGTAGCAACTCTTTCGCGCGCTGGTGATTTAGCTTACGCGTTTGCATGCGTCGCGCCGTGAGAGATTTGACGCGAGCGCATACCGGCGTCAACCGGCCACGAGAAGTGCAGTCTCAAAATCTCGCCGATTATTGCGTCCACGCCGCTGGACAGTTCCCGTTGAACCTCGGCAGGTATACGGGAGCCCAGATTTCGAAACATTTCTTCGATACGCCTATGAGCGAATCCCATCACGTCAGCTTCGGATGGCGGTGAAATCTTCGCGTTCGTCGACATTGTGGCTCACCTTCAACCACCCCACGCGCCTCAGTAACGTTCAGCGGGGCTAGAGCCATGAAGATGTATCCATCTCAGTGTCTCTTGCGTTGCTTCGCCTGGCACAGTTCTAGTTCTTTGCTGAGCTCATCTATCTGCACTTGCATGTCGGCTGCTCGTCGGAGGAGCTGCCCGACCTGCCACCAATACGCGTATCCTAAATCCCCGCCCTCCAAGGCGAGTTCATGGATTTTTTGAAGTGCAATCTCCAAGTCAAGTTCATTTTCGGTAGGCATGTTGCTCTCTGCGGTGGACGAAAGATGATGCTCGCGCAATGAAGCAGCTGAGCGCCGGAAGATGTAGCCTTGGTGGACCTAACGCTTCTTTATGCGTAACACCACCAAAGCGATAACGGCTCCGAGCGCTGGCACATACAGTAGCGGTAGGTTTTGGATGACGATTTCCAGAATCTCTTCCACGGTCTCGAAAGGAGCTGTGCTCAGCGCTTCGTAAATTCTTCAGCGGCTTTCAGCACAGGCTTGACCCTGTTAATCGCGAGAAATTGGAGCGGCGTCGAACCACCAAGCGCCTCTTTTGGAGTGGTAAAAAAGTTCCACCTGTCCCAATCCGACGTACCACCAAGACTACGCATGACCTTCGCAAGGTCGTTGTGACGAATCATGGGCGACAGAAAGAAGCCGGGGATGTACACCACTCCGTTGAGTTCAACGTTAAAGACTTTCCCTGAAGCGAGGGATTTGTTTAGTTTCTTCTCTGTGACTTCTGCTGCCCCAAGGTAGTCGTCCATGCGCAGCAACTTCCCTTGACGCACGAGGTCGTAGCGCTCGGAGTTTGCCGACGCGCTCTGTATCGCATTCTCGCTTCCAGATGTTCGCAGTTTCGATTTACGGCTAACGCTCTTCCGTAGTTTCTCGCCCTCGTCACGCATCGAAGGGAGGTCTAGGTTCAGTATTGTCGAGACGCCAATGACTTTCCACAGTCGATTCTTAAACATGCGCCCGAGCTGCTCGTCGGAAAGCTGCTCGAGAAGCGCGTTCCAGCCTATAGGGTCAACCAGGAGGGCAGCCACAACTGCACAATGAATCGCGTGGTCTACCTGTGCAAGCCGTGCCTCTTCGAGCGAAGGAGTCTCTCGTCTTTGACGAGGCGGCCTTGGCGTTAACACTCCTTTGGTCGTGGTTGGATTCATGGCGGTAGGAGTTAGTTAGAGACCGGTGTCGTTCTCAAGATACTAAAAAAGGTAGAACTCAGGGCTTTGAAGTCAGCGGCCGCCACCAGTGCGCGCTCCACCTCTTCACGCATCAGAAGTCTCAGTGGCGTGAGACCTCCAAGTGATTCTGATGGCGTCGTGAAGAATTTCCATTTACTCCAGCCTGTTGAATCACCCAAGCGCCGCACCACCCTCGCGAAATCCCTGCGGTCGACTAGATTTGATAAGGCAAAAATTGGGTAATACTGGTTGGACTCGAATTCCACAGCGAACAACCGGCACGAAGCAACGTCCTCGCTTAGCTTTTGCTCAGTGATGCCTGCGGCTTTGCAAAAGTCCTCTGCGGGTAGCAGCCTTCCTTGTAGAACAAGGGAGTACCGCTCTATGTTCGCCGCAGAGACATTGGTCAAACCCGGGAATTCCGAAGCTCGGCGGTCGGTGAAGTGGCCCCGCTTCTCGTCTTCCTCACGAGTGGAGCTTAAGTCCAAGTTCGACAACGTAGCGGTGCCAATGACTTGGATGAGGTGTGCCTTGAAGAGGCGCCCGACTTCTGCATCGGACATGAAAAGACTTGCTTCAGCGCCTGTTGGGTCCGACAGCATCGCTGCAACGGCGGCGTTGCGCATGACATGTTGCACGTCGGTGCCGTTGAAGAGCGGGTTGTCCTTTGCATTGCTTCCGGACCGTGGCATATCTATTCCTACGTGTTGCTACTGACGACAAGCCTCCAACATCACGGACCAGTCTCTATCGGTCACCGAGTGTAGCCACTGCAAGTAGCTGCTCCGTAATGTCGTTGGTTACTGTTTCGATGGCTTCTGATGACACGCCCGCATATGCAACATATGTGTGGATGCTAGACATCGCCGTCACCCATAGCTTTTCCGCGTATCTGTTCTGTCACATCTTTCACGCAGCCGCCCTGTCCGCGGGTGATGGTGTGAAACCAGATGTCCCAAGTGTCGATAACATCCCAAAAGAATCCGGGCTCGCCCAGGAGTCGATAGGTAAGGCCGTCACTCGTCTGCACGTGCATCGTCTTCTGGTTGAACGTGACGAGAGCAGAACTCACGCGTCCTTGGTCAACGGAGTCGTAGCCCACGAGACGCTTCAAACCGTCATCGGTCTCGAAGATTCTCCAACGCGACAGAAACACGTCGGGCTCCTCCGAGCTGACAACGGAAACATGCCAAATGGGCACTGACGCCTCCAAACAGTAAGAGCATGACTCGATAAGACTTCAAGGGCGAACGTGCTTCTCCCGACCAACGGCTACCTGTTTGCTCACCTTTTTCACGCTATACGCGGCACAACCCTTCCCGCGCGGTAACGACACCTGCTGCTTCCCGGCAGGACGGCTTAGACAGGCTCAAGTGCAATGCAGCCATGAAGTGTAGGCGATGAGTTTTGAATAGTAAACTATGTAGAATTATATGCTGTAGATATTTACTCTTCACTGCCTGATGCTCCTGCCTCATATGGCAGCGAACATCAATGACCGTCGCGACGAACTTCGTACGCGCATATCAACCAACATAAAAATCTTGCGCGGCAAGCTCGGCATGTCCCAGGAGGCTCTGGCGGACCGTGCTGGCCTTCATCGGACCCACATAAGCCAACTTGAGCGCGGGACTCTGAACTTGGGACTGGATACGCTTATCGTTGTAGCCGCAGCTCTTGGCGTCGAAGAGGTCGAACTCCTCGCTGTCCCTACCGAAATGCCCGAACCCGTACGGAGAGGGCCTCGAAGGCGGATTCCGATGGAGGCAAACCATGTACCGGAGACACAGGCCGACAGCTTCGAGAAAGAGCGGAACGGAAAAAGCGGCGCGAAAGGCCGGCGTCGCGGTTAAGCGATAAGAAATGGGAGAATGAAAAAAACCAAGTACGTTGGGCGGAGCGCCTTCATCTCGACTGCGAATCGCGAGTGAACGAAAACAGATTCGCGGCGCGTATTTGTCGGCGACAGGAGCGGTAGCAAACGAACCTTTGCGTAATCAGAGATGCCGTCCATCGTGTTTTCGACCGGACAGTTGAGACGAGCAAATGCGAGCTTTGGGAGCAACCTGTTGAGCTTCCCGCTTCGCAGTGCCAGCGCCTGACACTCGAACCGATGGTCCACATCGGCCTGTGGCAGTTCCCCGTGTGCACAACTTCGCTGCCCACACCACAAGGGTGTGGACAGCCGCCCTGAGGGCGGTTCCGAAGTTGCACACACTTGAGCCTGACGCGCCGGCTTTGCCGGCTTGCCTTTATTTTATTTACGAGCAGTGAGACGGCGACGGCCGACGGATTCGACGTCCTATGTAGTCGCTGTTCGCCCGTCGCGGATTGCGGGTGAACCTATCTGCGATGGCGCTTCAGACGATGGGTGGCGAACCGTGGCGGATGTCCATAGGCACCAAGTTCTGGGGTGGATGTCCATACCCCCTTATGTGCGGGTGAACAGAAAGTTCATCACGTCGCCGTCATGCACGACGTACTCCTTCCCTTCGGCGCGCATCTTGCCCGCTTCCTTCGCACCTTGTTCACCCTTGTACGTGATGAAGTCGTCGAAGCCGATGGTCTGCGCGCGAATGAAGCCGCGTTCGAAGTCCGTGTGAATCGCGCCCGCTGCCTGCGGCGCGGTATCGCCGATATGGATCGTCCATGCTCGCACTTCCTTCACGCCAGCCGTGAAGTACGTCTGCAGACCGAGCAGCTTGAAGCCTGCGCGGATCACGCGGTTCAGGCCCGGCTCGTCCATGCCCATGTCGGCGAGGAACACTTCCTTGTCTTCATCGGCGAGATCGGCGATTTCCGCTTCGATCGCTGCGCACACCGCGACCACGGGCGCCTTCTCCGATTCCGCATAGTTGCGCACCGCGTCCAGATGCGGATTGTTCTCGAAGCCGTCTTCCTTGACGTTTGCGACATACATGGCCGGCTTCGCCGTGATCAGGCAGAACGGCCTGATCAGCAGGCGCTCTTCTTCCGTCAGATCGAGGCCGCGCACCGGCTTGGCCTGGTCGAGCTGCACGCGGACCTTTTCCAGCACGGCGGCCAGCTTCACCGCTTCCTTGTCGTTGCCGGACTTCGCGGCCTTGGCGTAACGCGTCAGCGCCTTTTCGACCGTCGCGAGGTCGGCGAGCGCGAGTTCCGTGTTGATGACTTCGATGTCCGACACGGGATCGACCTTGCCCGCGACGTGAATCACGTTTTCGTCTTCGAAGCAGCGCACGACGTGCGTGATCGCGTCGGTTTCGCGGATGTTCGCGAGGAACTGGTTGCCGAGGCCTTCGCCCTTGCTAGCTCCCGCGACGAGACCCGCGATGTCGACGAACTCGACGACGGCAGGCACGACGCGCTCCGGCTTGACGATTTCCGAGAGCGCCTTCAGACGCGCGTCCGGCACTTCGACCACACCGACGTTCGGCTCGATCGTGCAGAAGGGATAGTTTTCGGCGGCGATGCCCGCCTTGGTCAGCGCGTTGAACAGGGTGGACTTGCCGACGTTAGGCAGGCCGACGATGCCGCATTTGAGGCTCATGAAGGTTCTCTACAAATCAGGTGGTGACAGGCTTCGGCGAACGGAGCGGACTTTGCCGCACAGGCTGCGCGCAGCGCGACGCGATGCCGGCTGCGGCCCGCCAATCTGTTCGCGCCGGATGGCGCGGCACAGGCGGACTGTCGCAAGACGCCCGCCGCGCTGCCAACGCGCGCCGGGGTGCCGGATAACCGAAAACCGCAATTGTAACCCTGTCCGGCGGCGCATTCGCGGCAGTGGAGGATCGGCAGGGCGTGCTGACCGTCTTGGGCCTGCAACGGCCGTGTCGTCCACAATCGACGGAATTCGTGCCCGACCTGCATCAATCCCTCGTCAAACAAAGCCAGAATGCCCCCGAAAGGCGGCCCCGCCGATCCGTCCCCGCCACCCCTCGCGGCTATAATGGCCGGATGAATGCTCACCATCAGTCCTTCGACGTCGCCGTGATCGGCGGCGGGCTCGTCGGCAAGACGGCGGCGCTCGCGCTGACACAGAGCGGCCTGCGCGTCGCGCTGCTCGCGCAGCACTGCCAGCCGCTGCCCGCCGACGCCGTGTTCGACTCGCGCGTCTACGCGCTGTCCGCGAGTTCGCAGGCGCTGCTCGAACGCCTGCGTGTGTGGCAGGCACTCGACGCATCGCGGATCGCGCCCGTGTACGACATGCGGGTCTACGGCGATGCGCACGCCGAACTGCATTTTTCGGCGTTTCAGGCTTCCGTGCCGCAGCTCGCGTGGATCGCGGAATCGTCGCTGATCGAACATGCGCTCGACGCCGCGCTGCGTTTCCAGCCCAACCTCACGTGGCTCGACACGCGCGCGCAGGGGCTCGATGTCAAGACGGGCGGCGCGACGATCGGCCTCGCGAACGGCAACGTGCTCGAAGCCGACCTCGTGGTCGGCGCGGACGGCGCGCATTCGTGGGTGCGTGCGCAGATCGGCTCGAAGGCGAACCGGCGCGATTACCGGCAGACGGGCGTCGTCGCAAACTTCAAGGCGGAGCGGCCGCACGGCGAGACGGCCTATCAGTGGTTTCGCGACGGCGAGATCGTCGCGCTGCTGCCGCTGCCGAACGGTCATGTGTCGCTCGTCTGGTCGGCGCTGACGGATCACGCGAACACGCTCGTCAAGCTCGATCCGGCGCAACTGGCGGCGGAAGTCGAGCGCGCGACGATGGGTGCGCTCGGCACGCTCGAATGCGTAACGCCGGCTCAAGGCTTTCCGCTCGCGCTGCAAACCGTCGACAGGCTGGTCGCGCCGCGCGTCGCGCTGGTCGGCGATGCCGCGCATCTCATTCATCCGCTCGCCGGTCAGGGCATGAATCTGGGTTTGCGCGACGTGGCGTCGCTGGTGGATGTGATCGCGAAGAAAGAGGCGTTCCGCGATATCGGCGACATGGTGCTGTTGCGCCGCTACGAGCGTTCGCGCAGCGAGGACATTCGCGCGCTGACCATTGCCACCGACGGCCTGCAAAAGCTGTTCGGGCTGCCCGGCAATATCGCGCGCGCGGTCCGCAATACGGGCATGGCGTTCGTCGGCGCGCAGCCGCTGATCAAACGCTGGCTTGTGTCGGCGGCGCTGGGCTGATAACGCATCGACGCACGGCGCGCCGCTTTGAACCGCGCGGCGACGCGCACGTCTGACAGGATCGATCACAAGGCATACCATCTGCGCAAGGTGCGCGGAACTTGAACACAGGCGAACACAGGCGCAAACGAGCGGCAAACGGCCGCGCGCCGAACCGAATCAGGAGCAGCAGCATGAAGAAACGGATCCGTATCGCCGCGCTGGCGCTGGCCGTCGCGACCATCGGCCTCGGCTGTTCGGCGCAGGCCGACCAGACCACCGACAAGCTCAAGTCGACGCTGCAATCGCGTCTGAGCGAAGCGACCATCAAGAGCGTGTCGAAGTCACCCATCGACGGGCTTTACGAAGTGAACCTCGGCTCGCAGATCATCTACAGCGACGCGACGGGCGACCATCTGATTCTCGGCGACATAGTCGACTCGAAGACCCGCAAGAACCTGACGGAAGCGCGCCTGTCCGAAACCAACCGCATCGATTTCGCGAGCCTGCCGTTCGCGAACGCGGTGAAAGTGGTGAAGGGCAACGGCAGCCGCAAGATCGCCGTGTTCTCCGATCCGAACTGCCCGTACTGCAAGCAGCTCGAAACGACGCTGAAGTCGATGGACAACATCACCGTCTATACCTTCCTGTACCCCGTGCTGTCGCCGGATTCGACGGTGAAGTCGAAGTCGATCTGGTGTTCCGCCGACCGCGCGAAGGCGTGGGAATCGTGGATGCAGGATCACCGCGCGCCGACCGCGCCGGGCACCTGCGACACCGCCGCGATCGACAAGAATCTCGCGCTCGGTCAGTCGATGAACGTGAGCGGCACGCCGACCGTATTTCTCGCCGATGGCCGCCGCCTGCCGGGCGCAGTGCCCGCGGACGAGCTGGACAAGGCGTTGTCGTCGGTGCGCTGAGTGCGCGTATCGTCTGAAATCGTCTGAATGTGTTTGACAGGAGGCGCGCGGCGCCTCCTGTGTTTTTAAGCCCGCCGAATCTCCTCACCCGTTTCCACACACGAGCGCCGATGAAGCCGATCCGCTACGCCATCGTTCCGAAGCAACCCGCCGCCCATCTCTTTGAAGTCACCGTCACGGTCGCCGAACCGGATCCGGCGGGCCAGCGCTTCATGTTGCCCGTGTGGATTCCAGGCAGCTACATGGTCCGCGAGTTCGCGCGCAACATCGTCACACTGCGCGCATTCAACGACGCGGGCCGCAAGGTGCGCGTCGAAAAGACCGACAAGCACGCGTGGCAGGCGGCGCCCGTGAAGGGCGCGCTGACGCTGCGCTACGAGGTCTACGCGTGGGACATGTCGGTGCGTGCCGCGCATCTCGACGACACGACGGGCTTCTTCAACGGCACGAGCGTGTTCCTGTCGCCGCTCGGCTTCGAAGAGGCTCCTTGCGTCGTCGATATCCAGAAGCCCGCGGGGCCGCAATTCCGCAACTGGCGCGTCGCAACGGCGCTCGCGGAAGCGCGCGGCACGAAGCGTTACGGCTTCGGCGAATACTCGGCGCAGAACTACGACGAACTGATCGATCATCCCGTCACGCTCGGCGAATTCGAACTCGCCACATTCAAGGCGCACGGCGTGCCGCATGACATCGTGATCGCCGGGCGAGTGATCGGGCTGGACATGGCGCGGCTGTCGGCGGATCTGAAGCGCGTGTGCGAAGCGCAGATCGCGCTGTTCGAGCCGCGCTCGAAGAAGGCGCCGATGGACCGCTACGTGTTCATGACGCAGGCCGTCACCGACGGTTACGGCGGGCTGGAACACCGCGCGTCAACGGCGCTGATCTGCAACCGCTCGGATTTGCCCGTCACGGGCCGCGACGAGACGACGGACGGCTATCGCACGTATCTCGGGCTGTGCAGCCACGAATACTTCCACACGTGGAACGTGAAGCGCATCAAGCCGGCGAAGTTCGCGCCGTACGATCTGACGCAAGAGAACTACACGACGCTGCTGTGGCTGTTCGAAGGCTTCACGTCGTACTACGACGACCTGATGCTGGTGCGCAGCGGTCTGATCAAGGATACCGAGTACTTCACACTGCTCGGCAAGACGATCGGCGGCGTGCTGCGCGGCAGCGGGCGTCTGAAGCAGACGGTCGCCGAAAGCTCGTTCGACGCGTGGGTCAAGTACTACCGCCAGGACGAGAACGCCGCCAACGCGGTCGTCAGCTACTACACGAAGGGCTCGCTCGTCGCGCTCGCGTTCGATCTGACGATTCGCGCGCAAACGCAGAACCGCAAATCGCTCGACGACGTGATGCGCCTGCTATGGCAGCGCTACGGCCGCGATTTCTACAAGGGCAAAGGGCAGGGCATCGAAGAATCCGACGTCGAGGCGCTGTTCGCCGAAGCGACGGGCGCCGATTTGTCCGATCTTTTCGCGGAAGGCGTGCGCGGCACGCGCGATCTGCCGCTCGACACGCTGCTCGCGCCGTTCGGCGTGACCGTCGAGCCGGACGTCGATCCGAAGGGCAAGCCGTCGCTCGGCGCGCGCGTGCGCGGCGGCGCGGATTGTACGCTGGCGGCCGTTCACGACGGCAGCGCGGCGCAGAAGGCGGGACTGTCGGCGGGCGACGTGCTGATCGCCGTCGACGGCCTGCGCGTGACGGGCTCGAATCTCGACACACTGCTGTCGCGCTATCAGCCGGGCGCGAAGGTCGAGGTGCACGCGTTCCGGCGCGACGAGCTGCGCGTCGCGCAGGTCAGGCTGGATGCGCCGGAAGTCTCGCGCTACAAGCTCGCCTCGAACGACAAGCGGGCGTCCGCCGTGACTGCGCGCAAGCGCTGGCTCGGCGGCAAATAACAGCCGGCCTCATTTATAGAGGCAAAGCCCGGCGGCGGATTGTTCCATGGTTGCAACAATCCTTCGCCGCCGCGCTACTTTTTCCAGGTCGGGTAAAAAAACACAATGGTTCCACTCGCGCAACACAGCGCGCCCCTCACTGGAGTCACAGATGACCACGATCCTGCAAATCAACTCGTCGGCTCGCTCGCAAGGCGCTCAATCGACGCTGCTCGCCAACGAACTGACGGCAAAGCTGCAACAATCGAATCCGGGCGCGCAAGTCGTCGTCCGCAATCTGCACGAAGACGCGCTGCCGCACCTCGACGACGCGATTCTCGGCGCATTCTTCACGCCGGCAGAACAGCGCACGGCCGAGCAGCAAGCGATCGCAGCGCGCAGCGAAGCGCTGATCGCCGAACTGCAAGCCGCCGACATCGTCGTGATCGGCGCACCGCTGTACAACTTCGGCATCTCGTCGCAACTGAAGACGTACTTCGACTTCATCGCTCGCGCCGGCATCACGTTCAAGTACGGCGCGAATGGTCCGGAAGGCCTCGTGAAGGGCAAGAAGGTGTTCGTGGTGTCGGCACGCGGCGGCAAGTACGTCGGCACGCCGGGCGACTCGCAGACGCCTTACCTGACGACGTTCCTGGGCTTCCTCGGCATGACGGACGTGAACTTCATCTACGCGGAAGGCCTGAACATGGGCCCGGACGCAGCGAGCGCGGCACTGGCCGGCGCGCGCGAAGCGATCGCCACGGCGTAAGCACGCGACGCTCGTTCAATAGAAAACGCCACGGAATCTCGATTCCGTGGCGTTTTGCTTTTTGAGCCTTGTGCGTTGTGTTTGACGCGCAGCGCGTTTTTCAGGCGAAGACTTCGCCCGTTTCGGGCAAACGCCAATCGATAGTCTGACGACCGTGCGCTTCGAGAAATTCGTTGGCGAGCGCGAAATGCCGGCAGCCGAGAAAACCGCGATGCGCGGACAGCGGCGAAGGATGCGGCGCTTCCAGCACGCAATGCGACTTGCCATCGAGCAGCGCGCGCTTCGCCTGCGCGTGCGCGCCCCACAGCATGAATACGAGCCCTTCGTGACGCATCGCGAGTTCGTGGATCAGCGTGTCGGTGCATTTTTCCCAGCCGCGCTTCGCGTGACTCGCCGCGCGATCGCGTTCGACCGTCAGCACCGTGTTGAGCAGCAGCACGCCCTGGCGCGCCCACGCGTCGAGGCAGCCGTGCTGCGGTGTTTCATAACCGAGGCTCGCGGCGATTTCCTTGAAGATGTTGCGCAGCGACGGAGGCGGCCGCACTGACGGCGGCACCGAAAACGCGAGTCCGTGCGCCTGCGGCGTGCCGCGGTCTTCGCCGTGATACGGATCCTGGCCGAGAATCACGACCTTGACGTCGTCGGGACTCGTGAGGCGCAGCGCGCGGAACACGTCGGCGGGATAGACGGTCTTGCCAGCTGCTCGTTCACCGTCGACGAAACGGCACAGCGGCGCGTACGTGTCGCTGTCGATGAAGGGCTTCAGATGCGCGCGCCATGCTGGCGGCAAGGCTTCGAATTGCGATTCGAGCGTCTGGATGTCGGCGGTGGGAGCGGGAGTGGCGGCGCTGCTGTCGTCGTCGGTGAACAGCGACGGTTGCGTCGGCGGCGTGCGGGAGCGTTTGGCGGAATTCATGGCGGGCAGTGTGGCAGTAAACGCGGACGCGCTCAAGGTTCGTCGCGTTCGCCAGCATGTTCGTTGCCGCGTTCTGCCCGCGTTGCGGGCTACTTCGAGCCGCTTTCGCGCAGACGATAGCCGCGCTGCGCCTTGCTCACGTCATCGGGACGCAGGCCGTGGACGGCGTTCGCCAGTTCCGCCGACAACGTGTTCAGCGCGCTCGCGTCGCCGTGCTTCAATTCCAGCTCGACTTCGCAGATCGGCGCGCGGCGCTGTTCGCCGTTCACGTCGGCGAGAATCTCGCCTTGATCGATGGCCGCTTCGATATCGGCGCCGTCGACGCTCACATGCCAGATTGTCCGCGAGAAGTTCGTGCTGAAAAGCGGAATCAGTTCGTCGCGCGCACTTTGCAATGCGGCTTTCGACCGCTCGTCGTCGCACGCTTCGAGCAGCGTGTCGATTTCGAGCGCGTTGCCCTCGACGGGCATTTCCCACTCGTGCCGGCTATGCAAGCCGTCATTCGACGTGCCGACCGTCTTGTATGTCTGCAGCCAGCCGTCCGGCGTGCGGCGCACGCGCACGGCGCTTTTCGCGCGCGCGAGCGTCAGCGACGGCGTGTCGAAATAGCTGTTTTCCAGCGTGATCGTGCGGCCTGCGCCGCCCGCGCGCTGAATGAACCATTGCGTCGCCGCGCCGACCTGATCGGTCGGCAGCGCCAGCTTGATCTCGTGTTCCATGCCCATCGCCTGACTCGCTTTCGACGTTCGCCGGACTCAGAAGAACATTCGCGCAAGTTCCGCGCCCGGCTCTTCGGCGCGCATGAACGCCTCGCCGACGAGGAACGTGTTCACGTCCATCGCGCGCATCCGCTCGACGTCGACGCGCGACAGAATGCCCGACTCGGTCACGACAATGCGATCTTCCGGCATCATTTCGAGCAGGCCGAGCGTGGTGTCGATCGACGTTTCGAACGTGCGCAGATTGCGGTTGTTCACGCCGATCAGCGGCGTCTTCAGCGTCAATGCTTCGACCAGTTCGTTCTTGTCGTGCACTTCCACGAGCACCGCGAGACCGAGCGAATGCGCGTACGCTTCGAGATCCTGCATCTGCGAGGTTTCGAGCGCGGCGACGATCAGCAGGATCGCGTCGGCGCCCATCGCGCGCGCTTCGAGGATCTGATACGGATCGACGATGAAGTCCTTCCGCAGCACGGGCAACTGGCACGCGGCGCGCGCTTCTTCCAGATACTGCGCGCTGCCCTGGAAGAACTGCACGTCGGTCAGCACCGAGAGACACGCCGCGCCGTGCGTCGCGTACGAGCGCGCGATGTCGGCGGGGATGAAGTTGTCGCGCAGCACGCCTTTCGACGGGCTCGCCTTCTTGACCTCGGCGATCACGGCCGCGAGACCTGCCTCGTGTTTCGCGCGGATCGCGCCGACGAAATCGCGCAGATCGCGCGACGATGCCTGCAGACGCAGCTCTTCGAGCGGTGCGCTTTGCTGCGCGGCGCGCACTTCTTCGCGCTTGACGCCGATGATGCGGTCGAGAATATCGCTCATGTGAATTCCGTTACTTGATCAATGCTTGAACTGCTGCGTGAAGCGGACCAGTTCGTCGACTTTCGCGCGCGCCTTGCCGCTCGCGATCGCCTCACGCGCCAGCAGGATGCCGTCGGCGATCGAATCCGCGACGTTCGCCGCGTACAGCGCGGTGCCCGCGTTCAGCGTGACGATTTCGCGCGCGACGCCCGGCTTGTTGTCGAGCGCTTCGAGCAGCAGCACTTTCGACTCCGTCGCGTCCGCCACTTTCAGCGTGCGGTTCGACACCATCTGCATGCCGAAGTCCTCGGGGTGAATCTCATATTCGGTCACGTCGCCGTTACGCAGTTCGCCGACCTGCGTCGCCGCGCCCAGCGACACCTCATCCATGCCGTCCATACCATACACGACCAGCACATGTTGTGCGCCGAGACGCTGCATCACGCGAACCTGAATGCCGACGAGGTCCGGGTGAAACACGCCTTGCAGCTGGTTCGGCGCGCCGGCGGGGTTGGTCAGCGGCCCGAGGATGTTGAAGATGGTCCGTACGCCGAGTTCGCGGCGCACAGGCGCGATGTTCTTCATTGCGGGATGATGGTTCGGCGCGAACATGAAGCCCATGCTCGTTTCGGCGATCGATGCCGCCACCTGTTCCGGCTGCAGATCGATGTTGACGCCGAGCGCTTCGAGCACGTCGGCGCTGCCCGACTTGCTCGACACGCCGCGATTGCCGTGCTTCGCGACTTTCGCGCCCGCCGCCGCCGACACGAACATCGTGGCCGTCGAAATATTGAACGTATGCGAGCCGTCGCCGCCCGTGCCGACGATATCGACGAAGTTCGAGTTGTCCTGCACGTCGACGTGACGTGCGAACTCACGCATCACCGTGGCGGCCGCAGTGATTTCGCCGATGGTCTCTTTTTTGACGCGCAAGCCGGTGATGATCGCGGCCGCCATCACGGGCGACATGTCGCCGCGCATGATGAGGCGCATCAGGTGCAGCATCTCGTCGTGGAAAATCTCGCGGTGCTCGATCGTGCGTTGCAGCGCTTCCTGGGGCGTAATCATGATGACGTCTCCTCTTTTATTCAGACGCTGCGTGCCGCAGTTTTCGACTGCTTCACGAAGTTTTCGAGCAGGGCGTGGCCGTGTTCCGACAGGATCGATTCCGGATGGAACTGCACGCCTTCCACCGCGAGCGTCTTGTGACGCACGCCCATGATTTCGCCGTCGTCGGTCCATGCGGACACCTCGAGGCAATCGGGCAGCGACTCGCGCTCGATGGCCAGCGAGTGATAGCGCGTAACGGTGAAATGCTTCGGCAGGTCGGCGAACACGCCTTTACAGTCGGTTTCGATCTGGCTCACCTTGCCATGCATGATGGTCTGCGCGCGCACCACACGGCCGCCGAACGCTTCGCCGATCGCCTGATGGCCGAGGCACACGCCGAGTATCGGATACTTGCCGGAGAATTCGCGCAGCACGTCGAGCGTGATGCCCGCGTGTTGCGGATTGCTCGGTCCCGGCGACAGGCAGATGCGCTCGGGATTGAGCTTCGCGATCTCGTCGAGCGTGATTTCGTCGTTGCGGTAGGTCCGCACGTCTTCGCCGAGTTCGCCGAAGTACTGGACCAGGTTATAGGTGAACGAGTCGTAGTTGTCGATCATCAGCAGCATGGTCAGTCTCCGTCAGAAGTCGCTATCGAGGCCGTCTTGGACCTGCTCGGCAGCGCGCAGCACGGCGCGCGCCTTGTTTTCCGTCTCTTGCCATTCGGATTCGGGCACCGAGTCGGCGACCACGCCCGCTGCCGCCTGCACATACAGGTTGCCGTTGCAGATGACGCCGGTGCGGATCGTGATGGCGAGATCCATCTCGCCCGTGAACGACAGATAGCCGACGGCGCCGCCGTACAGGCCGCGCTTCACGGGTTCGAGTTCATCGATCAGTTCCATCGCGCGCACTTTCGGCGCACCCGACAGCGTGCCCGCCGGGAACGTCGCGCGCAGCACGTCGAAATTGGTCATGCCCGGCTTCAGCTTGCCTTCGACGGAACTGACGATGTGCTGCACGTGCGAGTACTTTTCGATCACCATCTTGTCGGTCACGGCCACTGAGCCGATTTCCGCGATGCGGCCCACGTCGTTGCGCGCGAGGTCGATCAGCATCACGTGTTCGGCGATTTCCTTCGGATCGTTCAGCAGTTCGGTAGCGAGCTCGGCGTCGCGCTCGGGCGTGTTGCCGCGTGGACGCGTGCCTGCCAGCGGGCGGATCGTGACGATGCGGTCTTCGTTGCGCTTTTCCTGACGCACCAGAATTTCCGGTGACGCGCCGACCACATGGAACTCGCCGAAGTTGTAGTAGTACATGTACGGCGACGGATTCAGCGAACGCAGCGCGCGATACAGCGAGAGGGGATTGTCGCGGTACGGTTTGGTCAGACGCTGGCCGACCTGCACCTGCATCAGTTCGCCCGCGGCGATGTATTCCTTCGCCTTGCGCACGGCGGCAAGATAATCGTCCTTCTTGAACTCGCGGAAAATTTCAGTACGCACGCTCGACGACGTGACGGGCGGCTGCACGGTCGTGCGCAGACGCTGCTTCAGTTCGCGCAGACGCTGCTTGCCGCGCGTGTAGGCCTCGGGCGTCGTCGGATCGGCGTAGATCACGAGGTACAGCTTGCCCGCGAGGTTGTCGATGACGGCGACTTCTTCCGTCAGCAGCAGCTGGATGTCGGGGAGATTCAGATCGTCGGGCGGGGCCGTGTGCGCGAGCTTCTTTTCGATGTAGCGGACCGCGTCGTAGCCGAAGTATCCGGCCAGACCGCCCGCGAAACGCGGCAGACCCGGACGCAGCGCGACCTTGAAGCGCTTCTGGAACTGCTGGATGAATTCGAGCGGATCGCCGTCGTGCGTCTCGACGACCTTGCCGTCCTTCACCACTTCCGTCACGCCGTTGCTCGTGCGGATCAGCGTGCGCGCGGGCAGGCCAATGAACGAGTAGCGGCCGAAGCGTTCGCCTCCCACCACCGATTCGAGCAGAAACGAGTTCGCGCCATTGCGCTCGGTTTGTGCGAGCTTCAGATACAGCGAGAGCGGCGTTTCGAGGTCGGCCAGCGCTTCGGCGATCAGCGGGATGCGATTGAAGCCCTCGTTCGCGAGGGACTGAAATTCGAGTTCGGTCATGTTCCGATCCTGTTCGTGTGTCCGGCGGTGTGGTGCGCCGGACATGGCATGGCTGCGTTACCGGTCGAATGTGCTCGTCACAGGTAAAGAAACCGGCGCGCGCTTTCCCGACGACGCATGCACGGCTTCACAGCACGACGATAGTACGCAAGGTACGCGACGGCTAGCTGAAACTCGATACAGCGAGGTTGCGCCGGTCAAACCGGCAGTTCGGGAAAAGCGCGAAAGCGCAGCGAATGAAAAAACGGGTGCCAAAGACGAGCTTCAGCGTACCTCAGGGTGAGGTATCAGCGCGACCAGCGACGCCAGGGCCAGGCTCCCCGGTCGATCGTGCTCAGACTCCGTTTTTTATTCAGAAACATGAGGAAGACTTTTTTAAGTCGAATGATTAAGTGCCGCCTGAGCGGCGCTCGTTTTACTGCTCATTTGCTGCATTGTGCGCTGCGATCGCCTTGGCGGCGCCCAACAGCGACACAACTATACCATCCGATTTTATGGTTTGCACAGCTTCGCCGTGGTTATAGCCATATGGCACAGTCAGCGTCGACATGCCGGCGGCGCGGCCTGCGAACGCATCGTTCTGCGAATCGCCAATCGCGACGGCGTCCCGCGGCGACACGCCGAGCCGTTCGCAGGCCGTCAGCATCGGCAGCGGATCGGGCTTTTTCGCCGCGACGCTGTCGCCGCCCAGCACGACGCTGAAGTAGCGCAGCAGCCCGTGATGCTCGAGCAGTTGTTTCGCGAAGCGATGCGGCTTGTTGGTCACGCACGCCAGCACGAGGCCTGCGTCGCGCAGCGCGATCAGGCCCGCTTCGACGTCGGGATAGAGCCGCGTGTGCAGACCGTTGATCTTCGCGTACTCCTCCTGATAGATCGCGAGCGCTTCGTCGAAGCGCGACTGCGCCAGCCCGTCCTCGAAGCGCGGCGCGAGCACGCTGCGGATCAGGTGCTCGGATCCTTTGCCGACATAGTCGATCACTTCTTCGCGTGTGGTTTCTTCCGCGTCGAACTGGGCGAGCATGCCGTTCAGCGACGCCGTGAAGTCGTCGGCGGTATCGACCATCGTGCCGTCGAGATCGACGATCGCCGCGCGGATCTTCCCGGCCGTGAACGCGGGAGCGGGGTAACGAGGCGTCGCGTCCATATCAGCGCTCGACCGATGCCAGTTCGCCGCGCATCTTGTCGATGATCGCCTTGTAGTCGGGGTGGCCGAAAATCGCTGAGCCCGCCACGAACGTGTCCGCGCCCGCCGCCGCGATTTGCACGATGTTGTCGGCCTTCACGCCGCCGTCCACTTCGAGGTGAATGTCGCGGCCGGTCTTTTCCTTGTACGCGTCGATTTTCGCGCGGGCTTCACGCAGCTTGTTCAGCGCCTCGGGAATGAACGACTGCCCGCCGAAGCCCGGATTCACCGACATGATCAGCACGAGATCCACCTTGTCCATCACGTGATCGAGATAATTCAGCGGCGTTGCGGGATTGAACACGAGGCCGGCCTTGCACCCGTGATCGCGGATCAGCGACAGCGTGCGGTCGATGTGGTCCGAGCCTTCCGGATGGAAGCTGATCACATTCGCGCCGGCTTTCGCGAAGTCGGGGACGATGCGGTCGACGGGGCGCACCATCAGATGCACGTCGATGGGCACCTGCACGTGCGGGCGGATCGCTTCGCACACGAGCGGGCCGATCGTCAGGTTCGGCACATAGTGGTTGTCCATCACATCGAAGTGAATCCAGTCGGCGCCTGCGGCGACGACGTTGCGGACTTCTTCGCCGAGCCGCGCGAAGTCGGCGGACAGGATGCTGGGAGCGATGCGGAATTGAGTCATGGCGTGGGGTGGGCCGGGAGACAGAAAAGCGCTATTTTAGCGCTGGCAGGCGCGTCGCAGCCTCGGACGCACGACGGGCGCAGGATGATTGGCGCAATCTGCCCCAGCCTTGTCCGGTTGGCCGATGCGGTTGCGGGCCTGCGCCGCATCAAGCAGAATGCCAAACCATGTCAACGCCCTGTGCCGGCACGCCGCCATCCAAGCGCGAGCCGCCAGAACACGGCCTCGCGCGAATCCATCGCGCGCTTCGCTCACCATCGGAATCAGCATGAGTCAGTACGAATTCAGCGTCGCTTCCCAGGTCCGGTATATCGCCGAAGAATCCGACCCGGAGCACCGGAAATACGCTTTCGCTTACACGCTCACCATTCGCAACACAGGCCAGGTGACCGCGCAACTGATCGCGCGACATTGGGTGATTACGGATAGCGAAAATCGCGTTCAGGAAGTGAAAGGTCTGGGTGTGGTCGGGCATCAGCCGCTGCTGAAGCCGGGCGAGCAGTTCGAGTACACGAGCTATGCGGTGATCGCGACACCCGT
Organism: Paraburkholderia azotifigens; assembly: GCF_007995085.1. Classification (GTDB taxonomy): domain Bacteria; phylum Pseudomonadota; class Gammaproteobacteria; order Burkholderiales; family Burkholderiaceae; genus Paraburkholderia; species Paraburkholderia azotifigens. Next base: position 3,001,115 of record NZ_VOQS01000001.1, read on the forward strand.
CGGAACGATGCGCGGCGAGTATTTCTGCGTCGCGGAAGATGGCGAGCGCTGGGACGCGCCCGTGCCGGAGTTCGTTCTGCGCATGCCGCGCACGCTGCATTGAACCGAAAGTGCTGCGCGCAGTCAGTTAGCGACGCGGCTGTTGCTGCGGCGGGATCTGTTTTGCGTCCTGCTTCTGGCGTGCGGCATTCTTTTTCTTTCCGGACGCTGTCCACACAACGATGAAAATCAGCAGGAAAAGCGCGAGGAGCGACTCCAGCGCGAAGATGAGCATCGGGTATTCGTCGAACAGATCAGACATGGCAGTTTCCATCGAGAACAATCATTGTATGCGCTTTGCCCGCCGGGCCGCTGCCTGGGCGGGCGCCTTGTCACTGGCCGCGTTGCTGGCGTCGTGCGGCGGCGGTGGCGTGGTGCGTCCTTCCGTTTCGCCGCCGACGGGCGCCGCGATCATCCCCGGCCAGGTAGCTTCGCAGCGGCTGACGGCCGTTGCCTGGCAACAGGTGCCGGGCTGGCAGGACGATTCGCTGATCGGCGCCTCTGCGGCATTGCGCCAGAACTGTGCGCGCCTCGCGACCCAGCCGACATGGCGGCGCGCCTGCGCAGCCGCGCTGATGCTGGACGATCTGGACGTGGCTAGCGCGCGCACCTTCTTCGAAACCTACTTCACGCCGTTCCAGTTCGCGAACACCGACGGGACGCTCGACGGACTCGTGACAGGCTACTACGAGCCGCTGCTGCGCGGATCGCGCGTGCGTCATGGCGTGTATCAGACGGCCCTGTACCGTTGGCCCTCGGCGTATCGCCCCGGTTCTCCGATGCCGGCGCGCGCTCAACTCGAACGCGCGGGCGTGCTGAACGGCAACGAACTGGTCTGGGTCGACGATCCCATCGAGGCCTTCTTCCTGCAGGTGCAAGGCTCGGGGCGCGTCGTGATGGAAGACGGCAGCGTGATGCGGGTCGGCTTCGGCGGGACGAACAATCAGCCGTACAAGTCGATTGGCCGCTGGCTGCTCGACCGCGGCGAGCTGACGCCGGCGCAGGCAACCATGCAAGGGATCAAGGGCTGGGCGCGCGCCAACCCGACGCGTGTCGATGCGCTGCTCGACACCAATCCGCGCTTTGTATTTTTCCGCGAGATGCCGTCGAATGAAGCGGCGCCGTCGGGTGGCGCCGATGGTCCGATCGGCGCGCTTGGCGTGCCGCTCACACCGGAGCGATCGATTGCCGTCGATCCGGCGTCGATTCCGCTCGGAACGCCCGTTTTTCTGCAGACGACGCGTCCGCTGACGAACTCTCCGATGAATCGTCTGGTGTTTGCTCAGGACACAGGCTCGGCGATCAAAGGCGGGGTGCGAGCCGATTATTTCTGGGGACTCGGCGATGAAGCGGGGGATCTGGCCGGCAAGATGAAGCAGGCCGGCCGCATGTGGCTGCTGCTGCCCAACTCTTGAGACAGAGCGGCTGCCTGTAACTGAAAAGCCCGACGGCGGATGTCACCGCCGCCGGGCTTTGCTTTTCTGTCAGCCGATCATCGTCCGCATCGACGCTTACGCGCCCACCTTGCGCTTGTCGATCACTCGACGCGCCTTGCCCACCGAACGCTCGATTCCGTTCACGCTGAGCAGCACCACGTTCGCCGTGACCCCGATCAACGCCTTGATGTCGTACGCCAGCGCCTGCTTCGCGGCCGACAGTGCGGCCGAGTCGGGCGCGGTTTCCGGACATGGCTCGACGTTCAGCGTCATCACGTCCAGCGGACCTTCCTTCGTCAGCACAATCTGATAGTGCGGCGCGAGCGCGTTCTGCTTGAGCAGCAATTCTTCGATCTGCGTCGGGAACACATTGACGCCACGGATGATCATCATGTCGTCCGAGCGGCCGGTGATCTTCTCCATGCGACGCATCGTGCGTGCCGTGCCGGGCAGCAGACGCGTGAGGTCGCGCGTGCGGTAGCGGATGATGGGCAGCGCTTCCTTCGTCAGCGATGTGAACACGAGTTCGCCCAGTTCGCCGTCGGGCAGCACTTCGCCCGTTTCGGGATCGATGATCTCTGGATAGAAGTGGTCTTCCCAGATCGTCGGACCGTCTTTGGTCTCGACGCATTCCGACGCGACGCCCGGTCCCATCACTTCCGACAGGCCGTAAATATCGACGGCGTCGATGCCCATGCGTTCCTCGATCGCGCGGCGCATGTCATTGGTCCACGGCTCCGCGCCGAAGATGCCGATGCGCAGCGAGCAATCCCTGGGATTGACACCCTGGCGTTCCAGCTCGTCGGCGATCGACAGCATATAGCTCGGCGTCACCATGATGATGTCGGGACGGAAGTCCTGAATCAGTTGCACCTGCTTCTCGGTTTGTCCGCCGCCAAAGGGAATAACGGTCAGGCCCGCGCGCTCGGCGCCGTAGTGCGCGCCGAGACCGCCCGTGAAGAGGCCATAGCCGTAGCTCACATGCACCTTGTCACCACGTCGCGCGCCAGCCGCGCGGATAGAGCGCGCGACGAGATTCGCCCAGTTGTCGATATCGCGCGCGGTGTAGCCGACGACGGTCGGCTTGCCCGTCGTTCCCGACGACGCGTGGATTCGCGAGATCTGTTCTTGCGGCACGGCGAACAGGCCGAACGGATAGTTGTCGCGCAGATCCTTCTTGGTGGTGAACGGGAAACGCGACAGATCGGAAAGCGTCTTGAGTTCGGACGGGTGCACGCCCGCTTCGTCGAACTTACGCCGATAGACGGGTGAATTTTCGTACGCGTGTGTCAGCGACCATTTCAGCCGTTCGAGCTGCAGCGCGGCGAGTTCGTCGCGGCTCGCCTTTTCGATCGGGTCGAGCGGGAGCGGGGTAGTCATCGAATGTCTCCTTGCTTTCAGAATAGGATGCCGCGCGAAAGGCGACGCAATTACTTGAAGGGGTGAAGCTGCCCGTCAGTTGTCGACGGGGATCACCGTGCCTTTGATCTGCGCGGACTTGCCGCGAAACATCGCAACGGTCTCGTTTGCGCGATTCGTCACGCGAATGTCGTAGATACCGTTGCGGCCGCTCAATGTCTGCTCGACTGCTTCTGCAGTGAGGAGGTCGTCACCCTGCACAGGGCGCAGAAACTCGATCGAGCAGCCCGCTGCGACGGTATTGATGTTGTATGAGTTGCAGGCGAACGCGAATGCCGAGTCGGCCAGTGTGAACATCAGGCCACCATGACAGATCTGATGACCGTTCAGAAAGTCGGGCCGTACTTTCATGCGAAGGCGCGCGTAACCGGCGCGCACTTCGAGGATTTCAATGCCGAGCGCCTTGCTGCAGGCGTCGTTCGCATACATGGCTTCGGCCGTTGCGCGGGCAAGTTCGTCGGGCGTCATTGCGTTGCTGAAGTTGGGTTGCGTGGACATGTCAGCGGCCCTCGAAGCGCGGTGTACGTTTTTCGATGAACGCACCGACACCTTCCGCGTAGTCATATGAGGCGCCGAGTTCGCGCTGCATATCGCGTTCTAGATCGAGTTGCTGCTCGAGTGTTTGCGTTGCGCCCGATCGCATGGCCTGCTTGATGGCCGCGATCGCGCGCGTGGGCTGTTGCGCGAGCTGTGTGGCGAGCTTGCCAGCCGCTGCCTGCAGTTCGGCGTCGTCGACCACTTGCCAGATGAGCCCCAGCTTTCCGCCTTTTCGGCACTGAGCTTGTCGCCCGTGATCGCCAACCCCAATGCGCGAGCCATGCCGACGCGTTGCGGGAGGAACCACGTGCCGCCGGAATCGGGCACCAGGCCGATTTTGACGAATGCCTGAATGAAGCTGGCAGAACGCGCAGCCAGCACCAGATCGCAGGCGAGCGCGAGGTTCGCGCCTGCGCCTGCCGCGGTACCGTTGACGGCGGCGATGACCGGCAGCGGCAGCGCCTGCAGGCGGCGGATCAAGGGATTGAAGTGCTTGTCGATCAGGTCGCCAAGATCTGTCATGGCGCCCGGCGTGAAGTCGAGATCGGCGAGATCCTGACCGGCGCAAAACCCGCGGCCCGCGCCCGTCAACACGAGAGCGCGAGCACCGGATGCCTCGACTTCGTCGAGCGCAGCGCTCAGTTCATCGTGCATCGCGCGCGTGAAGCTGTTCAGCTTGTCGGGGCGGTTTAGCGTCACGGTGGCGACGCGCGTGGTCGCGTCGATGTCTACGCGGATCGCTTCATAAGGCATCGATTGTCTCCTCGTCTCCATGTGATTTCGGATGTCGGGTCGCTCAGACGCGCTCGATGGCGAGCGCGATGCCTTGGCCGACGCCGATACACATTGTGCACAGGGCGTAACGGGCATTGGTGCGTTCGAGCTGATAGAGCGCCGTCGTAATCAGACGCGCACCGGAAGCGCCGAGCGGGTGACCCAGGGCGATAGCGCCGCCGTTCGGGTTCACACGCGGATCGTCGTCGCGCAAACCGAGTTGACGCATAACGGCCAGACCTTGCGACGCGAATGCTTCGTTGAGTTCGATCACGTCGAACTGGTCGAGTGTCATATTGAGTTGCTTCAGCAGCTTCTGAGTGGCGGGCGCCGGGCCGATGCCCATGATGCGCGGCTCGACACCGGCCGTTGCCATGCCGAGCACGCGGGCGCGGCGACGCAGGCCGTACTGTTCAGAGGCTTCCCGGCTGGCAATCAGAAGAGCGCATGCGCCATCATTGACACCCGATGCGTTACCCGCCGTTACGGAGCCATCCGGACGCACAACGCCCTTCAGTTTGCCTAGCGCTTCTAGCGACGTCTCGCGCGGGTGTTCGTCGAGCGTGACGCGCACCGGGTCGCCCTTTTTTTGCGGAATCTCGACAGGCACGATTTCCTGCGCAAGCGTGCCGTTGCGTTGTGCACGCGCCGCTTTCTCCTGGCTGCGCAGCGCGAACGCGTCCTGGTCGGCGCGGCTGATGTTGAAGTCGACGGCGACGTTTTCTGCTGTTTCGGGCATCGAGTCGACGCCGTGTGCGCGCTTCATGTGCGCGTTGACGAAGCGCCAGCCGATGGTCGTGTCGTAAATCTCCGATTGCCGCGAGAAGGCCGACGTTGCCTTGCCCATCACGAACGGCGCGCGCGTCATGCTTTCGACGCCGCCCGCGATCAGCAGACTTGCTTCGCCCGCTTTGATCGCTCGGGCTGCCGTGCCGACCGCGTCCATGCCCGATCCGCAGAGCCGGTTGATCGTTGCGCCCGGAGCGTCTGTCGGCAAACCGGCGAGCAACGCGGACATGCGTGCCACGTTGCGGTTGTCTTCCCCTGCCTGATTCGCGCAACCGTAGATCACGTCGTCGAGCGCGCGCCAGTCTACGCCCGGATTCCGTTCGATCAGTGCCTTGATCGGAACTGCGCCCAGGTCGTCCGCGCGGACATCTTTCAGTGCGCCGCCGTAGCGGCCGATGGGAGTGCGGATCGCGTCACAGATAAAAGCGTCAGTCATGTCGGAGTTCCTGCGAAGAGAGGGCTGGCAAGTGAGCCGGCCCTTGGACTGCATGTTAGATCGACGTCCGGCGAATGTTCAGTCGGCCTGAAGTTATAGGCCAAAACGTCGGTCGAACGTCCTATGTCGTTCAGCTGGCTTATGCGGTGACGGCCTTCGGTTCAACATGAACCCGGCTTTGAACGACGCGGAAGCGGTTCGCGACGAAGGCGGCGTCGGAGAGCGCGGCATTCGCAGCGGGGTTGGCGCCCGTTCCGTGGAAGTCTGAGAATGCAGCCGACTGATTGACGAATACGCCGCCCGTCAGGTTGATAGACAATGCGACGCCGCCTTGAATCGAGGCTTCCGTCGCTGCTTCGATCACCTTGTCGTCGGTGCTGTAAACGGAGAGCGTGAGCGCGCCGTGTTCGGCGGCGATGCGGCCGGCAAGCTCGAGCGACTGCGCGGTCGAGTCCGTCGCGATTACGAACGAGATCGGGCCGAACCATTCCTTCGTGAATTTCGCTTCGTCCGTCGCGGCATCGAGTTGAAGAACCAGCGGCGTACGCACGCGAGCCTCTGCGAATGCCGGATGTTCGAGCGACTGGCTGTCCGCGAGAACGCGTCCGAGCTTGCGTGCTTCGTCGATGCGCTGCACGACGCCGTCGTTCTGGATCGCGCCCAGAAGTTCGACGGCGCGTGCCGCGTCCGAGCCGAGCTTCTGGACGGCGCCTGCAATCGCTTCGGCGACGGCTTCGAACGGTATCGTGCCTTCGGCCGTGCGGATGCCGTCGCGCGGCACGTAGATGTTTTGCGGAGCCGTGCACATCTGGCCCGAGTACAGGGCGAGCGAGAAGGCGATGTTGCGCGCGGCGGATTTGAGATCGTCGACGGAGTCGATCACGATCTGGTTGACGCCAGCCTTCTCGGTGAACACTTGCGCCTGATGCGCGTTGCGCTCAAGCCAGGTGCCGTTTTGAGTGCTGCCCGTGAAGTCGATCAGCTTGATTTCGGGGCGCTGCGCAAGAGCTTGGACGAGTTCTCCGTCGTTCGGGTTGGTGGCGAGCAAGGTCACGACGTTCGGATCGAAGCCGGCTTCACGCAGGACGTCGCGGGCAACACGGACCGTAATCGCAAGCGGCAGGATCGCGCCCGGGTGCGGCTTGACGATCACGGTGTTGCCCGTCGCCAGGTCCGCGAAGAGGCCGGGGTAGCCGTTCCACGTCGGGAACGTGCAGCACCCCAGCACGAGGCCGGTGCCGCGCGGCACGATGTTGAAGCGCTTCTGCATCGCAAGCGGCGGATTCTTGCCTTGCGGTTTTTCCCAATGAGCATCGGCGGGAATCCGGCGCAGTTGATCCCAGGCGTAGGCGACGGCTTCGAGCGCGCGATCCTGGGCGTGAGGGCCGCCCGCCTGGAAGGCCATCATGAATGCCTGGCCGGTGGTGTGCATCACGCTGTAGCCGATCTCGAAACTCAGGCGATTAATGCGCGCGAGGATTTCGAGGCATACGCCGACCCAGGTTTTCGGGCCGGCTTCGCGCCATTGCCGCTGAGCGCTGGCAGCGGCGGCAATGAGCGCGTCGGGATCCGATTTCGGGTAGCGAATGCCCAGAGGGAAGCCGAACGGCGATTGCTCGGCGCCGACCGTTTCGCCCGTGCTCGGTTGGTCGAGTTCGAAAGTTTTGTTCAGGTGCGCCTTGAATGCCGATTCGCCGTCCGCGTTGGCGGTTTCCCCGTACACTTTGGGACTCGGCATTTCGGAGAACGGGCTCCAGTAGCCGCGGGTTTCGATGGCGGCAAGTGCTTTCTGCAGCGTGTCTTCGTGCTTCGTAAAGAGTGTGTGGGTCATGGCGGGCAAGTTTCTGACTGAACGTTAGAAGGAACCTTGTCGATTTATTGACCGACCGGTTGGTTGGTGAATGTTAGCATTAATGGGATGCGGCGCGAGTCCCTTGCGCCTGCAGGTAAACACTTAGGAGGAGTGCATGACGTTCGAGAACATTCTGGTCGAGACACGTGGCCGCGTAGGTCTGATTACGTTGAATCGTCCGAAGGCGCTGAATGCGCTTAACGACGCTCTGATGGACGAGCTGGGAGAGGCGCTGCGCGCGTTCGACTCGGATGAGAACATCGGCGCCGTTGTCATAACCGGAAGCGAAAAGGCATTCGCAGCAGGCGCGGATATCGGAATGATGGCCACCTATTCCTATATGGATGTCTACAAGGGTGACTACATCACCAGGAACTGGGAAGCCATTCGATCTGTTCGCAAACCGATCATTGCCGCGGTAGCAGGATTCGCGTTAGGCGGCGGCTGCGAGCTCGCGATGATGTGCGACATCATTCTTGCTGCCGACACTGCGAAGTTCGGCCAGCCGGAAATCAAGCTGGGGATCATGCCGGGAGCGGGTGGCACGCAGCGGTTGCCGCGCGCGGTGTCGAAGGCCAAGGCAATGGACCTGTGTTTGACTGCGCGATTCATGGATGCCGCCGAGGCGGAGCGATCGGGATTGGTGTCGCGCGTGATTCCGGCCGCAAATTTGATCGATGAGGCAATGGCTGCGGCTGCGACCATCGCCGAGTTTCCGATGCCGGCGGTGATGATGGTGAAGGAGTCGGTCAATCGTGCCTACGAGACGACGCTGGCCGAGGGGGTACATTTTGAGCGCCGGCTGTTCCACTCCCTGTTTGCGACGGAAGATCAGAAAGAGGGGATGGCGGCGTTTGTCGAGAAGCGCAAACCGGCATTCAAACATCGTTAATTGAATTGTTCAAAAATCGCTTGCAAGCGCTTATGCAAGTGTCTAGAATTCCGGTCTTTCGCGCTGCGGACAACGCGGCGCGGGAGAAGCGAAGAAGGGCGGGAGAGCCAGCATTGACGGGCTTTCCGGTGGAGTCGGCAGGTTGAGAAGTTAAAAAAAACCGGTTGACGAAACGAAAAAGGTTCTTCATAATCTCGTTTCTCTGCTGCTGATGCAGCAACGCGGTGAAAGCAAGGCGCTTCCTGCGAATGTTCTTTAAAAACTAACAGCCGATAAGTGTGGGTGCTCGATGGCGGCGCGCGGCGATCTTCGGATTGCCGAGATAGCGAAAGTAATCGAGTCTCACACAGAAAGAAATTGAGGAAGGTTTGATGGAGCCGCGAGGCCCGATCGAATCATCTGTCAGTGATTTTGAGTGAGCGACCGGGTTCGAAAGAGCCCGAACAACAGTAACAGGTTTGAACTGAAGAGTTTGATCCTGGCTCAGATTGAACGCTGGCGGCATGCCTTACACATGCAAGTCGGACGGCAGCACGGGGGCAACCCTGGTGGCGAGTGGCGAACGGGTGAGTAATACATCGGAACGTGTCCTGGAGTGGGGGATAGCCCGGCGAAAGCCGGATTAATACCGCATACGCTCTATGGAGGAAAGCGGGGGATCTTCGGACCTCGCGCTCAAGGGGCGGCCGATGGCAGATTAGCTAGTTGGTGGGGTAAAGGCCTACCAAGGCGACGATCTGTAGCTGGTCTGAGAGGACGACCAGCCACACTGGGACTGAGACACGGCCCAGACTCCTACGGGAGGCAGCAGTGGGGAATTTTGGACAATGGGGGCAACCCTGATCCAGCAATGCCGCGTGTGTGAAGAAGGCCTTCGGGTTGTAAAGCACTTTTGTCCGGAAAGAAAACCATCGCCCTAATATGGTGGTGGGATGACGGTACCGGAAGAATAAGCACCGGCTAACTACGTGCCAGCAGCCGCGGTAATACGTAGGGTGCGAGCGTTAATCGGAATTACTGGGCGTAAAGCGTGCGCAGGCGGTTCGCTAAGACCGATGTGAAATCCCCGGGCTTAACCTGGGAACTGCATTGGTGACTGGCGGGCTAGAGTATGGCAGAGGGGGGTAGAATTCCACGTGTAGCAGTGAAATGCGTAGAGATGTGGAGGAATACCGATGGCGAAGGCAGCCCCCTGGGCCAATACTGACGCTCATGCACGAAAGCGTGGGGAGCAAACAGGATTAGATACCCTGGTAGTCCACGCCCTAAACGATGTCAACTAGTTGTCGGGTCTTCATTGACTTGGTAACGTAGCTAACGCGTGAAGTTGACCGCCTGGGGAGTACGGTCGCAAGATTAAAACTCAAAGGAATTGACGGGGACCCGCACAAGCGGTGGATGATGTGGATTAATTCGATGCAACGCGAAAAACCTTACCTACCCTTGACATGTACGGAATCCTGCTGAGAGGTGGGAGTGCCCGAAAGGGAGCCGTAACACAGGTGCTGCATGGCTGTCGTCAGCTCGTGTCGTGAGATGTTGGGTTAAGTCCCGCAACGAGCGCAACCCTTGTCCCTAGTTGCTACGCAAGAGCACTCTAGGGAGACTGCCGGTGACAAACCGGAGGAAGGTGGGGATGACGTCAAGTCCTCATGGCCCTTATGGGTAGGGCTTCACACGTCATACAATGGTCGGAACAGAGGGTTGCCAAGCCGCGAGGTGGAGCCAATCCCAGAAAACCGATCGTAGTCCGGATCGCAGTCTGCAACTCGACTGCGTGAAGCTGGAATCGCTAGTAATCGCGGATCAGCATGCCGCGGTGAATACGTTCCCGGGTCTTGTACACACCGCCCGTCACACCATGGGAGTGGGTTTTACCAGAAGTGGCTAGTCTAACCGCAAGGAGGACGGTCACCACGGTAGGATTCATGACTGGGGTGAAGTCGTAACAAGGTAGCCGTATCGGAAGGTGCGGCTGGATCACCTCCTTTCCAGAGCTAGCGTTTCAAAGTTGAGTGCTCACACTTGTCGGCTGTTGTTTGAAGACAGGCTCAGGGGTCTGTAGCTCAGTCGGTTAGAGCACCGTCTTGATAAGGCGGGGGTCGATGGTTCGAATCCATCCAGACCCACCATTGCCTTGTCTGGTGTGGTTGGCTCGATCACTGGCTGGACGTCCTCTGTGCGCTGTATGACTGGGGGATTAGCTCAGCTGGGAGAGCACCTGCTTTGCAAGCAGGGGGTCGTCGGTTCGATCCCGTCATCCTCCACCAATTCCCAATGCACAGTGGTCTGCATGAAGCAGAAGACTTCGCATTGGCAATTGAGCCAGTCAGATGCGGTATTGCAGTTAGATATCGGCTGTCGTTCTTTAACAATCAGGAAGAAGTAGTAAAGAGATTCACGAAAGTGTACTTAGAGATGGGTACATGAGTAGGTGAATCAGGGTTGTGATTGTATCGATGTATTTTAAGGGTTGTCGAAAGACAGCCTTGGAATACGGCACAACGCGAATACTCAGCCTGTAGCGAGTGGTTCCCGGCGTGGTAACACGCAAGAGACACACCCGTTATAGGGTCAAGCGAACAAGTGCATGTGGTGGATGCCTTGGCGATCACAGGCGATGAAGGACGCGGTAGCCTGCGAAAAGCGGTGGGGAGCTGGCAAACGAGCTTTGATCCACCGATATCCGAATGGGGAAACCCGGCCCGTATGGGTCACCCGCAGCTGAATACATAGGCTGCGTGGAGCGAACGCGGTGAACTGAAACATCTAAGTAACCGCAGGAAAAGAAATCAACCGAGATTCCCAAAGTAGTGGCGAGCGAAATGGGACCAGCCTGTACTCTTTATTTGTGGTGTTAGCCAAACGCTCTGGAAAGTGCGGCCATAGTGGGTGATAGCCCCGTAGGCGAAAACATCATGAAAGAACTAGGTGTACGACAAGTAGGGCGGGACACGTGAAATCCTGTCTGAAGATGGGGGGACCATCCTCCAAGGCTAAATACTCGTGATCGACCGATAGTGAACCAGTACCGTGAGGGAAAGGCGAAAAGAACCCCGGGAGGGGAGTGAAACAGATCCTGAAACCGCATGCATACAAACAGTCGGAGCCTCGCAAGGGGTGACGGCGTACCTTTTGTATAATGGGTCAGCGACTTACATTCAGTGGCGAGCTTAACCGATTAGGGCAGGCGTAGCGAAAGCGAGTCCGAACAGGGCGATTCAGTCGCTGGGTGTAGACCCGAAACCAGGTGATCTATCCATGGCCAGGATGAAGGTGCGGTAACACGTACTGGAGGTCCGAACCCACTAACGTTGAAAAGTTAGGGGATGAGCTGTGGATAGGGGTGAAAGGCTAAACAAACCTGGAAATAGCTGGTTCTCTCCGAAAACTATTTAGGTAGTGCCTCGTGTATCACCTTCGGGGGTAGAGCACTGTCATGGTTGAGGGGTCCATTGCGGATTACCTCGCCATAGCAAACTCCGAATACCGAAGAGTGCAATCACGGGAGACAGACATCGGGTGCTAACGTCCGGTGTCAAGAGGGAAACAACCCAGACCGCCAGCTAAGGTCCCCAAATATGGCTAAGTGGGAAACGAAGTGGGAAGGCTAAAACAGTCAGGAGGTTGGCTTAGAAGCAGCCACCCTTTAAAGAAAGCGTAATAGCTCACTGATCGAGTCGTCCTGCGCGGAAGATGTAACGGGGCTAAGCCATATACCGAAGCTGCGGATGCGTGCTTTGCACGCATGGTAGGAGAGCGTTCCGTAAGCCTGCGAAGGTGCGTTGAAAAGCGTGCTGGAGGTATCGGAAGTGCGAATGCTGACATGAGTAGCGATAAAGGGGGTGAAAGGCCCCTCGCCGTAAGCCCAAGGTTTCCTACGCAACGTTCATCGGCGTAGGGTGAGTCGGCCCCTAAGGCGAGGCAGAAATGCGTAGCTGATGGGAAGCAGGTCAATATTCCTGCACCAGTGTGAAATGCGATGGGGGGACGGATCGCGGAAGGTTGTCCGGGTGTTGGAAGTCCCGGTCGCTGCGTTGGAGAAGGTGCTCTGGCAAATCCGGGCACGGGATTCAAGGGCGTGGCGCGAGCTCCTTCGGGAGCGAAGCAATCGGAAGGGGTTCCAGGAAAAGCCTCTAAGCTTCAGTTTCACATTGACCGTACCGCAAACCGACACAGGTGGGCGAGATGAGTATTCTAAGGCGCTTGAGAGAACTCGGGAGAAGGAACTCGGCAAATTGGTACCGTAACTTCGGGATAAGGTACGCCCCTGTAGCTTGACGCCCCTGCGGGCGAAGGGTGAAGGGGTTGCAATAAACTGGTGGCTGCGACTGTTTAATAAAAACACAGCACTCTGCAAACACGAAAGTGGACGTATAGGGTGTGACGCCTGCCCGGTGCCGGAAGATTAAATGATGGGGTGCAAGCTCTTGATTGAAGTCCCGGTAAACGGCGGCCGTAACTATAACGGTCCTAAGGTAGCGAAATTCCTTGTCGGGTAAGTTCCGACCTGCACGAATGGCGTAACGATGGCCACACTGTCTCCTCCCGAGACTCAGCGAAGTTGAAGTGTTTGTGATGATGCAATCTCCCCGCGGCTAGACGGAAAGACCCCATGAACCTTTACTGTAGCTTTGCATTGGACTTTGAACCGATCTGTGTAGGATAGGTGGGAGGCTATGAAGCGTGAACGCCAGTTTGCGTGGAGCCGTCCTTGAAATACCACCCTGGTTTGTTTGAGGTTCTAACCTTGGCCCGTGATCCGGGTCGGGGACAGTGCATGGTGGGCAGTTTGACTGGGGCGGTCTCCTCCCAAAGTGTAACGGAGGAGTACGAAGGTACGCTAGGTACGGTCGGAAATCGTGCTGATAGTGCAATGGCATAAGCGTGCTTAACTGCGAGACCGACAAGTCGAGCAGGTGCGAAAGCAGGTCATAGTGATCCGGTGGTTCTGTATGGAAGGGCCATCGCTCAACGGATAAAAGGTACTCTGGGGATAACAGGCTGATACCGCCCAAGAGTTCATATCGACGGCGGTGTTTGGCACCTCGATGTCGGCTCATCTCATCCTGGGGCTGTAGCCGGTCCCAAGGGTATGGCTGTTCGCCATTTAAAGAGGTACGTGAGCTGGGTTTAAAACGTCGTGAGACAGTTTGGTCCCTATCTGCCGTGGGCGCTGGATATTTGAAGGGGGCTGCTCCTAGTACGAGAGGACCGGAGTGGACGAACCTCTGGTGTACCGGTTGTCACGCCAGTGGCATCGCCGGGTAGCTATGTTCGGAAGAGATAACCGCTGAAAGCATCTAAGCGGGAAACTCGCCTTAAGATGAGATATCCCCGGGGCTTCGAGCCCCTTGAAGGGTCGTTCAAGACCAGGACGTTGATAGGTCAGGTGTGGAAGCGCAGTAATGCGTTAAGCTAACTGATACTAATTGCCCGTAAGGCTTGATCCTATAACAGGTGTGTTTCGTGTCGATGATCGTTAGTGCTTCAGCACTGACGGGCATCCCACCCCCGAAGGGGGCACGGAATGCAGGATGTTTGAGTGATCGATGTTGTGCCACAAACAACACACCCCGCTTTACACTTCTTCCAGATTGGCTGTGGCGCCAGGTTCACCCGAACCCGCCGCGACGCAGCAACCCGTCATGCCTGATGACCATAGCGAGTCGGTACCACCCCTTCCCATCCCGAACAGGACCGTGAAACGACTCCACGCCGATGATAGTGCGGATTGCCCGTGTGAAAGTAGGTAATCGTCAGGCTCCTTACCCAGTCCAAGACCCCGCCCTTAAAAGCGGGGTCTTGGCGTTTGTACGGGCGAGTTTTGTTTTGCCGCCCAGCGGGGTGTCAGCCGAAACGGCAACACAGCATAGCTGACCTTACCCCGCCGAGTACACCATTCGTAAGTTAATGGGCTCGCCGGTTTTTGGTTGATGCAATTGCCGGAATTGGTCCGGCGCCAGTTGCCCCAGGCCACTATGCGGACGCACCGAGTTGTAGTCGGTGCGCCACGTTTCGATTCGCCCGCGTGCATCGTCGAGACTGACGAACGCATGCTGATTCAAACATTCTTCACGCGGCCGGCCGTTGAAGCTCTCGATGTGAGCGTTCTCCACCGGTTTGCCGGGCCGAATGAACTGCAGTTTTACGCCGTGCTCGTGTGCCCAAGCGTCGAGCGCCTTGCTGACGAACTCCGGGCCGTTATCCACCTGAATCAGATTGGTGCGCCGTCCTCATTGCCGCAACTGCTCGAGCACACGCGCCACGCGAACACCCGTCAGCGAGAAGTCGACCTCGATGTGCGGACACTCCCGGTTCCACGTATCGATGATGGTCAACATTCGAATGCGTCGACCATGCACCAGCGCGTCAGCAACAAAGTCCATCGCCCAGCTTTCGTCGGCGCCATTGGGTGTCGGCATGACCACGCGCAAATGACCCGGACGCTTCTTTCGCCGTTTCAGGCGAAGCGATAGACCTTCTGCGCGGTACAGTCGCTCAGTGCGCTTGTGGTTCTGAACCAGCCCTTCTCGGCGTAGCAAGACGTGCAGGCGGGGCGAGCCAAACCGTGGTCGCTGCTGCGCCAGTTCGCGTAGCCGTTGCCGTACTTCGTGGTCGGCGTCTGGCGAGGCCGGCCGCCGGAACGTCCGGCAATTCAGGCCGATGAGCGCGCACTCAAGCGCGCAGGCGCGCGCCTCGACGGACCCGCCGCGAGCTGGCGCTATTCGCCGGTCTACTCTGCCCCCAAAAACCTCTGCGCAAGCCGAACCCAATACGTAGCGCCAACCGGCAACAATTCGTCGTTGAAGTCGTAGCTCGCGTTGTGCAGCATACACGGACCCGCGCCGTGTCCGGCCTCTCGGTGGGCGCCTTCGCCGTTTCCAAGGAACGCGTAGCACCCGGGTTTCGCGAGCAGCATGAACGAAAAGTCTTCAGCGCCCATCGTCGGCTCGACGGAATCGTCGACGTTCTCGTTTCCAACCACTTCCTTCATCACACTCGCCGCGAACTGTGCCTCCTTGCTGCTATTGATCGTCGGCGGATAGTTGCGGTGGAAGATCATCTCGACGGAACATTCGTACGCTTCGGCCGTGCTCTGAACGATTTTGCGCATCCGTGACTCGATCAAATCAAGCGTCTCCGTCGTGAAAGTGCGCACCGTACCCGCGAGCCACGCGTGATCGGGTACGACATTGACGGCATCGCCAGCATGAATCTGCGTGATCGAAAGCACGGCCGTATCGAGCGGCTTCTTGTTGCGTGTGATCACGCTTTGTAGTCCGTTGGCGATCTGAACTGCTGTGAACACCGGATCACGTCCGTTGTGCGGCAAGGCCGCATGCGAGCCCACGCCCTTGATTTCAATCCGGAATTCGTTACTCGAGGCCATGATCGGGCCTTCTGTCACACCAAAGTGTCCCGCCGGCATGCCCGGCCAATTGTGAATACCGAACACGGCGTCGACGGGAAAGCGCGTGAACAGCCCATCGTCGATCATCGCTTGCGCGCCGGCGCCGCCTTCCTCGGCCGGCTGGAAAATGAACACGATCGTGCCGTCAAAGTCGCCATGCTTTGCGAGATGCCGTGCCGCGCCGAGCAGCATCGCCGTATGTCCGTCGTGACCGCACGCGTGCATTTTTCCTTCGTTTTTCGAGCGATGATCGAAGGTATTCAATTCCTGGATAGGCAGCGCATCCATGTCGGCGCGCAAGCCTATCGATCTGGTTCCTGTACCTCGTTTTAGCACGCCGACTACACCGGTTTTACCGATTCCCTCATGTACCTCGACGCCCCATCCGGCAAGCGTTTTCGCGACCAAAGACGCAGTCTGCGTTTCTTCGTATCGCAATTCCGGATTGGCGTGGATTGTTCGTCGGAGAGTCTGAATTTCGCCGCGAGCAGCTTGGATTTCGGGGAGTAGTTTCATGATGAATTGAGTGTCTGGCTGGGAGCAGTGTGATCCGGACAGTCGATTCCGGAGAAAGTCAAAATCGATTCTACGCCCATCCCCATTTTTCACGGCCATGTGTCAAATCTGATCGCCAGAACGTAATAAAATCAACACCTTCATCCGCGCAGTCCCTGTCGATACAAACACATGAACGCACCCGCTGAATTCGCCCGCGCCGTCTGCCCGCACGATTGCCCCGACACCTGCGCCATGCGCGTGACGGTCGAAAACGGCCGCGCGATCAAGGTCGTCGGCGATCCGGATCACCCGCCGACGCATGGCGTGCTCTGTACGAAGGTCAGCCGTTACGCCGACCGCGTCCATCATCCGCGCCGCCTTACGACGCCAATGCGGCGTATCGGACGCAAAGGCGAAGGGCGCTTCGAACCGATCACCTGGGACGAAGCGCTGCGCTTCGCAGGCGAGCGTCTGTCGGAAATCGCCGCCCGCTCGCCGGAAGCGATCTTGCCGTACAGCTACGCGGGCACGATGGGCTTCGTGCAGGGCGACAGCATCGCGCAGCGGTTCTTCCATAAGCTCGGCGCGTCGCAACTGGACCGGACGATCTGCGCAGCCGCCGGTGCGGCCGGTCTCAAGTACACGTACGGCGCGAGCCTCGGCATGCACACGGAGTTCTTCTCCGAAAGCGAAGTGATCCTGATCTGGGGCGCAAATCCGATCGCGTCGAACTTGCACTTATGGACGCGTGCGCAGGAAGCCAAGCGCAACGGTGCGCGCCTGATCGCAATCGATCCGTATCGCTCGCTGACAGCCGAAAAGTGTCATCAGCACATCGCGCTGAAGCCCGGCACGGACGGCGCGCTGGCGCTCGGGATGATGCATGTGCTAATCGCCGAAGACATGCTCGATCGCGCCTACATTGCCGATTACACGCTCGGGTTTGAGCAACTCAAGGCGCGCGCTCTTGAATATCCACCGACGCGGGTTGCTGAGATTTGCGGCATCGAAGAACAGACGATCGTCGATCTCGCGCGTCTCTATGGCAGCACGAAAAAGGCGGCGATCCGGCTGAACTACGGTATGCAGCGGGTGCGCGGCGGCGGCAATGCCGTACGCGCGATCGCCTGTCTGCCGTCGCTGACGGGCGCCTGGCGCGAGCGCGCGGGCGGCATGCTGCTGTCGTCGTCGGGTTGGGCGCCCGTCGATTCGCACGCACTGTCGCGTCCCGATCTGATGCCGGGCTGGCCCTCAAAGCAGGCGCGCGTCATCAATATGAACGCAATCGGCGATGCGCTCTGCCATCTGGGCGACGCTGCATTTGGCCCAAAGATCGAGGCGATCGTCGTGTACAACTCGAATCCGGTGGCCGTGGCGCCCGATTCGGCGCGCGTCGCCGCGGGCTTCGCACGCGAAGATCTGTTCACGATCGTGCTCGAACACTTCCAGACAGACACAGCCGACTACGCCGACTTGCTGCTGCCCGCGACGACCCAGCTCGAGCATCTCGATGTCCACAAGTCGTACGGCCACACGCACGTGATGGCGAATCTGCCCGCAATCGCTCCCGTTGGTGAAGCACGAGCGAACACAGAAATCTTCCGAGGCATCGCGCGCTCGATGGGTCTCGACGAACCGGCGCTGTACGACAGCGACGAGGTAGTCGCGGCTTCGGCGTTTCGCTGGGGCGACCCGCTGCTGGAAGGCGTTACATGGGAGACGCTCAAGCGCGACGGCTGGGCGAAGCTGAACGTGTCGGATACACCGTTCGCGAACGGTGGCTATCGCACACCGTCCGGCAAGTGCGAGTTCTTTAGCGAGCGTCTCGCTCAGGCGGGACTCGAGCCCGTACCGGACTACCTGCCGCCGTATGAATCGTCGGACGGCTCGCCGGAACTCGCCGCGCGCTATCCGCTGGCGATGATTTCCCCGCCCGCGCGCAATTTCCTCAACAGCACGTTCGTCAACGTCGAAAGCCTGCGCGCGACGGAAGGCGAGCCGCACCTCGACATGCATCCCGCCGATGCGCTCGAACGTGGCGTCAAAGACGGCGATCAGGTTCGCATCTTCAACGATCGCGGCTCGATGCAGGCGCGTGTCCGCGTCACCGACAAGTCGCGCTTAGGGCTCGTCGTAGGCCTGTCGATCTGGTGGAAAAAGCTCGCGCCGGACGGTCGCAACGCAAACGAGGTCACGAGCCAGGCGCTGACCGACCTCGGCGGGTCGGCAACCTTCTACGACTGCCTCGTCGAAGTCGAACGGGCCTGAGTCACTTCACAAGCGCGCGGCGCACGCCGCGCCATCGCGCCCCCAGTTCACGCTTTCGAGTGCATCGTCTAACTGGGGGCTTATCCCGAATATGGGTGCGTGAGCGCATGCTACGATGCGGCTTTTAGCACGACCATTCGAAAATCACGGAGGAGACGCCGTATGGAAAAAGTCTGGCTGAAGTCGTACCCGCCCGGCGTGCCGACAGAGATCGACCCAACGCAATACGAGTCGGTCACCGCGATGCTCGAGGAGAGCTTCCGCGAGAATCGCGCGAAGCCTGCATTCGCCTGTATGGGCAAGCAGATCAGCTACGGCGAACTCGACAGCCTGTCGACGCGGCTTGCAGCCTGGCTCCAGGCGAAGGGAATTGCGCGCGGCGCGCGTATCGCGGTCATGATGCCCAACGTGCTGCAGTATCCCGTCGCGCTCGCGGCGATCTTGCGCGCGGGCTATGTCGTCGTGAACGTGAATCCGCTCTATACGCCACGCGAACTCGAACATCAGCTGAAAGACAGCGGCGCCGAAGCGATCATCTTGCTCGAGAACTTCGCGGTGACGTTGCAGGCCATCGTGCGCAATACCGCGATCAGGCATGTCGTCGTGGCGTCGATGGGCGACCTGATGGGCGCGAAGGGCTTGATCGTCAATTTCGTCGTGCGCCGTGTGAAAAAGATGGTGCCCGACTGGAGCCTGCCAGGACACGTCGCTTTCAATGACGCTATTGCCGAAGGCGCCCGCAGCCAGTTCAAGCCGATCAAGCAGACTCCCGACGACGTCGCGTTCCTGCAGTACACGGGTGGCACGACGGGTGTCGCGAAGGGCGCCACGCTGACGCATCGCAATCTGGTCGCGAACGTCCTGCAGTCGCACGCGTGGGTCGAACCGGCGCGCAGCAAGCGCAGCGACATCGACCAGTTCGTGACCGTTGTGGCCCTGCCGCTGTACCACGTGTTTGCGCTCACCGTGTGCGGTCTGCTGACCATTCGCACGGGCGGGCTCGGCGTACTGATTCCGAATCCGCGGGACATCGCGGGGATGATCAAGTCGCTGCATGGCTACAAGATCACGACGTTCCCGGCCGTGAACACGCTGTACAACGCGATGCTCAATCATCCCGATTTCGCGAAGCTGGACTTTTCGAACCTGCTGGTCGCAAATGCCGGCGGGATGGCTGTTCAGGAAGCGGTCGCGAACCGGTGGTACGAGCGCACGCACGCGCCGATCGTCGAGGGCTATGGTCTTTCGGAGACGTCTCCATGCGTGACCTGCAATCCAACCACGGTCACGGAATACAGCGGCACGATCGGATTGCCGTTGCCGTCCACGGAGGTCTCGATCCGCGACGACGACGGAAACGAACTGCCGCCCGGACAGGCCGGCGAGTTGTGCATTCGCGGCCCGCAGGTGATGGCGGGTTACTGGAACCGGCCGGACGAAACCGCGAAAGTGATGACGCCCGACGGCTTCTTCCGTTCGGGCGATATCGCGACCGTCAGCGCAGACGGCTTCGTGAAGATCGTCGACCGCAAGAAGGACATGATTCTGGTCTCGGGCTTCAACGTCTACCCGAACGAGATCGAGGACGTCGTCGCGAAGCACCCCGGCGTGTTCGAGGTCGCAGCGGTCGGTGTGCCGGACGAGCATTCAGGCGAAGCGGTGAAGCTGTACATCGTGAAGAAGGACGATGCGATCACCGACACCGACATCTTCGCGTACTGCAAAACACAATTGACGGGCTACAAACGGCCGCGGACGGTCGAATTCCGCAAGGAACTGCCGAAGAGCAATGTCGGCAAGATCCTGCGACGCGAATTGCGGGACGGACGCGCGTGACAGCAGCGCTCGGTTAAGACAAGGCGACAGGCGAGAGAGACCAGCCGCGAACAGACCGGCACGACAGCCGGCGCAGAAAGCACGGCTCAACGGTTCGAATCCGTTGGGCCGTTTTTCTTTGTGCGAACTTGATATCGGATGACGCCAGAAGCACCAATAAAAAAGGGCGTCCGAAGACGCCCCAGAGGGTACTACGCTTTCACAACTTATTAGAACTTGTGACGGATACCGACGCGAGCCGTCAACTGGTTGTTCGAGTTCGACGGCGTCAGACCGTTGATCGAAGCAACTGCTTGCTGGCCCGTCGAGTCCGTACCCGAAGCGTGCTGGTACACGCCGATCAGGTAGACGTCCGTGCGCTTCGACAGGAAGTAGTCTGCGCCGAGTGCGCCCTGGTTGTAGTGCGCGCCGCCGTGACCGTTGAACGAAGCGAGGCGCGTGTAATCATATGCTGCGCCCAGAACGAGAGCCGGCGTCAACTGATACTTGAAGTTGATTTCGCCGTTGTTGAACGTTGCCGAGCCGCGGTAAGCCGGAGCCGTGACGTTCTCCGTGCCGAGGTTGCCGAACTGGATGAACGAATACGTCACGCCGACCGTTGCTGCGCCGAACGTGTACGCACCACCTGCGCCGCCGACCTGGTACGAGTTAGCCGAAGCGAAGCCCGAGATGACCGGGTTACCTTGGACGCCCGTAACCTTGCCGATGTTGTTGGTCGGGTTCGCGCCGCTGCTCGGCACGTTGCCCCAGAACGAGGTATTCGGATCGCGGACGTTCAAGTAGCCAGCACCCAACACCAGCGGGCCGTTGTTGTAGCCTGCGCCCAACGACCAGATCTGGTTGCGGCCCGTCGCGCCTGCAACACCACCGAGGCTATACATGCCGCCGAACGTCAGGCCCGCGTAGTTCGCGCTCGTGAACTTGATCGCGTTGTTGGTACGATTCGCATTGTTGAAGTTGTCCAGATCGTCCGGGTGAGCCGCGATGTAGCCGCCCCACTGGTCGCCGGCTTCCAGGGGACCGACGTAGTCGACCACGGAGTCATACTGGCGACCCATCGTAACCGTACCGAAGGGGCTCGACAGACCGACATAAGCCTGACGGCCGAAGAGTGCGCCGCCCTGACCAGACTTGCCGGAGTTCACGTCGAAGCCGCTTTCCAGCACGAAGACAGCTTTCAGGCCACCGCCCAGATCCTCGGTACCGCGCATGCCCCAACGGCTACCTTGCAGAACGCCGCTCGACAGGTTGTACAGGCTCGAGTTCGTACGGCCAGCGCCAGCTGCCGTCTGCACGTGGTTGGTGTAGTTAAAACCTTCGTCAATAATGCCGTACAACGTCACGCTGCTCTGAGCATGAGCGACGCCAGCAAATGCGCCCAGTGCTGCAAGAGCGAGAAGCGACTTTTTCATCGAAAGATCTCCAAGGATTTGCAAATTATTTTCAAGCAAGGCAAGTAGTTATCTGTGTTGCGGCCTTGCGTAACTTCGTCAGGAAGTTGCACCGTAATGTAACAAAGACACCTAAGCGCACAAAGAAAAAGCGGGCCGCTGATCGGACCGCTGTTTCGTTTACGCAACATGGTCTAAAATCCAAAACTGGCCGTCGGAAATGCTTCGGAATTTTTCCTCTCATTGTCCGCAAAGCCTTGCTGGATGAGGGTTTGCGAGAAGCGGTCCGCGCGCCGGGTTGTGGAGGCCAGAATGCTGCTTGATGAATTGATTACTGAGTTCGATCGGGGTTTACGCTCAATGGCCGGGGTGTCGCGCATGTCGCGTCCGCTCCCCGTGCCGCCGGCATCGACGGAGCACGTCGAACTGACCGACGAAGAGCGCGCGCACGCGGCGGGATTGATGCGTGTGAATCATGTAGGTGAGGTCTGCGCGCAGGCGCTTTATCAGGCCCAAAAGATCGCGACGCGTTCGCCCGCGCTCAAGCAGGCTTTCGAGCACGCCGCGCGTGAAGAGGAAGATCATCTCGCGTGGACGTACAAGCGCCTCGAAGCGCTCGAATCGCGTCCCAGCCTGCTCAATCCACTCTGGTATGCTGGCGCCCTCGCGATCGGGTTCGCTGCCGGCCGCCTCGGCGACCGCGTGAGCCTCGGCTTCATGGCGGAAACGGAGCGGCAGGTAGAGCTTCATCTCGACGGCCATCTGACGACACTGCCTGAAGCCGATCACGAATCGCGTGCGATCGTCGAGCAGATGCGGGTCGATGAAGCCGCGCACGGCAAGGCGGCGACGGATGCTGGCGGTATCGAGCTGCCGTTTCCGGCGCGCGCGCTGATGCGCGCGGCGTCGAAAATCATGACCCGCACCGCGTACCACGTTTAACGCTACTTAATACAGTCTGTTCGAAGTGGGACGGCGTTCTCCGCGCCGTCCTGAAAATCGCTCCAAATCCACCGTTATTCCGCGCTTTTCACCCTCCCGGAACGCTTTTATTCCACGCTCTTCCCCAGCACTTTTCACGTATCACCTTCACAAGATTCACTAGCTCATTCATTTATAACGATTTTCCGTTTTAGACGTGGCGTGAGCAAGCGGCGCTAAGTCCTTGTTCTAGCAAACAAAATCCGCGAAAAATCCGTGCCGCTCCCTTGACCGGTGTATGGGGTTACTCTAAAGTGGGAGACAGTGTGAGAAAGTGTATTTTTGTGTGATCCAACGCGCTTTCTCCAGTAAATTTCCAGAATCGGGCGACATCTTTCAGCGCCCTGACAAAAGGGGAGTGAAGTGTTCCAAGGGGCGTCAGCGCTGACACTCGATGCGAAGGGGCGGATGTCCGTCCCGTCTCGCTATCGTGACGCGCTGCAAGGACAGGCAGAAGGCCGTATGACGATTACGCGTCATCCGGACGGCTGCCTGTTGCTGTTTCCGCGCCCCGAGTGGGAAGTCTTTCGCGCCAAGATCGTCGGCCTGCCGATGGATGCCAAGTGGTTCCAGCGCATCTTCCTCGGCAGTGCAGCGGATGTCGAACTGGATACAGCTGGCCGCGTCCTGATCGCGCCGGAATTGCGTCAGGCGGCGAAGCTGGAAAAAGAAGTGATGTTGTTGGGAATGGGTAGCCGGTTCGAGATCTGGGACAAGGAAACTTACGACGCGCAGGAACAGGAAGCGATGTCGCAGGGCATGCCCGAGTCCTTGAAGAACTTCACATTCTGATCGCAGGTAATACATATGGCGCCTGCGATGGGTAACGAATTGCAGCATCGCACGGTGCTGCTCGAAGAAGCGGTGAATGCGCTCGTCACGCGCGCGGACGGTCTCTATATAGATGGCACGTTCGGGCGCGGCGGCCATAGCCGCGCGGTGTTGGCAAAGCTGGGTGACGCAGGCCGTCTGATCGCATTCGACAAAGACCCGCTCGCCATCGCCACCGCGCAGCAGGTAGGCGATCCGCGCTTCGAGATCGTGCATGAAAGTTTCGCATCACTGCGCGACGCGATGAGCGAGCGCGGGGTAGGGCGTGTGTCGGGAGTGCTGCTGGATCTGGGCGTGTCGTCGCCGCAGTTCGACGACCCGGAGCGGGGGTTCAGTTTCCGCGCCGACGGCCCGCTCGACATGCGGATGGACCCGACGCGCGGCGAATCCGCAGCGGACTGGCTGGCGCGGGCGACGGTGCAGGAAATGACGGAGGTGATACGGGATTATGGGGAAGAACGGTTTGCTTTTCAGATTGCAAAGGCGCTTGTTGCTCGCCGGGCAGAGTCCGACCGTCTTGGGCCTCTCGTCAGCACGGGCGAGCTTGCCCAAATCGTGGCTAACGTCGTCAAAACCCGTGAGAAGGGTAAGGATCCGGCAACCCGCACCTTTCAGGCTATACGGATTCACATCAATCAAGAGCTTGCGGAGCTGCAAGTCGTACTAGAAGCAGCATTGTCGTTGCTGGAGCAAGGGGGGCGGCTGGTCGTGATCAGCTTTCATTCGCTCGAAGACCGGATCGTCAAACGGTTCATGCAGACGCACTCGAGTGCGCCTGCTGTCGATCGCCGTCTGCCGATTCGTGCCGTCGACCTGCCGAGCCCGCCTCTTAAACTGCTAGGCCGCGTATTCGCGAGCGACGCCGAAGTCGCCGCGAACCCGCGCGCCCGTTCCGCCGTGATGCGCGTTGCGGAGCGGATCGCGCCATGAACCGCCTCAATATCTTCCTGCTGATCGTCGTCATGGGTTGTGCGCTTTCCGTCGTCAACGCGACCAATCAGCAGCGCCAGTTTTTCATCCAGTTGCAGCGCGCCCAATCGCAGGAGCGCCAGCTGCAGCAGGACTATTCGCAGCTCCAATATCAGCAGAGCGCGCTGTCGAAGACGTCACGCATCGAGCAACTCGCAACCGACTCGCTGAAGATGCAGGGCGCGACGACGGGCCGCACGCAATATCTGACGCTCGACGCGGGCTCCGCGAAGGCCGAAGACGCGCCCATTCCGGTTTCCGCGCCGAACCCGGCGTCTGCCGCGAAAGCGCGTGGAGGCACGCGATGAAGAAATCGTCGAACAAGAACAAGAGCGTTGCGTTCTCGGCGAATCCGATTCTTTCGGTGCGACTGCCGATGTGGCGCTCGAAGCTCGTCGTGTTTCTGCTCTTCATGGCGTTCGTCGCGCTGACGGCGCGCGCGTTCTGGATCCAGGGTCCGGGCAACGCGTTCTATCAGAAGCAGGGCGAAAGCCGCTATCAGCGCCGCCTCGAACTGCCCGCCACGCGCGGCAAGATTCTCGACCGTAACGGCCTCGTGCTCGCGACGAGCCTGCCCGTGCGCGCCATCTGGGCGATTCCCGAATCGGTGCCGGACGATCTCGGCGCGGACAAGCTCGCCGATCTGGCCAGGCTGCTCGACATGACGCAGCCGGAACTGCGCAAGAAGCTGTCGGAAGACAAGACGTTCGTCTACGTGAAGCGCCAGGTGCCCGTCGACGTCGCGGCAAAAGTGGAGGCGCTGAACATTCCCGGTATCTATCAGCGTAACGAGTACAAGCGCTTCTATCCCGAAGGCGAGATCACGGCTCACCTGATCGGCTTCACGAACGTCGAGGACGAAGGCCAGGAAGGCGTCGAGCTCGGCGACCAGAAGCTGCTCGCGGGCATGGCGGGGAGCCGTCGCGTGATCAAGGACCGTCTCGGCCATATCGTCGAAGACGTGGACGAGCAGGTCGTGCCGCACAACGGTCAGGACGTCGATCTGTCGATCGACAGCAAGATCCAGTACATCGCCTACACGAACCTGAAAGCGGCCGTGCAGAAGTTCAAGGCCAAAGCGGGCGCGGCGATGGTGATCGACGTGCGCACGGGCGAAGTGCTCGCGCTCGTCAATTACCCGACGTACAACCCGAACGACCGCTCGCATCTGACGGGCGAACAGTTGCGCAACCGCATTCTCACCGACACCTTCGAGCCCGGTTCGATCATGAAGCCGTTCACGGTTTCGCTCGCGCTCGACCTGCACCGCGTCACGCCGACTACACTGGTTGATACGGGCGGCGGCCGTTTCGTGCTGGACGGCGCGCCGATCACCGACGACGCCGGTTTCGGCGTGCTGACGGTCAGCGGCGTGATCCAGAAGTCGAGCAACATCGGCGCGACCAAGATCGCGATGCAGCTGCGGCCGGAAGAGATGTGGAACATGTACACCAGCATCGGTCTCGGCCAGGCGCCGAAGGTCGGTTTCCCTGGCGCGGCGGCGGGCCGTCTGCGTCCGTGGAAGAGCTGGCGCCGCATCGAGCAGGCGACCATGTCGTACGGCTACGGTTTGTCGGTGTCGCTGTTCCAGCTGGGACGCGCCTACACGGCGATCGCGCACGACGGCCAGGTAATGCCCGTGTCGATTTTCCGCACGCCGAAAGATCAGCCCGCGACGGGTCCGCAGGTCTTTTCGCCGACCACCGCGCGTGAAGTCCGCGCGATGCTCGAGTCCGTCGTGTCGAAGGACGGCACGTCGCCGGATGCGGCCGTTCCCGGTTATCGCGTCGGCGGCAAGTCGGGTACGGCGTACAAGCATGTGGGCCGCGGCTATGACCACAGCAAGTACCGTGCGTCGTTCGTCGGCATGGCGCCGATGCCGAATCCGCGCATCGTGGTGGCCGTGTCCGTCGACGAACCGACGGCGGGCAGCCACTTCGGCGGCCAGGTGTCGGGCCCCGTGTTCTCGTCGATCGTCGGCGATACGCTGCGCTCGCTGAACGTGCCGCCCGATCAGCCCGTCAAGCAGATGGTGGTATCGGACGAAGTGAATCCCGCGGCGCCCGCTGCCGCGTCGCAACCGGCTGCGAGCGGTGCGAAGAAACTGTCGACGCACGCCGCGCCGAAAAAGCTGCAGATTTCAGACAACACGAAGAACCGCCCCGGAGTAGTTAGATGAGTGCGCTGCGTTCTTCTCATCCGGCGCAACAGCAGATTGCTGACGCGCTAGCCTGGCTGCGCGCACATGCGCAGCCAGGCGCACATTTGCACGCCGATACCCGCAAGATCGCGGCGGGCGACGTGTTTCTCGCGTACGCCGTCGACGGCGCGGATAACCGTCCGTTCATCCCCAGTGCGATTGAGCGTGGTGCAGCGGCGGTGCTCGTGCAATCGGATGGTTTTGCGGGCGGTCTCGATTCCGCCACGATGTACGCCGTGCCGCACCTGAACGAACTGGCGGGCACGATCGCGAGCGCGTGGTACGGCGATCCGAGCGACGCGATGCGCGTGATCGGCGTGACGGGCACGAACGGCAAGACGTCGTGCACGAACTGGATTTCGGCTGCGCTGACGGCGCTCGGCCAGCCGTGCGCGATCATCGGTACGCTCGGCAGCGGCATGCCGGGCCAGTTGGTGCAAACCGGCTTCACGACCCCCGACGCGCCGCAACTGCAACGCAGCCTCGAGCAACTGCGTGCCGCTGGCGCGAAGGCCGTTGCGATGGAGGTGTCGTCGCACGCGCTGCATCAGGGCCGCGTGAACGGCACGGCGTTCAGCGTCGGCGTGTTCACGAATCTCACGCAGGATCATCTCGACTATCACGGCACGTTCGCTGCGTACGAAGCGGCGAAGGCGCGCCTCTTCTCGTGGCCGGAACTCAAGGCCGCCGTCATCAATGCCGACGACGAAGCAGGCCGCCGCATGATCGCGAGCACGAACGGCCACGCGAAGACGATTGCGTACTCGCTGCAGCCGCGCGCCGATGTGAAGGCGGACGCGTCGATCGTCGCGTCGAACGTGCGCGCGACGGCGACGGGCACCGCATTCCACATCGCTTCGGACTGGGGCAGCACGGACATCGAAGTCAACACGCTCGGCGCGTTCAATGTGAGCAATCTGCTCGGGGTGCTCGGCGCGCTGCTCGCGTCCGATGTGCCGTTCGATGCCGCCGTTGCGCAGATCGCGAAGCTCGAATCGGTGAATGGCCGGATGGAGCGCCTTGGCGGCCGTCTGCAGAACGACGAGCCGCTTGTCGTGATCGACTATGCGCACACGCCGGACGCGCTCGAACAGACGCTGACGGCACTGCGCCCGATCGCCGACGCGCGCGGCGGCAAGCTGGTGTGCATGTTCGGCTGCGGCGGCGATCGCGATGCGACCAAGCGTCCGCTGATGGGCGAAATAGCCGAACGTTGCGCCGACGGCGTCGTCGTGACGAGCGACAACCCGCGCAGCGAAGATCCGCAAAAGATCATCGACCAGATCGCAGCAGGCATGAAAGACGCGTCGAAGGCGCGCCGGATCGAAGACCGCGCGAGCGCGATTCTGCAGGCGGTGCGTTGCGCGGCGCGCGAGGACGTGGTCGTGCTGGCGGGCAAGGGGCACGAATCGACGCAGGAAATCATGGGCAAGAAGCGCGCGTTCTCGGATCAGGATCACGCACGGCTCGCGCTCGCGGCCCGCGCAACGCACGCACGCGGAGGTGGCGAATGAGCATGTTCACGCTGCGTGAAGCCGCCGCGGTGATTCCGGGCGCAACGGTCGCCGGAAACGATTCGATCGCGTTCGATCGCGTGTCGACGGACAGCCGCACGTGCGGTCCCGGCGATCTGTTCGTCGCGTTGAAGGGCGACCGTTTCGACGCACACGATTTTCTCGCCGACGTCGCCGCGCGCAACGTGAGTGCCGTGCTCGTCGCTCGCTTGCCGGATAACTTCACCGTGCCCGCACTGCGCGTGACGGGCGATACGCGCAATGCGCTCGGCGCGCTGGCGAACGGCTGGCGCAAGCGCTTTTCGATGCCGGTAGTGGCCGTGACAGGCAGCAACGGCAAGACGACGGTCAAGGAAATGATCTCGTCGATTTTCACGGCGGCCGTCGGCGAAGCGGCGCGCCTTGCGACGGCAGGCAACTTCAACAACGACGTCGGCCTGCCGCTGACGTTGTTCCGCCTGAACGAAACGCACAAGCTGGCTGTCGTCGAACTCGGCATGAATCATCCGGGCGAAACCGCGCTGCTCGGCAAGATCAGCGAGCCGACTGTCGCTGTCGTCAACAACGCGCAGCGCGAGCATCAGGAATTCATGGCGACGGTCGAAGCCGTCGCGCTCGAACACGCAAGCGTGATCCACGCGCTGAAGCCAGAAGGCGTCGCCGTGTTTCCAGCCAACGATGCGTACGCGAGCATCTGGCGCGTCGCGGCGACGGGCAACCGCATTATCGATTTCGCGCTCAATACGGCTGAACGCATGACGGAAGCCGCGGTCCAAGGCTCGCTCGACGGTAATCAGTTGAGCATCGATACGCCCGAAGGCCACGTCGACGTCACGCTGCAGGTGCTCGGCGCACACAACGCGCACAACGCGCTGGCAGCCACGGCGGCGGCGCTCGCAGCGGGCGTGTCGCTCGATGCGATCAAGCGCGGACTCGAAGCATTCGGCGCAGTCAAGGGCCGCTTGCAGGTGAAGCGCGCGGTGCTCGGCGCGATGACGGGCGCAACCGTGATCGACGACACGTACAACGCGAATCCCGATTCGATGCTG
Source organism: Paraburkholderia azotifigens (assembly GCF_007995085.1). Lineage (GTDB taxonomy): Bacteria > Pseudomonadota > Gammaproteobacteria > Burkholderiales > Burkholderiaceae > Paraburkholderia > Paraburkholderia azotifigens. The sequence goes on from NZ_VOQS01000001.1 coordinate 3,030,240, forward strand.
GCCGCGATCGATGTGCTCGCCGCACGTCCGTCGCCGCGCGTGCTGGTGATGGGCGATATGGGAGAAGTCGGCGACAACGGTCCCGAGTTTCATCGCGAAGTCGGTGCATATGCGAAGGCGCGCGGCATCGATGCGCTGTACGCGCTCGGCGACGCCTCGCGCGATGCCTGCGCGGCGTACGGCAGCGAAGCACGCCACTGCGACGACGTCACTGCGCTCGTCGCGCAATTGCAGCAGGCCGGTTACGGCCCGGCTGCGACGTATCTCGTGAAAGGCTCGCGCTTCATGAAAATGGAGCGCGTGGTGGACGCCGTTACGAGTCCACAACCCGCTGCACCGGGCACGGCGCCCGGCGCACACTGAAAGAGAAGGACAGAAGTATGCTACTGGCGCTGGCGCAATGGCTGCAGAACGACGTCGGCTTTTTGCGCGTGTTCAGTTATCTGACGTTTCGTGCCGTCGCGGCGACGATCACCGCGCTGCTGATCGGTCTCGTCTGCGGCCCGTGGGTGATCCGCAAGCTGACGCAGATGAAGGTCGGCCAGGCCGTGCGCAAGGACGGCCCGCAAACGCACCTCGTGAAATCGGGTACGCCGACGATGGGCGGCGTACTGATTCTGATCGGCATCGCCGTGTCCACGCTGCTGTGGGCCGACCTGACCAACCGCTTCATCTGGATCGTGATGCTCGTCACGTTCGGCTTCGGCGTAATCGGCTGGGTCGACGACTATCGCAAGGTCGTCTACAAGGATCCGCGCGGCATGTCGTCGCGCGAAAAGTATTTCTGGCAATCGGTGATCGGCCTGTTCGCGGCCGTTTATCTCGCGTTCAGCGTGTCGGAAGCGAGCAACGTGCGGGTGTTCGATCTGTTCATGGCGTGGGTGCGCAGCGGGCTGTCGATGGGCCTGCCCGCGCGCGCCGACCTGCTGCTGCCGTTCCTCAAGTCGATGACCTATCCGCTCGGCGTGTGGGGCTTCATCGCACTCACGTATCTCGTGATCGTCGGTTCGAGCAATGCGGTGAACCTCACCGACGGCCTCGACGGCCTCGTGATCATGCCCGTCGTGCTGGTCGGTTCGTCGCTCGGCGTGTTCGCGTACGTGATGGGCAGCGCCGTCTATTCGAAATACCTGTTGTTTCCGCACATCGCGGGCGCGGGCGAAATGCTGATCTTCTGCTCCGCGATGGGCGGGGCGGGGCTCGCGTTTCTCTGGTTCAACACGCACCCGGCGCAGGTGTTCATGGGCGACGTCGGCGCGCTGGCGCTCGGCGGCGCGCTTGGCACGATCGCCGTGATCGTGCGTCAGGAAATCGTGCTGTTCATCATGGGCGGGATTTTCGTTGCCGAGACGGTGTCGGTGATGTTGCAGGTTACGTGGTTCAAGTTCACGAAGGCACGTTTCGGTGAAGGCCGCCGCATCTTCAAGATGGCGCCGCTGCATCACCACTTCGAACTGTCGGGCTGGAAGGAAACGCAGGTGGTCGTGCGTTTCTGGATCATCACGTTGATGTTGTGCCTGTTCGGTTTGTCCACGCTCAAGTTGCGCTGATCGAGTCGCAATAAGCCGCATTCAAAGCAAGCAAGGGGAAGCAGTCGATGTTTGGCGAGAAGTTTCGGGATCGGCAAAAGCCGATGGTGCTCGTGCTGGGGCTCGGTGAATCGGGCCTCGCGATGGCGCGCTGGTGCGCGCGGCATGGTTGCCGCCTGCGTATCGCCGACACGCGCGAAGTGCCGCCGAACCTGTCCGCGCTCGAAGCGCACGGTATCGAAGGCAATTTCGTCGGCGGACCGTTTTCGGACGTGCTGCTGGAAGATATCGAACTGGTTGCGATCAGCCCCGGCCTGTCGCCGCTCGCGGCCGATCTCGTTCCGCTGATCGCCGCCGCGCGCGAGCGCGGCATCCCCGTGTGGGGCGAACTCGAATTCTTCGCTCAGGCGCTCAAGACGCTCGGCGAAAGTGGCTACGCGCCGAAGGTGATCGCGATCACGGGCACCAACGGCAAGACGACTACGACGAGTCTCACGGGCCTGCTGTGCGAACGCGCGGGCAAGAAGGTCGCCGTTGCGGGCAACATCAGCCCCGCAGCGCTCGACAAGCTCACGGAAGCCATCGACAACACCGCGCTGCCCGACGTGTGGGTGCTCGAACTGTCGAGCTTCCAGCTGGAAACGGCCCATACGTTCGAGCCGGACGCAGCCGTGATCCTGAACATCACGCAAGATCATCTGGACTGGCACGGCGGGCTCGATGCCTACGCTGCCGCGAAGGGCAAGATTTTCGGCAAGAACACGGTGCGCGTGCTCAACCGCGACGATGCGCGCGTGATGGCGCTCGCGCCTTCCGGGCAGAGCGGCGCTCAACTGGTGACGTTCGGCGTCAACGAGCCGGTGCGGGACGGCGACTATGGCTTGCTGCGCGACAACGGCATGGTCTGGCTCGTACAGGCCCAAGACCGCGACGCCACCGACGAGCCCGTGCCGACGCGCCGCCGCAAGAGCGAATCCACGACGCCGCCGGACATCGCCCTCAAGCGCCTGATGCCCGCTGACGCGTTGCGCATCCGCGGCCTGCACAACGCGACGAATTCGCTCGCGGCGTTCGCGCTGGCGCGCGCAATCGGTTTGCCGGGCGCGCCGCTGCTGCACGGTTTGCGCGAGTATCGCGGCGAGCCGCATCGCGTAGAGCTGATCGCGTCGATCGACGGCGTCGATTATGTGGACGACAGCAAGGGCACGAATGTCGGCGCGACGGTGGCGGCGCTCGACGGTCTCGCGCAACGCGTCGTGCTGATCGCGGGCGGCGACGGCAAGGGTCAGGAATTCGATCCGCTCGCCGAGCCGGTGACGCGCTGGTGCCGCGCCGTCATGCTGATCGGCCGCGACGCGCCGCAAATCCGCGCAGCGCTCCAACACACGGGCATCGCGATGACCGAACACGCGACGCTCGAAGAAGCGACGCGCGCCGCGAGCGCCGTTGCGCAGCCGGGCGATGCCGTGCTGCTGTCGCCCGCGTGCGCCAGCTTCGACATGTTCAAGGGTTATGCACATCGCGCGGCGGTTTTCCGCAGCGCGGTCGAAGACATCGCTGCCGAACGGGGGACGATGATATGAGCTGGACGGAACGCTTCGGTTCGCAACTCGGCAAGCAACGCGGTTCGGTCGCTGGGCAAACCAGCGGCGCAGCTGCATCCGGGCGCACGTCGCGCACGGGCGGGCTGTCGAGCGCGGTCAACGGCGTGCGTCCGCTGCGCTCGCGGATGCTCGACTACGATCATTCGTTGCTGTGGGTCGTCGTCGCGCTGCTGGGTCTCGGCATCGTGATGGTGTACTCGGCGTCGATCGCGATGCCGGATTCGCCGAAGTACGCGTCGTATCGCGACTACGCATTCCTCGTGCGTCAGGTCATTTTCGTCGTAATGGGTTCTGTCGCGGGCGTGATCGCGTTCCGGGTGCCGATTTCCACGTGGGACAAGTACGCGCCGAGGCTCTTCCTGATCGCGCTCGCCGCGCTCGTGATCGTGCTGATCCCGCACGTCGGCAAGGGCGTGAACGGCGCGCGCCGCTGGATCCCCCTCGGCATCACGAACATGCAGCCGTCGGAAATCATGAAGCTCGCCGTGACGATCTACGCGGCGAACTACACGGTGCGCAAGCAGGAGTACATGCACAGCTTCGCGAAGGGCTTTCTGCCGATGGGCTTCGCCGTCGGTGCGGTCGGCATGCTGCTGCTCCTTGAGCCCGACATGGGCGCGTTCATGGTGGTCGCGGCGATCGCGATGGGCGTGCTGTTCCTCGGCGGCGTGAACGGCAAGATTTTCGGCGGACTGGTGGCGACGGCTGTCGGTACCTTCACGCTGCTCGTTTGGGCGTCGCCGTGGCGCCGCGAGCGGATCTTCGCGTACCTCGATCCGTGGGACGACCGCTATGCGCAGGGCAAGGCTTATCAGTTGACGCACTCGCTGATCGCCTTCGGCCGTGGCGAGTGGTTCGGCGTGGGTCTCGGCGGCAGCGTCGAGAAGCTCAACTATCTGCCCGAAGCGCACACCGACTTCATTCTCGCCGTGATCGGCGAGGAACTCGGCTTTGTCGGCGTGCTCGTCGTGATCCTGATGTTCTACTGGATCGTGCGCCGCTCGTTCGAAATCGGCCGTCAGGCGCTCGCGCTCGACCGCACGTTCGCGGGTCTCGTTGCGAAGGGCGTCGGCATCTGGTTCGGCGCGCAGACCTTCATCAACATGGGCGTGAACCTCGGCTTGCTGCCGACCAAAGGTCTCACGCTGCCGCTCGTCAGCTACGGCGGCTCGGGCATCTTGCTGAACTGCGTCGCTGTCGGCGTGCTGATGCGTGTCGACTACGAGAACCGGGTCCTCATGCGCGGGGGCAAGGTATGACGATGCAACAACGCACGCTGATGGTGATGGCCGGCGGCACCGGGGGACATGTGTTCCCGGGCCTCGCCGTCGCCCACCTGATGCAGGCGTGGGGCTGGCGCGTCGTGTGGCTCGGCAATCCCAACGGCATGGAAGCGACGCTCGTCCCGAAACACGGCATTCCGATGGAGTACGTGCAATTCGGCGGCCTGCGTGGCAAGGGTATGAAGACCAAGCTGATGCTGCCCGTGAATCTGCTGCGCGCGTGCATGCAGAGTCTGTCGGTGCTGCGTCGTGTGAAGCCCGATGTCGTGCTCGGCATGGGCGGCTACATCACGTTTCCCGCAGGCGTGATGACGGCGCTGAGCGGTACGCCGCTCGTGCTGCACGAACAGAATTCCATCGCCGGTCTCGCGAACAAGGTGCTCGCGAAGCTCGCGCGGCGCGTGCTCGTTGCGTTTCCGAACGCGCTGCCGAACGCCGAGTGGACGGGCAACCCGATTCGTGAGGAACTTGCGCGCACGCCGGCACCCCAGACACGCTACGCGGCGCGCCGCGGTCCGCTGAATGTGCTCGTCGTGGGCGGCAGTCTCGGCGCGTCGGCGTTGAATGAAGTGGTGCCGCGCGCGCTCGCGAAGCTCGCGCCGCAGGAGCGGCCGCGCATCGTGCATCAGGCGGGCGCGAAGCATATCGACGCGTTGCGCGCGAACTACGAAGCGGCGGGCATCGCGGCGGGCGACGAGGTCCAGCTCGTGCCTTTCATCGACGACATGACGAGCGCCTACGCGAACGCGGATCTCGTGATCTGCCGTTCGGGCGCGATGACGGTCGCCGAGATCGCGGCGGTGGGCGTGGCGGCATTCTTCGTGCCGTTCCCGTACGCCGTCGACGATCACCAGACAACCAACGCAGCGTTTCTCGCCGACAACGGCGCGGCGCTGCTCGTACAACAGCGCGATCTGTCGGCGGATGCACTCGCTGCCTGGTTGCGCAGCCAGACGCGGGCCTCGCTCGCGGAGATGGCGGAGCGTTCGCGCTCGCTCGCGAAACCCGACGCCACCGAACAGGTCGCACAGATCTGCGCGACGGCGGCGGGCGTGACCCCGAGCCTGAGCCCGGAAGGAAAGCAGCAATGAAACATATCGTCAAACACATTCACTTCGTCGGGATCGGCGGCGCGGGCATGAGCGGCATTGCCGAAGTGCTCGTCAATCTCGGCTATCAGGTCAGCGGCTCGGATCTGTCGCGCAACGCGGTGACGGAGCGCCTCGCGGCGCTCGGCGCGCGTATCGCGATCGGTCACGACGCGGAGAACATCGAAGGCGCGAATGCCGTCGTCGTGTCGACGGCCGTGCGCAGCGACAACCCCGAAGTGCTGGCTGCGCGCCATCGCCGCATCCCCATCGTGCCGCGCGCCGTGATGCTCGCGGAACTGATGCGCCTGAAGCAGGGCATCGCGATCGCGGGCACGCACGGCAAGACCACGACTACGTCGCTGGTGGCGAGCGTGCTGGCGGCGGGCGGTCTCGATCCGACTTTCGTGATCGGCGGACGTCTGATCAGCGCGGGCGCGAACGCGCGTCTCGGCACGGGCGATTTCATCGTCGCCGAAGCGGACGAATCGGATGCGTCGTTCCTAAACCTGTTTCCGGTGATCGAAGTCATCACGAACATCGACGCCGATCACATGGACACCTACGGCCACGATTTCGCGCGGCTCAAGCAGGCGTTCATTGAATTCACGCACCGTCTGCCGTTTTATGGCATTGCGGTGCTGTGCGTCGACGATCCGAACGTGAAGGAAATCCTGCCGTTCGTATCGAAGCCGATCATCCGCTACGGCTTCGCGTCCGACGCGCAGGTGCGCGCCGTGAACGTTGAAGCGCGCGAAGGCAAGATGCATTTCACGGCGATGCGCGAAGACGCGCCCGCCATTGACATCGTCTTGAACCTGCCCGGCCTGCACAACGTGCAGAACGCGCTGGCCGCGATTGCAATTGCGACTGAACTTGAGGTGAAAGATGCCGATATCCAGCGAGCGCTCGCGGATTTCAACGGCGTCGGCCGGCGTTTCCAGCGTTACGGCGAAGTGAGCGTCGCAAGCGGCGGCGCGTACACGCTCGTCGACGACTACGGTCATCACCCCGTCGAAATGGCGGCGACGGTGGCTGCCGCGCGCGGCGCGTTCCCGGACAAGCGTCTCGTGCTCGCGTTCCAGCCGCACCGCTTCACGCGCACGCGCGATTGCTTCGAAGATTTTGTGAAGGTGCTGTCGACGGTCGATGCGCTCGTGCTGACGGAAGTCTATTCGGCGGGTGAAGCGCCTATCGTCGCGGCGGACGGCCGTTCGCTGACGCGTGCGATCCGCGTCGCGGGCAAGGTCGAGCCGGTATTTGTCGAAACGGTGGATGAAGTGCCGGACGCGCTCGCTGCAATCGTGCGCGACGGCGATGTGGTGATCACGATGGGCGCGGGTTCGATCGGCAGCGTGCCGGGTCGGCTCGCAGGAAACGAAGGTGTGAAATGAGCGGTATCGATCCCAAATCTTTCGGCAAGGTTGCTGTGCTGCTCGGCGGTGCGTCCGCCGAGCGCGAAGTGTCGTTGAACTCCGGCAGTCTCGTGCTGCAAGGGCTGCGCGCTGCGGGCGTCGACGCACATCCGTTCGATCCCGCCGAGCGTCCGCTCGCGGCATTGAAGGACGAGGGCTTCGTGCGCGCGTTCAACGCGCTGCATGGCGGCTACGGCGAGAACGGCCAGATTCAGGGCGCGCTCGATTTCTACGGCATCCGTTATACGGGCAGCGGCGTGCTCGGCTCGGCGCTCGGTCTCGACAAGTTCCGCACGAAGCTGGTGTGGCAGCAGCTCGGCATTCCGACGCCGCCGTTCGAAGCGGTGCTGCGCGGCGACGACTACGCTGCGCGCGCGAAAGACATCGTCGCGAAGCTGGGCCTGCCGCTTTTCGTGAAGCCGGCGAGCGAAGGTTCGAGCGTCGCTGTCATCAAGGTGAAGGCGGCCGACGCGCTCGTGCCCGCGCTCGAAGAAGCCGTGAAGTTCGACAAGATCGTCGTGGTCGAGAAGAGCATTGAGGGCGGCGGCGAGTACACGGCGTGCATCGCGGGCGATCTGGACTTGCCCATCATCCGCATCGTGCCCGCCGGCGAGTTCTACGACTATCACGCGAAGTACATCGCCAACGACACGCAGTATCTGATTCCGTGCGGTATCGCGGCTGAAGAAGAAACACTCCTGAAGAAGCTCGCGCGCCAGGCGTTCGACGTGCTCGGCTGCACCGACTGGGGCCGCGCCGATTTCATGCTGGACGGCGAGGGCAACGCGTATTTCCTCGAGGTGAACACGGCGCCGGGCATGACGGATCACTCGCTGCCGCCGAAGGCCGCGCGTGCTGTCGGCATCAGCTACCAGGAACTGGTGGTGAAGGTGCTCGCACTGACGCTAAAGGATTAAGGAACACGCCTCGACATGTGGAACAACGTTCGCCAGCTCAATCTCGCCGCCAACGCGTTGCACGCGTTGTTGCTGCTCGTGCTGCTGGCGGCGGGCGGCTACTGGCTGATCCAGCGCCCGAACTTCGCGCTGCGCGAAATCCGCATCGACGGCGACACGGAACACATCAATTCGCCGACGGTGCGCGCGGGTGTGGTCGGACGGTTGAAGGGCAACTTCTTCACCGTCGATCTCGACACGGCGCGTCAGGCATTCGAGCAGATGCCGTGGGTGCGTCACGCGAGCGTGCGCCGCGTGTGGCCGAACGCGCTCGCGGTGACGCTCGAAGAGTACAAGCCGATCGGCACCTGGGGCACCGATCAGCTGGTGAGCACCGACGGAGAGGTGTTCACCGCGAACCAGGGCGAGCTCGAAGAAGAGCTGCCCGCGTTCGATGGCCCGGAAGGGTCGGCGAAGGAAGTCGTCGCGCGGTATCGGGACTTCAGGAAGTGGTTTGCGCCCGTTGGCGCGACGCCGGATGAAGTGACGCTGTCGCCGCGTTTCGCGTGGACGGTGAAGCTGTCGAACGGCATGCAGGTCGAACTGGGACGCGAGCGCAATCAGGACACGCTCGCCGACCGCTGCAAGCGGCTCACCGCGGCATGGGGCGCGGTGACGCAACGTTGGGGAAGGACATCGAATATGCGGACTTGCGCTATCCGAACGGCTTCGCCATTCGTGCGGCAGGCATGCGCTTCATTACGGAACCCGACAAGGGCAAGAAGTAACAGGACATCACACGCAATGAGCACGCTATGAGTAAAGACTATAAAGATCTGCTGGTAGCCCTCGACATCGGCACGGCGAAAGTGGTCGCCATCGTCGCCGAGTTGAAGGGCGAAGGTCATTACGAGGTGATCGGACTCGGCCAGAGCGAATCGAAGGGGCTCAAAAAAGGCGTCGTGGTGAACATCGAGGCCACGGTGCAGTCCATTCAACGGGCGCTCGAAGAAGCCGAGCTGATGGCCGACTGCAAGATCACGAACGTGTTCACCGGGATCGCGGGCAGCCATATCCGCAGCTTCAATTCGAGCGGGATGGTCGCGATCAAGGAAAAGGAAGTGACGCAGACGGACGTCGCGCGCGTGATCGAAACGGCCAAGGCGATCAACATTCCGACCGATCAGCAGGTGCTGCACATCCTGACGCAGGAATTCATCATCGACGGCCAGGAAGACGTGCGCGAGCCGATCGGTATGAGCGGCATCCGTCTCGAAGTGAAGGTGCACATCGTGACGGGTGCGGTGAGCGCGGCGCAGAACATCGTCAAGTGCGTGCGCCGCTGCGGCCTCGAAGTGAACGATCTGATCCTGCAGCCGCTGGCGTCGTCGCTGGCCGTGCTGACGGAGGACGAAAAGGAACTGGGCGTGGTGCTCGTCGATATCGGCGGCGGCACGACGGACATCGCGATCTTCAGCGAAGGCGCGATCCGTCACACGGCCGTGATTCCCATCGCCGGCGACCAGATCACGAGCGACATCGCGATGGCGCTGCGTACGCCGACGCCGGATGCCGAAGACATCAAGGTCAGCTACGGCATCGCGAAGCAGGCGCTCGCCGATCCCGACGAGATGATCGAAGTGCCCGGTCTTGGCGAGCGCGGTCCGCGCACGCTGTCGCGCCAGGCGCTCGCGGCCGTGGTCGAGCCGCGCGTGGAAGAACTGTTTTCGCTCGTGCAGCAGGTGGTGCGCGAGTCGGGTTACGAAGAGCTGCTGAGCTCGGGCGTCGTGCTGACGGGCGGCGCGTCGATGATGCCGGGCATGGTCGAGCTGGGTGAGGACATTTTCCTGAAACCGGTCCGAATCGGCGTGCCGGAATATGCAGGCGGCCTCGCGGACGTGGTGCGCAATCCGCGTTATTCGACGGCGATGGGTCTGCTCGTCGAAGGACGCTCGCAGCGCATGCGTGGGCGCAAGGTCGCGGTGCAGTCGGGATCGATGGGTCAGGTATTCACGAGGATGAAGGACTGGTTCCTCGGCAATTTCTAAAAAGAATTCGAAGTAAAGGGAAATTCGCGCCAGTGCCGGCGGCTGGCGCGCGACAGGAGGTTGCCCGATCTCCTGCCGAATAACGGCCGAGTAGCGGGTACTTTTTTTCTTGACGGAGGCAACATGGAATTCCAGATGCTGGAAACGGAAACCAACGGCACCATCATCAAGGTGGTGGGCGTCGGTGGTGCGGGCGGCAACGCAGTGACGCACATGATCAATCGCGGCGTGCAAGGCGTCGATTTCATCGTGATGAACACGGACGCTCAGGCGCTGTCGCGCTCGCGCGCACCGAACGTCATCCAGTTGGGCAACACGGGTCTTGGTGCAGGCGCAAAGCCCGAAATGGGCCGCGCAGCAGCAGAAGAAGCACGTGAGCGCATCGCCGACGCACTGCGCGGCGCACACATGGTGTTCATCACGGCAGGCATGGGCGGCGGCACGGGCACGGGCGCAGCACCCGTGGTCGCGCAGATCGCCAAGGAAATGGGCATTCTGACGGTTGGCGTCGTCAGCAAGCCGTTCGAGTTCGAAGGCGGCAAGCGCATGCGCGTCGCTGAAGCCGGTTCGCAGCAACTGGAGGATCACGTCGACTCGCTGATCGTCGTCCTGAACGACAAGCTGTTCGAGGTGATGGGCGATGACGCCGAAATGGACAAGTGCTTCCAGTGCGCCGACGACGTGCTCAACAACGCAGTGGCCGGTATAGCGGAAATCATCAACGTCGATGGCCTGGTGAACGTCGACTTCGAAGACGTGAAGACGGTGATGGGCGAGCAGGGCAAGGCGATGATGGGCACGGCGACGGTGGCCGGCGTCGATCGCGCGCGTCTCGCGGCGGAACAGGCTGTCGCCAGCCCGCTGCTGGAAGGCGTCGATCTGTCGGGCGCGCGCGGCGTGCTGGTGAACATCACGTCGAGCCGTTCGCTGCGTCTGTCGGAAACGCGCGAAGTGATGAACACGATCAAGAGCTATGCTGCTGATGACGCGACCGTGATTTTCGGCGCGGTGTACGACGACGCGATGGGCGATGCGCTGCGCGTGACGGTGGTGGCAACGGGTCTGGGCCGCGCTGCGAAGAAGCAGCAGCAAACGCCGATGACGCTGCTGCGCACGGGCACGGACAACCAGCCGGTCGGCGCGATGCAGCATGCTTACACGCCGCAACACGCAGCGACGGCGGACTACGGTTCGCTGGATACGCCGGCAGTGTGGCGTACGTCGCGTGACACGGCTGCTTCGCACGTGCAGGCGCTGCAGGAAAAGGGCGTCGATACGTACGACATCCCGGCCTTCCTGCGCAAGCAGGCAGACTGAGGCTCACGCAGGAGCGGGCTTTCTGCGGCGTAATCTGATGTTTGTGTGATTGCGCGCAGCAGAAGTGCACGAGCGTGGCGGGTGGAATGGCGAACAGGCCGCGTGGGGTAACGCGCGCGGCGTGGACAGGTGCCCTCTTCGTTAGCGCGAAGCGGTTCGGGTCACTGTCGCCGGATGAAACGTCCACTGCGGCACGAGTACGTGCGAGCGTGCTCCGCATCGATGCGAAGGAACGAGCATGATTCAGACAGGTGAAAAGCTTCCCCAGGCGACCGTTTACGAGTTAATCGAAGACGAGCGCGAGGGCTGCACGATCGGGCCGAACAGCTTCGACGTGCGCGAGCAGACGGCCGGCAAGCGCGTGGTGATCTTCGGATTGCCGGGCGCCTTCACGCCGACCTGTTCGGCGAAGCACGTGCCGGGCTACGTCGAGCAGGCAGAGAAGTTGCGTGCCGCCGGTATCGACGAGATCTGGTGCGTATCCGTCAACGACGCGTTCGTCATGGGCGCGTGGGCACGCGACCAGCGCACCTCGGGCAAGGTGCGCATGATGGCGGACGGCAGCGCGGCTTTCACCAAAGCGCTCGGTCTGGAGCAGGATCTGTCGGCGCGCGGCATGGGAATCCGTTCCCAGCGCTACGCGATGGTGGTCGACGACGGCGTGGTCAAGACGCTGCACGTCGAAGCACCCGGCAAGTTCGAAGTCAGCGATGCGGCCAGTATTCTCGCGACGTTGAGCCAGGCATGACGCGGCCTTGAAGCTTCGTCGCGGCGGCAAGACGCTGTTTGTTGCGCTGCGGCAACGTTTTTTGTGACCCCGTTGTGACAGGCCGTAACGCGGGCCGATGACCGGAAACGCCTCCGTTCCGGGCATCGGCCCGTCACGCTTCCCGATCAGGTAACGTAGAGAAACAGATTGAAACGCCAGCGCAAGGGCGCTGCGGAAACGATTGGAGTATAATTCGTGCTATGAATTAAAAAATCCTGATTAGGATTTTCAATCGAATAGAAGACCACCATGTTGAAGCAGCGCACTATCAAACAGATCGTCAAAACGGTTGGCATCGGCCTGCACTCGGGGCGCAAGGTCAACCTGACGCTCCGCCCGGCCTCGCCGGACACGGGCATCGTGTTTTGCCGCGTGGATTTGCCCACGCCGGTGGACATCCCCGCGTCGGCGATGGCGATCGGCGATACGCGGCTTGCATCGGTGTTGCAGAAAGACGGCGCGCGCGTGTCGACTATCGAACACCTGATGTCCGCGTGCGCGGGCCTCGGGATCGACAACCTGTACGTCGACGTCACCGCTGAAGAAATTCCCATTATGGACGGCAGCGCGGCGTCCTTCGTGTTCCTGATCCAGTCGGCGGGAATCGAAGAGCAGAACGCAGCGAAGAAATTCATCAAGGTTACGAAGCCTGTTGAAATCCGCGACGGCGACAAATTCGCGCGTCTCGATCCGTACTTTGGCTTCAAGCTGAAATTCACGATCGACTTCCGCCATCCCGCCGTCGACAAGACGGGGCAGGCGCTCGAAGTGGATTTCGCGAACACGTCGTACGTGCGTGAAATCGCTCGGGCCCGGACGTTTGGCTTCGCGCATGAGGTCGAAATGATGCGCGAGCTGGGCCTTGCGCGCGGCGGCAGCATGGACAACGCGATCGTGCTCGACGAGTACCGCATCCTGAACAACGACGGCTTGCGTTACGACGACGAGTTCGTGAAGCACAAGATGCTGGACGCGATCGGCGACCTGTACGTGGTCGGCCACCCGCTACTGGCGGCTTACGACGCCTACAAGTCGGGTCACGGCCTGAACAACCAGCTGCTCCGTGAACTGCTGGCGCATGAAGATTCGTACGAAATCGTCACGTTCGACGATCCGCTGAAGGCGCCGCGTGGGTTCGCCTACGACACGCAGACGGCGTTTGCCTGAAGCCGGCGATTTAACGGCGGATCAAGCATGAACGAAAAAGCGGCCTGAAAAGGCCGCTTTTTTCATTTCCGCACGTTGTTTCGCCGACGAGGCTTACTTCCGGTGGCGAGCCGCCATGCGCGCCAATGCGGCCTGCAGCGGCGAAGGCTCAAGCGATTCGCTGAGCGCATGCAGCGCATCGGCCCCGACGCGCGACATCCGCGCTTCTTTCGCCCGCGGCGCTTCTTTCGCCGGCTGCGGACGCACGCGAATCCTCAGGGAATTGACGGGCCAGCCGCGCTGCTGCAAATCCGACAACAGACGCGGCTCAAGATGCCGCAGCCGGGCGGCAAGCGCGTTGTGCGCGGCGAACAGCGCGAGCACGCCGTCCTTGATGAAACCGGGCTCGACGCTCGTCGCCAGATAATCGGGCAGAAGCTCAGTGAGGTCGCGTTCCAGCGCAGCTACCTGCTCGACGCCCGCGCGCAAGGCGGCGAATGCGTCGGTGCGATTCAGGACTTCAGCGATGGCCTGCGGCCGGCGCACGTCGAACGACCGGGAACCCAGCTTCGGGCCCGGCTTCAGCGATTGCCTTGAAAACGGTGGAAAACGGCTCATCTCGGATCGTATTGGCAGCACGCGCCCCGCGCGCGCTCATGCCGCGATTGTACCGTGCGGCACGGGCGCTCAACGCCGTTTCGCGACCGGCCGGACGGCCATGCCGGCAATGCTCCGGGCCTGGCCGGATGGCCAACCATCTTGCCGCTGACACAGGCGTACGCGGGGGCGCGTGCTAAAATCCGTGATTCGAATTTACTCTTGGACCTAAGCCGCCGAGGCTTCTTCGGCCAAGGGTTGCAACAAGGTAAAGAGGTGTAAAAACCGGCCTTGCAACCTGACCGAAACCGCGACGCAACCACGATCCGATGACCACCGGTTTTCTACAAAAGATTTTTGGCAGCCGCAACCAGCGGCTCGTCAAGCAATATCAAAAGACCGTCTTGGCGATCAATGCGCTCGAACCGCAGATCGAGCAATTGACGGATGATCAACTGCGCGCGAAAACCGTGGAGTTCCGGCAACGCGTGAGTAGCGGCGAGTCGCTCGACAAGCTGCTGCCCGAGGCGTTCGCGGTCTGCCGCGAGGCGAGCAAGCGCGTGCTGAAGATGCGGCACTTCGACGTGCAGCTGATCGGCGGCATGGTCCTGCACTACGGCAAGATCGCAGAAATGCGCACGGGGGAGGGCAAGACGCTTGTCGCGACGCTGCCCGTGTATCTGAATGCGCTGTCGGGCCGCGGCGTGCACGTCGTGACGGTGAACGACTACCTCGCGCAGCGCGACGCCGAGTGGATGGCGCGTCTGTACAACTTCCTCGGGCTGTCGGTCGGTATCAACCTGTCGCAGATGGATCACGGCCTCAAGCAGGAAGCCTACGCCGCGGATATCACCTACGGCACGAACAACGAGTTCGGCTTCGACTACCTGCGCGACAACATGGTCTACGAGACCGACGCGCGCGTGCAGCGCGCGCTGAACTTCGCGGTCGTCGACGAAGTGGACTCGATCCTGATCGACGAAGCGCGGACGCCGCTGATCATCTCCGGCCAGGCTGAAGATCACACCGAACTCTACGTGCGCATGAACGCGCTGCCGCCGCTGCTCGATCGCCAGATCGGCGAAGAGAAGGCTGACGGCACGGGCGTCGAGAAGCCGGGCGACTATACGCTGGACGAAAAGGCGCGCCAGGTGTTTCTGACGGAATCGGGCCACGAGAAGGCCGAGCGCCTGCTCGCCGAGTGGGGCCTGATCGGCGAGGGCGAAAGCCTTTACGCGCCGCAGAACATTACGCTGATGCACCACGTGTACGCCGCGCTGCGCGCGCACACGCTGTTCTACAAGGACCAGCATTACGTCGTGCAGAACGGCGAAGTGGTGATCGTCGACGAATTCACGGGCCGTCTGATGGCGGGCCGCCGCTGGTCCGACGGTCTGCATCAGGCCGTCGAAGCGAAGGAACACGTGAAGATCCAGAGCGAGAATCAGACGCTCGCTTCGATCACGTTCCAGAACTACTTCCGCATGTACGCGAAGCTGTCGGGCATGACGGGTACGGCCGACACCGAAGCGTACGAATTCAACGAAATCTACGGCCTCGAAACGGTCGTGATTCCGACCAACCGCCCGCCGAAGCGGATCGACAAGCAGGATCAGATCTACAAGACGGCGCTGGAGCGCTACAACGCGGTGATTCGCGATATCCGCGAATGCTACGACCGCGGTCAGCCCGTGCTGGTCGGCACGACGTCGATCGAAAACTCCGAACTGCTGTCGCAACTGCTGCACAAGGCGGGGTTGCCGCACGAAGTGCTGAACGCGAAGCAGCACGCGCGCGAAGCGGCCATCGTTGCGGAAGCGGGCCGTCCGAAGCGCATCACGATCGCGACCAACATGGCTGGCCGCGGTACCGACATCGTGCTGGGCGGCAATGCCGAAAAGCAGGCCGCATTCATCGAAGCCGACCTGTCGATCCCCGAAGACGAAAAAGCGCCGCGCATTCAGAAGCTGCACGACGAATGGCAGGCGCTGCACGATCAGGTGAAGGCCGCAGGCGGTCTGCACATCATCGGCACCGAGCGTCACGAATCGCGTCGTATCGACAACCAGCTGCGCGGCCGCGCTGGCCGTCAGGGCGATCCGGGTTCGTCGCGTTTCTATCTGTCGCTGGAAGATCCGCTGCTGCGCATTTTCGCGGGCGACCGCGTGCGCGCCATAATGGACCGTCTGAAGATGCCGGAAGGCGAGGCGATCGAGGCAGGCATCGTCACGCGTTCGATCGAATCGGCGCAGCGCAAGGTCGAAGCACGCAACTTCGACATCCGCAAGCAGCTGCTCGAATACGACGACGTGTCGAACGATCAGCGCAAGGTGATCTACCAGCAGCGCAACGAACTGCTCGAGGCGCACGACATCACCGAAACGATCGGTGCGATGCGTCACGGCGTGATTACGGACGTCGTCCGTCAGTTTGTGCCGGCGGGCAGCATCGAGGAGCAGTGGGACGTGCCTGAGCTCGAAGAAGCGCTGCGCAACGACTGGCAGCTCGATCTCGCCATCCAGGAGATGATCAACGAGTCGCAGCAGATCGACGCAGACGAAATTCTCGAAGCCGTGACCGCCGCCGCGGACGAGGCCTACGAATCGAAGGTCGAGCAGGTCGGCCGCGAATCGTTCAGCGCGTTCGAGCGCTCGGTCATGCTGCAGACGCTCGATCGCAGCTGGCGCGAACACCTCGCCGCGCTCGATCACCTGCGTCAGGGTATCCATCTGCGCGGCTACGCGCAGAAGAACCCGAAGCAGGAATACAAGCGCGAGGCATTCGAACTTTTCGCCGCGATGCTCGACTCAGTGAAGCTCGAAGTCACGCGTATCGTGATGAACGTGCAGATCCAGTCGCCGGAACAGCTGGAACAGGCGGCCGAGGAGATGGAAGAGCAAGGCAGCCATCTGGAGAACGTCGAGTTCCGTCACGCCGATTACTCGGAAGGTGGCGCGGCCGTCGCGGCGGCGCCCGTCGCCGCGAATGCAGCGGCTGCCATGATCGGCGACGCGATGGCTCACGGCGGCAGCGCGGCAGCGCCGCTGTCGGGCGACAGCGTGCCGAAGGTCGGCCGCAACGATCCTTGCCCATGCGGCAGCGGCAAGAAGTACAAGCAGTGCCACGGCAAGATCGCGTGACACACGAAGGCGGCGCGCATCATGCGCGCCGCGTCGTTTGGAGCGTGCATTGCTGGTGATTTCGCGGTGGCGCGGTTCCATCCGGCGCCATCAACCTTGATCCTCGATGCCGGCGCTCGCCGGCATTTCGTTCTCGACAGGTCGCAAACATGGCTGTCAATTTCCCCTCGATCGATCCCGCTCAACTCCATCCCGTCGCCGGCGTCACGCTAGGCTGGGCCGAGGCGAACATCCGCAAGCCGAACCGCAAGGACGTACTCGTCATTTCCGTCGACGAAGGCGCGACAGTGGCGGGCGTGTTCACGTCGAACCGTTTCTGCGCCGCGCCCGTGACGGTGTGCCGCGAGCATCTCGAGCGCGTGCGTACGGGCGGCAAGGGCATCCGCGCGCTCGTCGTGAACACGGGCAACGCGAATGCAGGCACGGGCGAGCCGGGCATGAAGCACGCTCGCGAGACCTGCGACGAACTCGCGCGGCTCGCCGGCATTGCGCCCGAACAGGTGCTGCCGTTCTCGACGGGCGTGATTCTGGAGCCGCTGCCTGTCGACCGTCTGAAGGCCGGGTTGCCCGCCGCGCTGGCGAACCGCCAGGCGGCGCACTGGTATGACGCGGCGCAGGCCATCATGACCACCGACACGCTGCCGAAGGCCGTGTCCCGCCAGGTGCGGATCGACGGCCATACGGTCACGATGACGGGCATCAGCAAGGGCGCCGGCATGATCAAGCCGAACATGGCGACGATGCTGGGCTTCCTCGCGTTCGACGCGAATGTCGCGCAACCCGTGCTCGATGAACTGGTGAAGCACGTGGCCGACCGCTCGTTCAACTGCATCACGATCGACGGCGACACGTCGACGAACGACTCGTTCATTCTCATCGCGTCGGGCAAGTCGAGCCTGCCCGCGATCACGTCGACCGATTCGCCCGCGTACGCCGCGCTGCGCGACGCCGTAACGGAAACGGCGCAACAGCTTGCGCAACTGATCGTGCGCGACGGCGAAGGCGCGACGAAGTTCATGACGGTGCAGGTGGACGGCGGATCGAGCGTCGCCGAATGCCGCCAGATCGCGTATGCGATCGGCCATTCGCCGCTCGTGAAGACGGCGTTCTACGCATCGGACCCGAATCTGGGCCGCATTCTGGCCGCGATCGGCTATGCGGGCGTGACCGATCTGGACGTCGGCAAGATCGACCTGTATCTGGACGACGTGCTCGTGGCGAAGGCGGGCGGACGCAATCCCGAATATAAGGAAGAAGACGGACAGCGCGTCATGAAGAAGGCGGAAATCCTGATTCGTGTGGTGCTCGGCCGTGGCAATGCGCAGGCGACCATCTGGACGTGCGATCTGTCGCACGACTACGTCAGCATCAACGCCGATTACCGTTCCTGATTCGATTCCGATCCGCTCCCGATCTGTTCCAACAGCCACATGGATAAACTCGAACAATTCCTGACCCGCGCCGAAGCCGTGCTGGTGCGGCTCGAAGCGATGCTTCCACCTGCCTCGCCCGAGATCGACTGGGCGGCGGCCGTCGCGTTCCGTTGGCGCAAGCGCCAGGGGCGCGGCTATCTGCAGCCGGTGCCCGCCATCTCGACCATTTCGCTCGACGATCTGCAGAACATCGATCGCCAGAAGAACCTCATCGAGCAGAACACGAAGCAGTTCGTGAAGAAGCAGCCGGCCAACAACGTGCTGCTGACGGGCGCGCGCGGTACGGGCAAGTCGTCGCTGATCAAGGCCTGTCTCAACGCTTACTCGAAGGACGGTCTGCGTCTGATCGAAGTCGACAAGGACGATCTGCACGATCTGGGCGATATCGTCGATCTGATCTCGATGCGTCCCGAACGCTTCATCGTTTTCTGCGACGACCTGTCGTTCGAAGAAGGCGAGTCGGGCTACAAGGCGCTGAAGGTGGCGCTCGACGGCTCGGTCGCTGCGCAATCGGACAACGTGCTGATCTACGCGACGTCCAACCGCCGCCATCTGCTGCCGGAGTACATGAGCGATAACGAGACGTACAAGCACACGTCCGACGGCGAAATTCATCCGGGCGAAGTGGTCGAAGAGAAGATCTCGCTGTCCGAGCGCTTCGGCCTGTGGGTCAGCTTCTATCCGTTCAAACAGGACGACTATCTGTCGATCGTCGCGCACTGGCTGCATCACTTTGGCTGCAATGACACCGACGTCGAGGCGGCGCGCGGCGACGCGCTGATCTGGGCGCTGGAGCGCGGTTCGCGCTCGGGGCGCGTCGCGTGGCAGTTCGCGCGCGACTGGTCGGGCAAGCGGGCGCAAGCATGAACGACGCAGCGCAAAACGGCGTGCAGAACGCGGGCGAGGTGAACGAAGCGGGTCGTCCTGTGACGGAGGTGGCCGTCGGCGTGCTCGTTCAACCCGATGGCCGCTATCTGCTCGCACAGCGGCCCGCCGGAAAGCCGTACGAAGGCTACTGGGAGTTTCCGGGCGGCAAGCTGGAGCCGGGCGAATCCGTCGAAGCGGCGCTCGCGCGCGAATTGCATGAAGAGCTTGGTATCGACGTGCAGGCGAGCCACCGCTGGCACGTGCTCGAGCACGACTATCCGCACGCGTACGTGCGTCTTTATTTCTGCAAGGTCACCGCGTGGGACGGCGAGCCGCACGGACGCGAAGGTCAGGCATTCGCGTGGCAGACGCTGCCCGCTCAGGTTTCGCCGCTATTGCCAGCGACGATCCCCGTGTTGGAGTGGCTGGCGGCGGAATGAATTGATGGGCATGACGTGACGGGCATGACGCGCCGCTACGTCGAGGGCCGATCCGCGGCGCTCGACGTTCAGTGCGAACGGTGTTCGCCGGGGGTCTCGTCGGTCGGCGGTTCCTCATCGGTGCCGCCGATCTTGTACTTTTCGGCAGCCCACGCGCCGAGATCGATCTGCTTGCAGCGCTCGGAACAGAACGGACGGAAGCGGTTCTCGGGAGTCCAGCGGACATCCTTTCCGCAGCTCGGGCATTTGACTACAGTGGCCATTCGATCAGACGTTCAATCGCAAACAATAAGAGCACGTAAGTGCGGTTGTCTGCGTCAGATTAAAGACTGCAAAGCGTCAACTGGAACGGCACGTCGACATCGACGGCACGCGGACGCAGATCGCCGTCCTGTACCGTGAAGCGCACCCACAGCATGTACTTGTTGGCGCTCGCTTCCGGAATGACGCGCAATTCCGGTACCACGCGTACCTGCATCAGCTGATACGTGCGCCCCGACAGCATCTGCTGATAACTGCCCTGCATCGCCATCACCTTCGAAGCCTGCCCCGATTCGCGCGCGAGCCGCAGCACGATCGCGGCCGCATCGCGCAACGGCAGAAGCGGCATGATCCACTTGGCGATGTCCTGGCGACGCTGGTCCGGATGCGTCTGCTGCCACGCGTAGTACGACGGAAGATCGAATTTGCAGGTGCCGCCAGGAATGATGGCCCGGCTGCGGATGCTCGCCAGCCACTCGTTGTCCGCAAGATGCTGGCCAGTCTTGCCTTGCATTTGCGTCAGTCCGGCGAGCGTCTGTTCGATTTCGCCGAGCACAGCTTCGAGCGCATTCTGCTCGATGCCCGGATTGCCGCGAAACGGAGCGAGCGTTTGACGCTGCCGCTCCAGTTCCTTCATCAGATCGGACTTCAGATCCGCGCGGCCCGCGACTTCGGAGATTTCGAACAGCGTAGTCAGCGCGACGTGATGTTCCCTGGCATCTTCCTGAGTCAGAAAGAACGTGAAGCGCTCGAACAGATCTTCGAGGCGCAGCAGCGTCCGGATTCGCTCATTGAAGGGATACTCGTAAAGAATCAAGCGGGCTCGCCTCGGGCGTGGTCGGTGACGGAATTGCAGGACATTCTAATGCCGTGAGACTACCCCCGCAATCACACACTTTTTCAGCGAGCTTCTGTCAATTTTTGCACTGCTTTGCGCGCATTCGTTGCGTCGAGGCGCCGATCCCGACAACATGCGCGCACATTACAGACGTCGAGCAGAATCGCTCGCGGCCTACACGCCAGCGAGCGAAACATACGTGCGATGCAACTGATCGACATCAACGTCGAGTTGTTCGAGCGAACGGGCGTCGTTAATGATGACGTCGTCGGCGGCTGCGAGGCGGGCTTCGCGCGTGGCCTGACGCGCGATGATCGCGAGCACCTGTTCGCGCGTGAATGCATTGCGCCGCATCACGCGTTCGATTTGCGTCTCGACGCTGCAATCGATGGCGAGCACGCGGTTCACGCGCGCTTTCCAGCTACCCGACTCGACGAGCAGCGGCACCACGACCATCACGTAAGGGCCTGATGCCTGCTGACGCTGGCGCTCGGTCTCCGCGCGGATCAACGGATGCGTGATCGCCTCGAGCCGTTTGCGAGCGGTTTCGTCGCTGAACACGAGCGCACGCATGCGGGCGCGGTCGAGCGAGCCGTCTGCGGCAACGAACGATGAGCCGAACTCCGCGGCGATAGCGGGCATCGCAGGACCGTTCGGCGCAGTGACGCGATGCGCGATCACGTCGGTATCGACGAGCGTCACGCCGCGCTTCGCAAACAGATCGGCGACAGTGGACTTGCCGCTGCCGATGCCGCCCGTCAATCCCACAGCAAACATGCGTCAGCCTCCCAAAGCCATGTAGAGCGGCGTACCGAGAAAGAGCGTCACCGCGCCGCCCGCCGCGAGAAACGGGCCGAACGGCAGCGGCTCTTCGAACCGCATGCGTCCGATCCACGTTGCGACGAGACCCACGACAGCCCCCGTCACGGCGGCAATCAGAATGATCTGCGGCAGCGCAGCCCAGCCAAGCCACGCACCGAGCGCGGCCAGCAGCTTGAAATCGCCGTAACCCATGCCTTCGATACCGCGCACGATCTTGAACAGCCAGTGTACGCACCATAGCGCGAGATAACCCGCGATCGCACCGATCACAGCATCGTGCAGGCTCGCGAATACCGTATTGAAATTGACGATGAGACCAGCCCACAACAACGGCAAGGTCATCGAGTCCGGCAGCAGATGTGTATCGATATCGATCGCGCTCATTGCGAGCAGCGTCGCGCACAAGCCGAATGCCGCGAGCGCCGTGCCCGTTGCGCCAAACGCGACGAGTGCGCCCAGCGCCAGCGCCGCGCTGGACAGCTCGATCAGCGGATAGCGGAAGCTCACGCGCGCCTGGCACTGTGAGCATCGGCCGCGCAACAGCAGATAGCTGATTACGGGGAGGTTTTCCCATGCACGCAGCACGTGGCCACAATGAGGGCAGGCGCTGCGCGGCAGCCAGAGATTGTAGCGTTCGGGCAACCCGTCTTCGTCGAACGCGTGGCCCGTTGCTTCACTGACTTCAGTGCGCCACGCGCGTTCGAGCATGATGGGCAGTCGATGCACGACGACGTTCAGAAAGCTGCCGATCACGAGACCGAAGACGATGACGAACGCGATCTGCGCGCCCGCCGGCAACGTGCCGAAGGCCGTGCCGAGGCTGTCCGCGAAACGGGCAAGCGGGCCGGTGAGGGAAGGTTCTGATACGGACGTGAGCGGGATCGGCATGATCGATTGTGTGGATTCGGCTGCGATGCTACTACACCACGTTGCCGAGTTGGATGATGGGAAGATACATCGCGACGACCAGACCGCCGACCAGTCCGCCGAGCACGACGATCACGAGCGGTTCGCACAGGCTGGCGAGCCCCGAGATCTTTTCGTCTACCTGACGATCGCTCAGCGACGCCACGTCGAGCAACATCGTGTCCAGCGTGCCCGATTCTTCGGCGACGGCGACGGGCTGCACGATCGCTTCGGGAAAGCATCGCGCTTCCCGCATAGCGGGCGCGAGCCGAACACCGCGTCGAAGCTCCGCTGAGATCGCGACAGTCGCGCGATCGAACCACGCATTGCCCGTTGCGTGCGTGAGCGAATCGAATGCGTCGGCGAGCGGCGTGCCCGCCGACAGCAGCGTGCCGAGCGCACGGCTCCAGCGCGCAGCGCATAGCGTGGCGAGCAGCGGACCGGCGAACGGCAGCCGCAACGTCGTTCGCGCGAAGCGCAAACGAGCCGCTTCCGAGCGTCGTAACACATGACGCATCGTGAACACGATGGCGCAGGCGATCGACGCGAAGGGTACGCTCCAGCGGCCGGCGGCAGCCGACATCGCCAGAACGAGCTGGGTCGGCGCGGGCAGCTTTGCGCCGAAGCCGTCGAAAATCTGCTTGAACGTCGGCACGACCCACACGAGCAGCGCGGTTGTGATTGCGAGCGCGAGCAGGAGAATCGCGACGGGATAGGTCAGCGCAGCGCGTACTTTCGCGCGCTGGGCTGCGGCGCGTTCGCGGTCGTCGGCGAGCCTTGCAAGCACGGCGGGCAGCGCGCCGGATGCTTCACCTACTTCGACTAGCTGGCAATACAGCGCGTTGAACTGCGCGGGATGACGGGCGAGGGCCGACGAGAAGCCGAGGCCCACCGTGATGTCGCGGGCGAGCGCGTTCACGATGCGCGGCATGCCTTTGGCTCGCGTGCTGTCTTTCGACGCCTGCGCGAGGAGTTCGAGCGACGACGCGAGCGGCAACCCTGCGCGCAGCAGACTAGACAGCTGACGGGTGAACTGCGTGATGTCGGCGGCGCGTGCTGCCGGTTGGGGCGCCGGGCCGCGCGCGCTCCATTCGACGGCATAGAGCGCGTCCTGTTTCAACGTTGCGCGCGCCGTCGAAAGATCCGGCGCGATCACGGTTCCGCGCCGTCGCACGCCCTGCGCGTCGAACGCGCGCCACTCGAAGCGCTGTTCCCTGATCGCCGTATCGGTCATGCAACCTCCGTCGCACTCAATGCTTCCGCGAGGCTTGTCGTGCCGTCGAATGCGCGGGCGAGCGCGGCTTCGCGCAAAGTCTGTACGCGTTCGGCTTGCGCACGTCGCGCGAGTTCGTGCGTGCCGGCGCGCGCGACGATGAGTTCGCGCATCGCGTCCGAGATCGGCATCACCTGATGGATGCCGACGCGTCCTAGAAAGCCGATCCCATGACAGGCTTTGCATCCGAGAGGAACGTACGGACGCCACTGCGCGACCTGATCGTCGGGTACGCCGGCCGAGCGCAACGACGCGCGCGTTTCCGGCGCGTGTTGTTTGCATGCCGGGCATAGGCGCCGAACGAGCCGCTGCGCAGTGACGAGACGCAGCGCTGCAGCGAGGTTGTACGGCTCGACGCCTATGTCGATCAGGCGTGCGATGGCGGCGGGCGCGTCGTTCGTATGCAGCGTCGATAGCACCAGGTGGCCGGTTTGAGCCGCTTTGACGGCCACGTCTGCCGTCTCTTCGTCGCGGATTTCGCCGACCATGATGACGTCGGGATCCTGGCGCAGAAACGCGCGCAGCGCGACGGCGAATGTCAGCCCCGCCTTCTCGCGCACGCTGACCTGATTGATGCCCGCGAGCTGGATCTCGGCGGGATCTTCGACCGAACACAGATTGCGTGACCCGGAGTTCAGGAGTTGCAGGAAGCAGTACAGCGACATCGTTTTGCCGCTGCCCGTCGGACCTGTGACCAGTACGAGCCCGTGCGGCGAACGGATCTGCCCCTCCACGATGTCGCGCTGCCCGGGGGCGAGTCCGAGCGAATCGAGTGAAAGATCCGCGGGCAGCGCTTCGAGCCTTCGCAGCACGAGCTTTTCGCCGAACAGCGTCGGCAGCGAGTTCACCCGATAGTCTTCGACGCGGCCTGCCGTCACGGGCAGACGCAAACGGCCGTCCTGCGGTACGCGCCGCTCCGCGATATCCATGCGCGCGAGCACTTTTACGCGTGTGATGAAGGCGTCGCGCAAATGAGCGGGCGGCCGCGCCAGTTCATGCAGCACGCCGTCGACGCGCAGACGCATGCGCCAGCCGCGCTCCATCGGCTCGATGTGCAGATCGGATGCGTTGCGGCGCGCGGCCTCCTGCAGCGTGTCGGCGAGCAGGCGAACGGCGGGTGGGCTGTCGGCGTCGGTCGTGACAGGTTGCAGCGCCGGCCTGTGCGCCGTGGCGTTGGGCGTGGACGTTGCGGTGTGGGAAGGAGTGCGCATCGAAAACCGGCAGCGAGCCGCCTGTAGAACATGACGGCTTCATCATCCGGGAGCGCGTGCGCGGTCGCTATTCGGCCGAATGGCCAGGTGTGATGTCAGCGGCCGACAAGTCGTTTGATCTTCGAACCCGGCGGCGGACCGGGGCGAAAGATCTTGACGGTTCTGATCGCCTGGTCGTCGCTGCGCATTACCTCCAGCTTGACGTCTGCGATCTTCACGCAGACATCTCCCTCAGGAATTTCTTCGAGAATTTCCAGGATCAATCCGTTCAATGTCTTCGGGCCATCCGTCGGCAATTTCAGTTGCAGCCAGCGGTTGAGTTCGCGCAGCGGCATGCTGCCCGCGACGATACACTCGCCGTTTTCGTTCCAGCCGCCGCGCGAACTCGCGCTACGCGGCACGGATGTCGTGAACTCGCCGATCAGTTCCTCGATGATGTCCTCGGGCGTCACGAGTCCTTGCAGTTCGCCGTATTCGTCGACGACGAGCGCCGTGCGATGGCGGCTTTCCTGGAAGAATTGAAGCTGCTGGAAGACGGGCGTGCCCGTCGGCACGAAGTACGGTTCGGCGAGCAGTTCGCGCAGCGTCTCGCGCTCCAGTTCCTGGTTGTGCAGCGCGGACAGTGTCTTGCGCACGTGAAGGACGCCGAGCACGCGGTCGAAATCGCCCTGATAGACGACCAGCTTGTTGTGATAGCAGGTTTCGAGCTGATGCAGGATCTGCTCGAAGGGCGCATCGAAGTCGAGCGCTTCGATACGGCGACGCGGGATCATGACGTCGTCGACGGTGATGTTCTCGAGGTCGAACAGGTTCAGCAGAATGCTGCGGTGTTTGGTCGGCATGAAGCTGCCGGATTCGAGCACGATGGTGCGCAGTTCCTCCGTCGACAGCCGCTGGTCGTGTGCGCCTTTCGTGTTGATGTGCAGCACGCGCAGGATGCTGTTCGCGAACAGGTTGACGAACCAGATGAGAGGCTTCGACACGCGCATCAGCGGCGCGATCAGCAGGCTGGCGGGCAGCGCGATCTTTTCCGGAAACGTCGCGCCGACGATCTTCGGCGTGATTTCGGCGAACACGATGATCAGGAAGGCGACGATACCCGTGGCGATCGACAGCACGACGTTATTGCTGCCGAACGTGTGCAGGGCGATCGACGTAGTCAGCACCGGGATGATCGTGTTGAACAGGTTGTTGCCGATCAGGACGGCGCTCAGCAGCTCATCGGTACGCGCGAGCAGGCCCTGGGTCGTTTTTGCGCCGAGCGCGCCCTTGGTCGCGAGATGTTTCAGCCGATGACGGTTGATCGCCATCATCGCCGTCTCGGTAATGGAAAAGAAGCTGGAGCAAATGAGAAGCAGGACGACGGCGCCTATTTGCGCCCATAAGGGAAGTTGTTCCACGCGACGTGAATAAGAGAAGGGGAGGGATTGGGAGAATATAGCAGAGGGTCTGGGAGCCCTCAGTAGGCGGACGGACAGCTTGATCTTGCGCGGGTGTTCAACGCCGGGCGGTACGCAATGGCGGATTTCCGGAAAGACAGGCGAAAAAAAACCGCGCAATGCGCGGTTTTTTCAAAATCTGGTCGGGGTGAGAGGATTCGAACCTCCGGCCTCTACGTCCCGAACGTAGCGCTCTACCAGGCTAAGCTACACCCCGATTTGGTACTGCTGTCACTCGACTCGGACTAATCCGGTGATTCAGTCTCGTTTAAGACTGTCTCGTCGTCGAGTAAGAACATAATTCTAGCAGGCTTTCTTTGTAAATGGAACTGGGAAACGAAGAAATTGCCGCTGCCGCTGCCTGCGCTTCCTGCTTTGCGCATTCGAGCGTGTGGTCAAGGGCGCCAGAACGTGTAATCGCCTCGAAAATCTCATCGAAACGGTCCGTGCCGCCTTGCTCGATGGCCTCGCGTGCGAGCGCCGACTGCTCAGGCGTGCCGCGCTCGATCAGATAGATGAGCGGCAACGTCGGCTTGCCTTCGCGCAGATCGTCGCCGGCGTTCTTGCCCATCGATTCCGGCGTGCCCGTGTAGTCGAGCCAGTCGTCCATGATCTGGAAGGCCGTTCCGATACGGCGGCCGAATTCTGCCGCTGCCGCTTCCGTGGTTGCGTCGGCGCCCGACAGCACCGCGCCCAGTTGGGCGGCCGCTTCGAACAGCTTGGCCGTTTTGTAGCGGATGACCTGCATGTAACGCGCTTCGTCGACGTCGGCGTCATGCATGTTGAGCAGTTGCAGCACCTCGCCTTCGGAAATGATGTTGGTCGCTTCCGAAAGAATCTCCATCACGCGCATCTTGCCCACGCCGACCATCATCTGGAACGAGCGCGAGTACAGAAAGTCGCCGACCAGCACACTGGCCGCGTTCCCGAACAGCGCATTCGCCGTCTGACGGCCGCGCCGCAGATCGGATTCGTCGACGACGTCGTCGTGCAGCAGCGTGGCCGTATGGATGAACTCGACGACGGCCGCCAGCTCGTGCCGATGCCCCGTCCTGTCGCCGAGCGCGCCCGCTACGAGCAGAAGCAGCGCGGGCCGCAGCCTCTTGCCTCCGGCACTGATGATGTACTCGGAGATCTGGTTGATCAGCATCACCTCGGACGCCAGACGGTGCCGGATGACGCGATTCACCTGCTGCATGTCTTCGGTGATCGGAGCGAGCAGATTGGCTGCGTTGGGGGTTGGGGTGGCGGTTGACGACATGGTGGCGAATTCGGGTAGTGCCGCGAATTATAAGGCGAACTGCGGTATTTCCGCGCCGTACACCAATTGTTCATGGCAGTTTTGGCCTGTTTCGGCATGGTTGCACAGGCTTTGTTGCGTGCGGGACGGCCCCGTGCGGTCGTTGTCAACTGTTTTTGACCGCGAAGCTAACTCTATGTATAATCGAAGGTTTCCGCGCGTGGTGCGTCGGGAAAATGAATTTAGAGTGAGGTTTTCAATGTACGCGGTCATAAAAACCGGCGGCAAGCAGTACAAAGTTGCTGTCGGCGAAAAACTTAAAGTAGAACAGATACCGGCAGACATTGACGCTGAAATCACGCTCGACCAGGTTCTCGCAGTGGGCGAAGGCGAATCGATTAAGTTCGGTACGCCGCTGGTCAGTGGGGCTTCCGTCAAGGCTACCGTCGTGTCCCAAGGTCGTCACAAGAAAGTGACTATCTTCAAGATGCGTCGCCGGAAGCACTACCAAAAGCATGGCGGCCACCGCCAGAACTACACCGAACTGCGCATCGACGCCATCAACGCGTAAGCGCATCGGGCAAGGAGTAATCACATGGCACACAAAAAGGCAGGCGGCTCTTCCCGGAACGGCCGCGACTCCGAGTCGAAGCGTCTCGGCGTGAAAGTGTATGGCGGTCAGGCAATCCTGGCGGGCGGCATCATCGTGCGTCAACGCGGCACGCGTATGCACCCGGGCGAAAACGTCGGCATCGGCAAGGATCACACCTTGTTCGCGCTGACGGACGGCCACGTCAAGTTCACGACGAAGGGCGCCGACAAGAAGCACATGGTCAACGTCGTCCCGGCTGTCTGAGAATAATCAGGCACGGGCTTCAGGACCGGAAAAAGGCCCCGCGAAGTTTGCGGGGCCTTTTTGTTTGCGGGTTTCATTCGCGGCGACGCATTCGCCGAACCTGCAACGTCGCGGCGAGACGTTGTCGCGACTGGACAAGAATCAACGTCAATCTGGCCTGTCGGCCAATGGTGCGCGCGCGTTGCGCGCGGCAAAATAGCAATACACACGGGACGGAGTAACGCATGAAGTTCATTGACGAAGCGAGGATCGAAGTCATCGCCGGCGACGGAGGAGATGGCAGCGCGTCGATGCGCCGCGAGAAATTCGTCCCGTTCGGCGGTCCGGACGGCGGCGACGGCGGCCGCGGCGGCAGTGTCTACGCAGTCGCAGACCGCAATATCAATACGCTGATCGATTACCGCTACTCAAAAAAGCATCAGGCTCGCAACGGCGAAAACGGTCGTGGCTCGGACTGCTATGGCAAGGGCGGCGATGACATCACGCTGCGCATGCCTGTCGGCACGATCATCACGGACATGGACACGGGCGAGCTGATCGCCGACCTCACCGAGCACAATCAGACCGTGCGCGTCGCGCAGGGCGGGGCAGGCGGTCTCGGCAATCTGCACTTCAAATCCAGTACGAATCGCGCGCCGCGCCAGAAGACGGACGGCAAGCCGGGCGAGCGCCGCATGGTGCGCCTCGAGCTTAAAGTGCTCGCGGACGTCGGTTTGCTCGGCATGCCGAACGCTGGCAAGTCGACGTTCATCTCGTCGGTGTCGAACGCGAAGCCGAAGATCGCCGACTATCCGTTCACGACGCTCGCACCGAATCTCGGTGTGGTGCGCGTCGGGCCAAGCCGCAGCTTCGTGATCGCCGACATTCCGGGGCTGATCGAAGGGGCGGCGGAAGGCGCGGGCCTCGGTCACCAGTTTCTGCGTCATTTGCAGCGCACGGGCCTGCTGCTGCATATCGTCGATCTCGCTCCGTTCGACGAGTCCGTCAATCCCGTCGCGGAAGCGAAGGCGATTGTCAACGAACTGCGCAAGTACGACGAGCTGCTGTTCAACAAGCCGCGCTGGCTCGTGCTGAACAAGCTCGACATGGTGCCCGAAGAAGAGCGCGAGGCGCGCGTGGCTGCGTTCCTGAAGGACTTCGAATGGGACGGCCCGGTCTTCGAGATTTCGGCGCTCACCGGCCAGGGCTGCGAGAACCTCTGCTACGCGGTATACGACCACCTTGCAGAGCATTCGGATGCGCAGCGCGCGGCGGAAGCCGAAGACCTCGCCGCTGACGTGCGTTTCCGCGAGCAGCAGCAAGGCGGTGACGCGAGCGCCCCTGTCGGGCCGCAGGAGTAAGCAGGAGCTGTAACCTGGATGCCGGCGCACTCCCAGCATGCGCCGGCCTGACGAATCATCTTGGAGACCGCGCACAATGCGTTCCGTTATCGCAGATTCGAGGCGATTGGTCGTGAAAGTCGGTTCCAGCCTGGTCACGAATGACGGGCGTGGACTCGATCACACGGCAATTGGCCGCTGGGCCGCGCAGATTGCCGCACTGCGCGAGCAGGGCAAAGAAGTCGTGCTCGTCAGTTCGGGCGCCATTGCCGAAGGTATGCAGCGTCTTGGCTGGACGAAGCGCCCGCGTGAAATCGACGAGTTGCAGGCGGCCGCAGCCGTCGGGCAGATGGGACTTGCACAGGTCTATGAGAGCCGCTTCGCCGAGCATTCCATCCGTACCGCGCAGATTCTGCTCACGCACGCCGATCTGGCCGATCGCGAACGCTATCTGAACGCGCGGTCCACGCTGCTGACGCTGCTTCGCCTCGGCGTGGTACCGATCATCAACGAGAACGACACCGTCGTCACCGACGAAATCAAGTTCGGCGACAACGATACGCTGGGTGCGCTGGTCGCGAACCTGATCGAAGGCGATGCGCTGATCATCCTGACGGACCAGCAAGGTCTCTTCACCGCCGATCCGCGCAAGGATCCCGCCGCGACGCTCGTCCAGCAGGCCGACGCCGGCACGCCCGAACTCGAGGCAATGGCGGGCGGCGCTGGCTCGAGCATCGGTCGCGGCGGCATGCTGACGAAAATTCTCGCGGCGAAGCGTGCGGCGCATAGCGGAGCGAACACGGTGATCGCGAGCGGCCGGGAGGCGGACGTGCTGGCGCGGCTGGCATCGGGCGAGGCGATCGGCACGCAACTGATCGCGCGCACAGCACGCATGGCCGCACGCAAGCAGTGGATGGCGGATCACCTGCAGGTGCGCGGGCATGTGGTGATCGACGACGGCGCCGTCGAAAAGCTCACGGCAGGGGGCAAGAGTCTGCTGCCGATCGGTGTGGTCGGCGTGCAGGGCGCATTTGCGCGCGGCGAGGTGATCGCGTGTCTGAATGCGTCGGGGCGCGAGGTCGCACGCGGGCTGACCAACTACAGCAGCGCGGAGACGAAGCTGATCCAACGTCGTCCGAGCGGCGAGATCGAATCGGTGTTGGGTTACATGCTCGAACCTGAGCTGATCCACCGGGACAACCTGGTGCTCGTCTGAAGACGACTTCCAAAAATCAAAAAGCCGTCCCATCGAATGATGGGGCGGCTTTCTTGTTGCGCCTGCATCGCGCGACGTTTCGGTTCAGCCACCGCCGCCGCCGCCGCGAATTAGCGTGCTGTTCGCGCGCCTGTATTTGAGGTTGTTCACGATCACATCCGCCTTGCCGACGGGCAACTTGCTTGTGCAGAAGTAATCCTGATAGAGCGCAGCGTGATACGCGTTCAGATCGCCGTTCTCGATGCGCGTCCATTCGTTTTCGACTGTGCGGTCCCAGCCGTCGTGGTCGGCGTTGAGACCCGCATATAGCTTCCACGAGTAGTCTTCGCAGCGAATGCCTTCGTAATTCACGTTACGCGCGCCGCTCGGGCTCGTGATCACCACCGTGTAGCGCACCACGCCGTCGCTATCGACGGTCAGCGATTTAGCATCGACTGCGAACTGGAGCGGCGTATTCTGCGATACCGAGAACGGCAGCAGATTCGCCGGCTGCGGCATGGGAGGGAGCGTATCGACTTTCTTTTCGGTCCACGTCGACGGCCGGTCGAACAGATACTGAAAGTCGCTCTTGGGTCCGTCGGATGCGGACGTATTGGACGCATTGGTCGAACTCTTGGTGCTCGAACAGCCAGCCAGCAGAACGCCCGCGGCGATGCACGCCACGGCGAAAGCAGATACTTTCAATGTGATTTCCTCGAAACGCCGGTGCAGCGTGTCTCACGCCGCACCGGCAGATGCGGCGTGGACAGCCGCTTTGCGTCAGTCGCGCAGTCCCGGAGCCTGAACGGCCGGGTCTTCCGTCGACGAACAGTCCGACCCGATTGTCGCACGCAGCGTTGTCTCGACTGCAATTGTCGCGGTGACGGTCGTCACCGTCGCAGACGCCATCGACGCGCCAGGCGGCGCATTCACCGACGACGCCATCCGCGGATAGCGCTGCCCGTGATGATGTCCACCGGGCCGTTCCGTGCGCGGCGCAGGCCGCCGCAGGAAGCGGGACAATTCCGTTAACGCCAGCTGATACACATCCCGCTTGAACTCGATCACACAGTCGAGCGGCACCCAGTACTCGTTCCAGCGCCAGGCATCGAACTCAGGGTGGTCGGTCGCGCGCAGACATATGTCGCAATCGCGTCCAACCATCCGGAGCAAGAACCAGATCTGCTTCTGGCCGCGGTAATGGCCGCGGACCTCACGCTTGATGAACTTGTCAGGCACCTCGTAACGCAACCAGTCGCGCGTGCGACCGATAACCTTGACGTGCTCCGGAAGCAGGCCGGTCTCTTCGTGCAACTCCCGATACATCGCCTGCACAGGGGTCTCACCATACTTGATGCCCCCTTGCGGAAACTGCCAGGAATGTTCACGGAGCCGCTTGCCCCAAAACACCTCGTTGTGAGCGTTCAAGAGGATGATGCCGACGTTCGGGCGAAAGCCTTCACGATCCAGCATACAACCACCTTCGAATCCTTTAAAATTGCTTTGATTATAAACAGATAACGGGTCTGACGCACCGCCTCGCACCAGATTGGCGCGATTGTCCGTAACAAGCCGCATCCGTCGCCGCGAAAGCCTCTTTCCGGCACTTTTGGAGCGTCGTCGGACAAGTGCCCCGCACATGCGACAATCGCTGTTCGACGTGCGCCGGCATGGCCCGGCGCTCAGGTGCGCGAACCTATCGTTTTACCCTTTCGGGCGGCCCCTTTTGGTCCGCCGCTTTTGGAAAATTCTGAATGAAAGCCTCCCGTTTCTTTATTGGCACCCTGAAGGAAGCGCCCGCCGACGCGGAAATCGTCAGTCACAAGCTCATGGTGCGTGCCGGCATGATCCGGCGCGTGGCTGGCGGCATCTACAACTACCTGCCAATTGGCCTGCGTTCGATCCGCAAGGTGGAAGCGATCGTGCGCGAGGAAATGAACCGGGCAGGCGCGATCGAACTGCTGATGCCGGCTGTGCAGCCGGCAGAACTGTGGCAGGAATCGGGCCGCTGGGAAAAATACGGTCCCGAACTGCTGCGCTTCAAGGATCGCAAGCAGACCGACTTCGTGATCGGACCGACGCACGAAGAAGTCGTGACGGACATCGCGCGTGGCCAGATCAAGAGCTACCGTCAGCTGCCCGTGAACTTCTATCAGGTGCAGACGAAGTTCCGCGACGAAATCCGTCCGCGTTTCGGCGTGATGCGTGGCCGCGAGTTCATCATGAAAGACGCGTATTCGTTCGATAAGGACATGGACGGCCTGCGCGAGTCGTATCGCAAGATGTACGACGCGTACGTGCGCATCTTTACGCGCCTCGGTCTGGACTTCCGCGCGGTCGCGGCGGACAACGGCTCGATCGGCGGCAGTGGCTCGCATGAGTTCCACGTGATCGCCGATACGGGCGAGGACGACATCGCGTATTGCCCGACCTCGGACTTCGCGTCGAACGTCGAAGCGGCTGAAGCGCTGCCGCTGATCGCCGAACGCGCCGCGCCGAAGGAAGAGCTCAGGAAGACGCCGACGCCGGGCAAGGCGAAGTGCGAAGCCGTCGCCGAGCACCTGAACATTCCGCTCGAAAAGACCATCAAGTCGATCATCCTCGCCACGGAAAACGAAGGCGCGGAGCCGACCATCTGGTTGCTGATGCTGCGTGGCGACCACGATCTGAATGAGATCAAGGTCAACAAGCTGCCCGGTCTCAGCGAATTCCGTATGGCGACGGAAGAAGAAATCGTCGAGTGGTTCGGCACGCCGCCGGGCTACCTCGGTCCGTTGAACACGAAGAAGCCGGTCAAGGTGATCGCGGACCGCACGGTCGCGAACATGAGCGACTTCGTGGTCGGCACGAACGAAGTCGACTTCCACACGACGGGCGTCAACTGGGGCCGCGATCTGCCTGAACCCGTCGTCGCGGATATCCGCAACGTGAAGAAGGGCGATCCGTCGCCTGACGGCAAGGGCGTGATCGACATCTGCCGCGGTATCGAAGTCGGCCATGTGTTCCAGCTCGGCACCAAGTATTCGGAAGCGATGAATGCGACGTTCCTCGACGAGTCGGGCAAGCCGCAGCCGATGCAGATGGGCTGCTATGGCATCGGCGTCACGCGTATTCTCGGCGCGGCGATCGAGCAGAACTTCGACGACAAGGGCATCATCTGGCCGGAATCGATTGCGCCGTTCGAAGTCGTGCTGTGCCCGATGGGCTACGACCGCAGCGACGCCGTGCGTGAGCAGGCGGACAAGCTGCACGACGAACTGACGGCAGCGGGCATCGACGTGATTCTCGACGATCGCGGCGAGCGTCCGGGCGTGATGTTCGCCGACTGGGAACTGATCGGCGTGCCGCATCGTCTGGTGATCGGCGACCGTGGCCTGAAGGACGGCAAGATCGAGTATCAGGGCCGCCGCGATACGGAAGCCACGCTGTTGCCCGTCGAAGGCGCGGCGCAGGCGGTGATCGACAAGGTCAAGGCAGCGCTCGCGCGCTGATGGGGGCGGACGGTGGAGTACAACTTCCTGTCCGCGACCATCCTGCTGATTCTCATCACTGATCCACTCGGCAACATCCCGCTCTTCATCAACTGCCTGCGGGGTGTTGCGCCTCACCGGCGCATTCGCGTGATTCTTCGCGAAGTCGCCATCGCGTTCGTGATCCTGCTGATCTTCATGCTCGTCGGCGACCGCTTTCTGCGGATGATGAGCCTGACGGATCTGTCACTGCGGATCGGAGGCGGCATCGTGCTGTTCCTGATCGCGCTGCGGATGATCTTTCCACATCCGGACGGCCCGTTCGGCGCCGACACGCGCGCTGCCGAACCGCTGATCGTGCCGCTCGCGATTCCCGCGCTCGCCGGTCCGTCCGCGCTCGCCACGGTGATGCTGCTGACATCGCAGGCGCCGAACAAGATGTTCGAATGGGTCGCGGCGCTGACAGTGACGATGATCGTGTGCGCAATCGTGCTGGTGATGGCGGAGCGCATTCAGCAGTGGCTCGGCGAGCGCACCGTGATGGCCTTCGAGCGCTTGATGGGGCTCGTGCTCGTTGCGATTTCGGTGGAGATGATGCTCGGTGGGATTCGCACTTTCGTGCATCAGCTCGAGAAATGAGCGTGGCCGTCGAGGCAATAAAAAAGCGACCCGCGGGTCGCTTTTTTATTTGCAGCTTTTCAGCAGCGTCGCCTGAAAATCACGCGCTTTCAGTCAGTGCGCGGATAGTCGGCAGATTGCGCCAATATCCCTTCGCATCCATACCGCAGCCAAACACATAACGATCGGGCACTTCGAAACCGCAGAAGTCCGGACGCAGCGGCTTTGCCTTCGGAATGATCTTCTCGCACAGCACCGCGCTCATGAAGCGCTTTGCCCCCATGTCCATGATGCGGTCGCGGATCGCGGCCATCGTCTCGCCTTCGTCGAGGATGTCGTCGAGCACGAGCACTACGCGGTCCTTCACAGAACCCGACGGCGCGACGCGCCACTGCATCTCCGCGCTGCCCTTGATCGCGTTGCGATAGCGGGTGAGGTGGATGTAGTCGAACTCGAGCGGGAAATCGAGGTGCGGCAGGAGCATGCCCGTGAACACCGCCGCGCCGCCCATCACCGACAGCACGAGCGGGAATTCGTCGGCCATCTCCGCGCGAATGGCGCCGGCCATGCGGCCGATGGAGGCGTTGACGTCGCTGGCCGAAACGATTTCTTCGGAGTGACTGAAAATGTGGAGAGCTTCTTCGCGATTCATGACGTCCGGCGGGCGGTAACTGTATACATAGTGTGAGAGACAACGACCTGGCGCGCTACAGCAAATACCCGCGCCTCGATCCGGCATGCGCGCCGGGTCGCGATGGCCGCCGCGCCCCGACAAACGGGCGCGCGACGGCCGTAGAACATCAGCGCATGCCAGGCATCATGCCCTTCATGCCGCGCATCATCTTCTGCAGATTGCCGCCCTTGAGCTTCTTCATCATCGTGCGCATCTGCTCATACTGATTCAGCAGGCGGTTGACTTCCTGCACCTGCACGCCCGCGCCCGCGGCAATACGGCGCTTGCGCGTCGCCTTGATGAGCTCGGGCTTTGCGCGCTCGGCGGCCGTCATCGAATTGATGATCCCTTCCATGCGGCGCATCTGCTTTTCGGCCTGGCCCATGTCGGCATTCGACGCGGCCTGCTGGAACTGCGCGGGCAACTTGTCCATCAGCGACGACAGGCCGCCCATCTTCTTCATCTGTGAAAGCTGCGCGCGGAAATCGTTCAGATCGAAATCGCCGCCTTTCTTCACCTTGTCGGCGAGCTTCTGCGCGGCCTGAACGTCGACGCCGCGCTGCGCTTCCTCGACCAGCGCCAGAATGTCGCCCATGCCGAGAATCCGGTTCGCCATGCGGTCCGGATAGAAGATTTCGAGGCCGTCGAGTTTTTCCGCGACGCCGACGAATTTGATCGGCTTGCCCGTCACGTGACGCACGGACAGCGCCGCACCGCCGCGCGAATCGCCGTCGAGCTTGGTCAGCACGACGCCCGTGAGCGGCAGCGTGTCGTTGAACGCCTTCGCGGTGTTCACGGCGTCCTGACCGAGCATCGCGTCGACGACGAACAGCGTTTCCGCCGGGTTCAATTCCTTATGCAGCGCGGCGATCTCGTTCATCATCGCCTCGTCGATACCGAGACGGCCGGCCGTGTCGACGAGCAGCACATCGTGATAGTGACGCTTGGCCCAGTCGACGGCGGCGCGCGCGATATCGACCGGCTTCTGGTCCGGCTGTGACGGGAAGAAATCGGCACCGACCTGTTCGGTCACCGTCTTCAGCTGCGCGATAGCGGCGGGGCGATACACGTCGCACGACACCGTCAGCACCTTCTTCTTGTACTTTTCGCGCAGCAGTTTCGCGAGCTTGCCGACCGTGGTCGTCTTGCCCGCGCCCTGCAGACCGGCCATCAGGATGATGGCAGGCGGTGTGACGGCGAGATTCAGCTCGGCGGCCTTGCCTTCGTAGTCGCCGCCGATCACGGCCGTCAGCTCGCGCTGCACGACGCCGACGAGCGCCTGGCCCGGCGACAGGCTGCCGATCACTTCCTCGCCGAGCGCCTTTTCCTTCACCTTCGCGATGAAGTCGCGCACGACGGGCAGCGCCACGTCCGCTTCGAGGAGCGCGAGGCGCACTTCGCGCAGCATCTCCTGGGTGTTCGCCTCGGTGAGCCGGGCTTCGCCGCGCAGCGTCTTGACGACGCGCGCCATCCGTTGAGTGAGGTTGTCGAGCATGGGGCGATGAGCAGTGCGGCCGTCCCGTCGCAGCGCGAGAGCGGCGGACTTTGGAGGGCCTGGTGTAAACTTCCGATATGGATATTGTACTGTATGCCCTCACTGCGCTCCTGTACGGCGGACTCGCCGTCGCGGGCTGGCGCGCGCATCGGCAGGCGGCCGCCGCGCCGGTGCTCGAGAGCGTGCCGCCGCTTTCTGCCGCTGCGCCTCTGCCTGTGGGCGGCCGAGGCCTGGCGGGCGCGTCCGCCAGCATGTCGATGACGACCCGCGTCGTGTTGCTCGCTGCGCTGCTCGCGCACGGCGTGCTGCTGCACACCACCATTTTTCCGCACGACGCGATGGTGTTCGGCTTCGCGTTCGCGCTGTCCGCGATGTTCTGGCTCGGCGCGGGCATCTACTGGATCGAGAGCTTCTTTTTTCCGCTCGACGGCCTGCGTCTGCTCGTTCTGCCGCTCGCGTGCATCGCGTCGCTGCTGCCGCTCGTGTTCAACGGCGTGCACGTGCTGTCGTATGCTGCCGATCCTCTTTTCAAACTGCACTTCCTGATCGCGAACATTGCCTACGGGCTTTTCGTGATCGCCGCGCTGCACGCCGTGCTGATGCTGCTCGTCGAACGGCGGCTGCACGCGATGCGCGGCGGCGCGCTCGCGCGTCAAAGCGCCGCTGCAGGCAACGGCTGGCTGTCGAGTTGGCTCGACACGCTGCCGCCGCTGCTCACGCTCGAGACGCTGCTGTTCCGTCTGATCGGCGCGGGCTTCGTGCTGCTCACGCTCACGCTGGTGTCGGGCATCCTGTTCAACGAACAGCTCCTCGACCGTGCTCTGCAACTCGATCACAAGACCGTGTTCGCGCTGCTGTCGTGGGTGATGTTCGGCGCGCTGCTGACGGCGCGCAAGGTGTCGGGATGGCGCGGACGCGCCGCATTGCGCTGGGTGCTGGCGTCGTTCGCCGCGCTGCTGCTCGCGTATGTCGGCAGCCGTTTCGTTTTCGAGGTGCTGTTGCACCGTCCTGTAGTCTGAGTTGGTCTGAGCATCATGCGACAAATTTTTCTGCTGATTCTGTTGTTCATCGTCGGCCAATGGCTGGTGAAGGCGCTGCGCCGCGCGGAAGCATCGCGCACGGCGCGCACGGGCGCGAGCGGTGACGCCGGCGCGAACGCGCGCACGGGTGCACGAGCCAACGGTCAGGCGAACGGCAGCGCAACAGGCACGAGCGCGGCCCAGCTCGCCGAGCCGATGATCCGCTGCGCGGAATGCGGCGTGCATGCGCCCAGGAGCGACTCCGTGCTCGTGGCGGGGCAGGCCTTCTGTTCGCACGATCACGCGAAGCGTTACGCCGCCCGCCCAACGGGCCGCGACGCGCGATGACGGCACACGTGCCCGCGCGTTTCACCGTCGCTGCAAACGGCTGGGTCAACGAGGCGCGCAAGCTGCCTTCGCCGAATTTCGAGGTGCGCCCGGACGGCGCGCGTCCCACGCTGATCGTCGTTCACAACATCAGTTTGCCGCCGAACGAATTCGGCGGCACGGGCATCGCCGATCTCTTCCTCAACCGCCTCGACTGCGATGCGCATCCGTACTACGACGCGCATCTGCGCGACGTGCGCGTGTCCGCGCATTTCGTGATCCATCGCGACGGTGCGCTCGAGCAGTACGTCTCGTGCGACGAGCGTGCGTGGCATGCGGGCGCGTCGAACTTCTTGGGCCGCGAGCGCTGCAACGACTTCTCGATCGGCATCGAACTCGAAGGCAGCGACGCGTCGCCATTCGAAGCCGCGCAATACGAGACGCTCGCGCCGCTCGTGCAGGCGCTCGCCGCGCACTACGCGATCGAAGCGCTCGCCGGTCACTCGGACATCGCGCCGGGCCGCAAGACCGATCCCGGGCCGCACTTCGACTGGCCGCGTCTTCAACGCGATACGGCGCTCGCCGATCCGTATTTCCCCTATCTGCATCCGTCGTCGCGCGCGCCGATAACGTCGTAAGCGCGCTACTTCCGCTCTGTACGATGCCGCACAGACAGCGCGCAGGCGCTGTGTCGGCCCGTCGGCGTTTTCTGACGCGGCCTATCCAAAAGTCAAGATCGTCAGACCAAATAAAAGAATTTGCGATGAGCGTTCAGTACACTATACTTCGTGCCGTTAATCAGTTTTTGCACAAGATGTAGTGTTTGTCAGGCGGCGCCCCGCTCCATGAGCATGGCGCCGTCAGCATTACCGGCACTCAAAAAACCTGATGCGGCGCAACCAGTTACGACAACGGGCGCGCCGACCAATTCGAAGAAAAGGGCGCAGCCAAGTGATCGCGACACGCACGACGTTGAAGTTCTCCCACGCGGATCTGTCGCATCCGGCCCGGCTGTTCCACGGTTCCCGCTGTCCCTCTTCTTCTCCTTCATCGCATGCGTCCGGGGTGGCGCAGCGGTTGTACTAATCCGCGGTAACTCCGCACTATTCCAAGACCAGGAGCTTTGCACATGCAAACCACCGACAACGTGACGACCCGGTTCGAAGGCGCACCCGCTGGCCGCCCCGAAGCGCTCGCACATGGCGCGCAAGCGCTCGCACCGCAGACGAACTACGCCGACTACAAGGTGATGCGTCGCAACGGCGGCGTGGTGTCGTTCGAGCCGTCGAAAATCGCCATCGCTGTGACGAAGGCGTTTCTGGCCGTCAACGGTGGTCAGGGCGCGGCATCGGCACGCGTTCGCGAACTGGTCGAGCAACTCACGCAGAATGTCGTGCGCGCGCTGGTGCGCAGCCGTCCGAACGGCGGCACGTTCCATATCGAAGACATTCAGGATCAGGTCGAACTCGCGCTGATGCGCACGGGCGAGCACAACGTCGCGCGCGCCTACGTGCTGTACCGCGAGAAGCGCACGCAGGAGCGCGGTCATGAGGCCGACGTGCCGGCAGGCGCATCGGGTCTGAACGTGACCGACAACGGCGTCACGCGTCCGCTCGACATGGCAGCACTGCGCGGCATCATCGAATCGGCTTGCGCGAACCTGGGCGATGCCGTCAACGCAGAGCCGATCGTCGCGGAAACGGTGAAGAACCTGTACGACGGCGTGCCGATGAGCCAGGTCTACGACTCGGCCATCCTCGCTGCGCGCACGATGATCGAGAAGGATCCGGCGTACAGCCAGGTCACGTCGCGCATCCTGCTGCACACGATCCGCCGCGAGATCCTCGAAGAAGAAGTCACGCAAGCCGAAATGGCCGGCCGCTATGCCGAGTACTTCCCGCTCTTCATCAAGCGCGGCGTCAACGCCGAGCTGCTCGACGACAAGCTGCTGCAGTTCGACCTGAAGCGTCTCGGCGCCGCGCTCGACGCGAACCGCGACCTGCAGTTCGGCTACCTCGGCCTGCAGACGCTGTATGACCGCTACTTCCTGCACGTCGACGGCACGCGCATCGAAATGCCCCAGGCATTCTTTATGCGTGTTGCGATGGGTCTGTCGCTGAACGAGATCGACCGCGAAGCGCGCGCGATCGAGTTCTACAACGTGCTGTCGAGCTTCGACTTCATGTCGTCGACGCCGACGCTGTTCAACTCGGGCACGCGCCGCTCGCAGCTGTCGTCATGCTATCTGACGACGGTCGACGACGACCTCGACGGCATCTACGAAGCGCTGAAGGAAAACGCGCTGCTGTCGAAGTTCGCCGGCGGTCTGGGCAACGACTGGACGCGCGTGCGCGCGCTCGGTTCGCACATCAAGGGCACCAACGGTAAGTCGCAAGGCGTCGTGCCGTTCCTGAAGGTGGTCAACGACACGGCCGTCGCCGTGAACCAGGGCGGCAAGCGCAAGGGCGCGGTGTGTGCGTACCTGGAATCGTGGCACCTCGACATCGAAGAATTCCTCGAACTGCGCAAGAACACGGGTGACGACCGTCGCCGTACGCACGACATGAACACGGCGAACTGGATTCCCGACCTGTTCATGAAGCGCGTGCTCGAAGGCGGCGACTGGACGCTGTTCTCGCCGTCCACCTGCCCGGACCTGCACGACAAGTTCGGCGCCGAGTTCGAAACGGCTTACACGGCCTATGAAGACAAGGTCGCGCGCGGCGAGATCAAGCTGTTCAAGAAAATTCCGGCGGCGCAACTGTGGCGCAAGATGCTGGGCATGCTGTTCGAAACGGGCCATCCGTGGATCACGTTCAAGGATCCGTGCAATGTGCGCTCGCCGCAACAGCACGTCGGTGTCGTCCACTCGTCGAACCTGTGCACGGAAATCACGCTGAACACGAGCGACACGGAAATCGCCGTCTGTAACCTCGGCTCGGTGAACCTCGTCGCGCACCTGAAGGAACAGGCCGACGGCACGCTCGCGCTCGACCACGACAAGCTGAAGCGCACCATCAGCGTTGCGATGCGCATGCTCGACAACGTGATCGACATCAACTACTACGCGGTCGCGAAGGCGCGTAACTCGAACCTGAAGCACCGCCCGGTGGGCATGGGCATCATGGGCTTCCAGGACTGCCTGCACGTGCTGCGCACGCCGTACGCATCGCAGGAAGCCGTCGAGTTCGCCGACCGTTCGATGGAAGCCGTCTGCTACTACGCCTACTGGGCATCGACGGAACTGGCGGAAGAGCGCGGCCGTTACTCGACGTACCGCGGCTCGCTGTGGGATCGCGGCATCCTCCCGCAAGACACGCTGAAGCTGCTCGCCGAAGCACGCGGCGGCTACGTCGAAGTGGATTCGAGCGAGTCGATGGACTGGTCGTCGCTGCGCTCGCGCATCGCGACGCACGGCATGCGCAACTCGAACTGCGTCGCGATCGCGCCGACGGCGACGATCTCGAACAT
This sequence comes from Paraburkholderia azotifigens, assembly GCF_007995085.1. GTDB lineage: Bacteria > Pseudomonadota > Gammaproteobacteria > Burkholderiales > Burkholderiaceae > Paraburkholderia > Paraburkholderia azotifigens. The sequence goes on from NZ_VOQS01000001.1 coordinate 3,072,245, forward strand.
CATCGGCGTGTCTGCATGTATCGAGCCGACGTTCCAGAACCTGTACGTGAAGTCGAACCTGTCGGGCGAATTCACGGTGGTGAACGACTACCTCGTGCGCGACCTGAAGGCGCGCGGCCTGTGGGACGAAGTGATGGTCGCCGACCTGAAGTACTTCGACGGCTCGCTGTCGCGCATCGACCGCGTGCCGGCCGACCTCCGCGCAATCTACGCGACGGCGTTCGAAGTCGACGCAACGTGGCTGGTCGAAGCGGCGTCGCGCCGTCAGAAGTGGATCGACCAGGCGCAGTCGCTCAACATCTATATGGCGGGCGCATCGGGCAAGAAGCTCGACGAGGTCTACAAGCTCGCATGGCTGCGCGGCCTGAAGACGACGTACTACCTGCGCACGATGGCCGCGACGCACGTCGAGAAGTCGACGGTCGCACACGGCGCGCTGAACGCGGTGCCGTCGGGCGACGGCGGTGCAGGTGGCGCAGCGGGTGGCTTCGGTGTCGGCGGCGGTGCAGCGTCGTCGGGCGTGACGGGCGGCTTCCAGGCATCGGCTGCCGCAGCAGCTGCGGTTCCCGCCGCTGTCGAAGCAGCGCCCGAAGCGGATGGTCCCGTGTGCATGATGCGTCCGGGCGATCCTGGCTTCGAAGAGTGCGAAGCCTGCCAGTAAAGCGGCGCTCACTAATAAGTAGTAGGTAGTCAGCCGCCGGCGCTCGCCGGCGGCAAGCAGCAGGCAAGCAGCAGACGAGCGGTGCCAGTCGAACGCATCGCTCTTCGCAGCACGAAGGCGCGGCTCTCGTTGCAGTCCTCGTTTCGGTCAGTGGTTCGGTGGGTTGAGAAGCACTCGACGCAGCGAGGAACATCACGTGCTACCCATCTCTTCGACGCGTGCGCGAAAACCCTGAACCTGAACGCGCACACACGATGAAGTCGGCGAGACAGCAAAGAAGTGACGATGCATCGCGCGTCCCGCTCGCTTCGCAAGACACACGCAACGCGCAGCGAAGCAGCAACGTTTCGAGTTCGGAACAACGCAGAAGCAACGCACGTGCATCACTGAAGCAACGCGCTTTCGATCGTGCATCGCGCTTCATCGACACACGTTTCGATCGACTCGCAACGCGTGACCTTCACACACTGATGAACAAAGTGTTGTATGTAGGTCGCAACGCGATTCGAAAACAGGATTTTTCATGAGCGGACCCTTTTAACGCTCGTGAAAAGATGGTACAAACCGATCTAAATTGATGGTGACATTTATGCTCAACTGGGATGACGAGATCACTGCCGTAACTCCCTCGAGTGCTTCGCAACAAAACGTGTTGCGCAACGCTGCGGGAACGGCTGTCGGTTCGCAAGTCGAAACGCGTTCCGCTCATCAGGCTCCCTCGGCTCAACAGGTGTTCGCGAACGACATCGCAATCGCTCCGCCTGCGCAAGCAATTGCACCGGCTGCCGCTTCCGAAGCTCGCGTGAATGTCGCCGACAAGCGCATCATCAACGGCCAGACTGACGTCAATCAGCTGGTGCCGTTCAAGTACAAGTGGGCGTGGGAAAAGTATCTGTCCGGTTGCGCGAACCACTGGATGCCGCAGGAAATCAACATGTCCCGCGACATCGCGCTCTGGAAAGACCCGAACGGGCTGACGGAAGACGAGCGCCGCGTCGTCAAGCGCAACCTCGGTTTCTTCGTGACGGCCGACTCGCTCGCGGCGAACAACATCGTCCTCGGCACGTACCGCCACATCACGGCGCCCGAATGCCGCCAGTTCCTGCTGCGCCAGGCGTTCGAAGAGGCGATCCACACGCACGCTTACCAGTACATCGTGGAGTCGCTCGGTCTCGACGAGGGCGAGATCTTCAACGCGTACCACGAAGTGCAGTCCATTCGTGACAAAGACGAATTCCTGATTCCGTTCATCCACACGCTGACCGACCCGGCCTTCAAGACGGGTACGCTCGAAGCAGACCAGAAGCTGCTCAAGTCGCTGATCGTGTTCGCGTGCGTGATGGAAGGCCTGTTCTTCTACGTCGGCTTCACCCAGATCCTGGCGCTCGGCCGCCAGAACAAGATGACGGGCGCCGCGGAACAGTACCAGTACATCCTGCGCGACGAGTCGATGCACTGCAACTTCGGCATCGACCTGATCAACCAGATCAAACTCGAAAACCCGCATCTGTGGACGCCGGAGTTCCGCGCGGAAATCCGCGAGATCTTCAAGCATGCGGTCGACCTCGAATATCGCTACGCAGAAGACACGATGCCGCGCGGGGTGCTCGGCCTCAATGCGTCGATGTTCAAGAGCTATCTGCGCTTCATCTGCAACCGCCGTTGCCAGCAGATCGGTCTCGATCCGCTGTTCCCGAACGAGGAAAACCCGTTCCCGTGGATGAGCGAGATGATCGACCTGAAGAAGGAGCGCAACTTCTTCGAGACTCGGGTTATCGAATATCAGACCGGCGGCGCGCTGTCCTGGGAATAACCCAACGCGTCGTGTATGTATTTGATGGGGTTGCCGCTGGCCGTGCCGCGGCAAGTTTGGTGAGGAGCATGATCGCCTGATGCAGAGCGTGCCCGTTGTGCCGCGGACTACCGCGGCCTATAAAGATCACAGGCACTTTGCGAACCCTTCAGTGGGATGGGCAAACTTCCCCCCGGAAAAAGCCGTTCGCTACAGAGCGAGCGGTTCGATCAAACGATTGACGGCGTCGCAATCCGGCGCCGACAGGACTTGGCGCGCTGTGCCCGATGGCACGGCGCGCCTTACCGTATTCATTAGCGTAAGCGCGCTGGAGCTGCGTACGCCGATGAATAGCCCGCTTCGCAGTGGCCGCCGTGAGAAGCGTCCGCGGGAAGCGGGTTTTGACGAAGGGTGTAGTTTGAACTGACTCTCATCTGAAAACCTGAAGGAGAAAATGATGGCACTCGCCAAGAAGAAACCGGCAGCCAAGAAGGCTGCAGCAAAGAAGGTCGTCGCGAAGAAGGCTGCTCCCGCCAAGAAGGCAGCACCGGCCAAGAAGGCAGCTGTGAAGAAGGTCGCAGCGAAGAAAGTCGCAGTGAAGAAGGTTGCTGCGAAGAAGGCAGCTCCGGCGAAGAAGGCCGCTGCAAAGAAGGTCGCAACGAAGAAGGTTGCAGCGAAGAAAGTCGCCGTGAAGAAGGTTGCTGCAAAGAAGGCGGCACCGGCGAAGAAGGCCGCAGCGAAGAAGGTTGCAGCGAAGAAAGTCGCCGTGAAGAAGGTTGCTGCGAAGAAGGCAGCACCGGCGAAGAAGGCTGCAGCGAAGAAGGCCGCTGCGAAGAAGGCGCCTGCGAAAAAGGCTGCTGCCAAAAAGGCTGCGCCTGCGAAGAAGGCTGCCGCGAAGAAGGCCGCTGCTGCACCTGCGAAGAAGGCTGCGCCTGCGAAGAAGGCTGTTGCGAAGAAGGCAGCACCTGCTCCGGCTGCGCCCGCTGCTTCGACGGCGCCGGCTGCTACGGTGAAGACGGCTCTGAACCCGGCTGCAGCATGGCCGTTCCCGACGGGCAGCCGTCCGTAAGAGCTGAAGTCGTAACGGACGCATCGCGTATGCGTCCGTCGATTGAGCGAGATCGCTCGATCACATCTCATCCCGTCGCCGGGTTACTGGCGGCGGGATTTTTTTTCGTCGTGCGCGATGCCGCGCTGACCGCGCGACAGAAACACATAAGCGCCGGTCGAAAAAAAACGCATGCACAGGGGAGCACATGCGTGTGAGGTTGCCGACACGGCGCGTGGGCGCCGCCGGCAGGGAAACCGTTTAAGTCAGTGCGTGACGCGCGTCACGCCGCCGCTCGAGAGCAGGCGCACGCGCTCGCCGGCGCGGAAGATTTCGCCCGTGGCGCTTTGCGTGATCGCGCGCATGTCGCCGTTGTCGAGGCGCACGGTGATTTCGATGCCGTCGCGCATCGCCGTGCTGTTCTCAATGGTGTTGCCCGCGACAGCGCCCGCCAGGCCGCCGACGATGCCCGTCAGAATGGAACCCCGTCCGCCGCCGATCGCGCTGCCTGCCACGGCACCGAGCGCGCCGCCGCCGATTGCGCCGATGCCGCTCGGCTGCCCGTTGTTCGAGCTGATCTTCACGGCGCGCACGCTGTCGACAATGCCCATGCGGACGGTCTCTTCGCGTTGCGCCTGCGACGACGTGTAGACATCGGCAGAACTGCTGTTATACGCACAGCCCGACAAAGCGAGCGAGCTGACGATCACCGCGCCTACGACGAGGCGGCCCAACCTGCGATTCGTTGTTTTCATTCCCTAAACTCCAAACGGGGCTCACCTCGAGCCCCTCAAACGCGAACGGTCAGGCGCGCCATGTGCGCAGCGCAGAGGGCGCTGTTCGCTGTGTCAGGCGCCCTCTGGCAGTTCGTAGCCGAACGCCTGCTTGAACCGTTCGTTGATCTCCGCGCGCGACGGCGCATAGTTTTGCGGCCCTTGATGTTCGATCTTGAGCGCGCCCATCAGACTGGCGAGACGGCCCGTGGTCGCCCAGCCGAGGCCCTTCTCGATGCCGTACAGCAGGCCGCCCCGGAACGCATCGCCGCAACCCGTGGGGTCCAGCACCTGCTTCGCCTTGACGGCGGGAATTTCTTCGATGCCGCCTGCATGGTGAATCTGTGCCCCGTGCTCGCCGCGCGTGACGATCAGTGCATCGACACGGCTCGTGATTTCTTCGATCGACCAGCCCGTCTTGTTGCTCACCAGCGCAGCTTCGTAATCATTGACTGCGACGTAAGTGGCAAGTTCAATCATGCGGCGCAGCGACTCACCGTCGAACAGCGGCAGTCCCTGGCCCGGATCGAAAATGAACGGAACGCCCGCTGCCGCGAACTGTTCGGAGTGCTGGATCATGCCATCGAAGCCGTCCGGCGCGACGATGCCGAGCTTCATGCCCGGCTGGTCCGCGCGGTTCAGATGAGACTGCATCATCGCGCCCGGGTGGAACGCGGTGATCTGATTGTTCTCGAGGTCGGTGGTGATCATCGCCTGCGCCGAGTACGTGTCGGGCAGCACGCGCACGTGCTCTTTCGACAGGCCGAGCGAGTCGAGACGCTCGACGTAGAGTTGCGCATCGACAGCGCCGAGCGTCGCCATGATGCGCGCGTCGCCGCCGAGCAGATGCAGCGAGTAGGCGATATTGCCCGCGCAGCCGCCGAATTCGCGGCGCATCGTCGGCACGAGGAAGCTGACGTTCAGGATGTGGACCTGTTCCGGCAGGATGTGCTCCCGGAAGCGCCCTTCGAAAGTCATGATGTTGTCGTAGGCGAGCGAGCCGCAAATCAGCGTAGCCAAGGCGAGCGTTCCTATAAGTGTCGGTCGGAGAGAAAAAGGGCGCGACGATGTGACAGCGCCGCGCCCGATACGATACGGGTGCGGCGCTGTATCGACGCAAATGAGAAGCTTACTTCAGCGCGGCGAGTGCTGCGTCGTAGTTCGGTTCGTTCTTGATTTCGCCGACGAGTTCGGCGTGCACGACCTTGTCGTTTTCGTCGATGACCACGACCGCGCGTGCCGTCAGGCCCGTCAGCGGACCGCTCGTCACGTCGACGCCATACGCCTGCGCGAACTCATGGCCACGGAACGTCGAACCCGTGACGACGTTCTCGATGCCTTCCGTCGTGCAGAAGCGCGTCGCGGCGAACGGCAGGTCGCCCGACACGACGATCACAGCCGTGTTGCTCAGCTTCGCGGCAGCTTCGTTGAACTTGCGCGTGGAGGTTGCGCAGGTCGGCGTGTCGAGGCTCGGGACGATGTTCAGCACCTTGCGCTTGCCGGCGAAGTCGCCGAGCGTGAGCGGCTTCAGATCTTTGCCGACGAGCGAAAAGGCGGGCGCCGCCTGGCCCACGGACGGAAACGTGCCAGCGACTTCGATCGGGTTGCCACCCAGCGTGACTTGACTCATGTTGTGCTCCGAAGATTCGTCAGGGATTGACGGGATGCGCGGCCGGTTCGAGCCGGACGCGCGGACAAGCTGCTCGCGCCGCAGATCGACGGATTATGGATAGAAGATCTGCACGCGGAAGTTCGAGGCGACCGTGTCGCCGGTGTCGAGGCGCACGATCATCGTCTGCGTCGTGCGAGCGGGCAGGCCCGCCGCAATCGGCGTGCCGGGCTTCACATAGTCTTGCGGCCACAGCACGCGCCGCACGGCGATGTTGTTGTTCTCGTCGAGCAAGGTCAGTTCGACGGCGGGATACGCGAGCGCGATATCGAAACGGTTGCGCAGCGGCATTTTCAGTTCGAGCTTGTGCGGACCGTCGACCTGCCGCAGATCCGACGGCTCGACCAGCAATCCGTCGATATCGCGCGGCGGTTCGATCTTGCAGCCGAGATTCGAGCAGGCCTTCACAAACAGCGCCTGCGAATCCGGCCACGCGACCATTACCGTTTCGCGTTGCCACCAGGCGAGCTGCACGAGCAGCAAACAGCCGAGCAGACCCGCCCCGACGCCGCCCGCGATCTGCCACATGAGACGCTTTGTTTCGGGCTCGCGCGGCTCGCGCGTGACGGCGAACGCGTCGTCGTCGCCTCCGTGCGTCGCGGCAAACGGGCCGCCATATGGCTCGCCATATTGATCGCGTGCACCCGTGCCTGCGCCGAAGCGCGGTTCGAGGTCGGGTTCATCCGACGATGCGCCGAAGTACGGTTCGCGCTCGCGATGCTGTCCGGCATGATCGGATGACGGCGACACAGTGCGGTCGTCGTTTTCGAATGGGGCCTGACGGGGCTTGTCGCGCAGCGGCTCGTTTAGTTCGTCGTCGAACGATTCGGGCAGGGGTGCTCCGGGGCCGCGCTTCGGCTCCGGCTGGCCGGGGTGTGTCTCGACCGGCTCGCGCAGGGACTCGGGTTCGCGCCATGCGTGCGTCGCCCGTTCGCGCATGTCCCGTTCGAAGTCGCGCGCGGGCGCGGTGTCAAAGGCCGGTTCTGCTTTCGGCTGGGTAGGCGAAACGGCGGGTTCTTCAATGCGCGGCTGAGCTTGTGCTTCGACCGTCGGCTCGAACTTCGGCTCGGTCTGCACGGCAGCGGCCGGCTCCGCTCGCTGTTCGACGCCCGCCTTGAGGTGCGGCTCGACGGGTTTGCGCGCGATCGCCTTATCGAGATTCATCGGCTCGGACTCAGTGAGTTCGAGCTTCAGCGGCGGTTGAGCTGAACGCGGAATCGTGACGGGATTGATCGGAATGGTCGACGCGTTATGGCGGATGCGCCGGTCGATCGACGCATCGGGCGCGGGCGCCCACGGATTCCACGCTTCAGCGCGGAAATCGGGCTCGTTCGGCGATGGTGCGTGTTCCGCGTCGGCAGCGGATTGCGCGGCCGACGCTTCGGTGTCGACAGCCGATTCCGTTCCAGCAGCAGTGTCGTGGAGCGCGTGCGCGTCTTCTGCTCGCGCCGTTTCGCGTTCGACTGCAGGCCCGGTGGGGCTCACGCTTGCTGGTTCTGCCGGTTCTGCCGGTTCTGCCGGTTGAGCAGGCGCCGCTTCCTGTACTTGCGTCACGACGGGCGGTGCCACAGGCTTTGCTTCGGGCGCCGCCGACTGGGCGCCGCCGTTCGCGAGCGAGTCGAGCGTGTGCGCGGTGACGTCGTCGATCGTCACGGGCTTCGCCTTGTCGATACCGACGCCGTTGCTCACGTCGAACAGGCTGCTCGATGCATCGAATACTTGCTTGCAATGGCCGCAACGCACGAGTCCGCGGCGCAGCGTGAGCTGCTCCGGTTGGAGCCTGAAGACGGTTTCGCAGAAGGGACAGCGTGTCGCTAGAAGCATATCGAGCCGAAAGACCGGTTAGCCGCCAAGATGCCAAATGAGGTGCCGAATGGGGCCGGAAGCAGACAAATATGCCTTATTCTAATTGCTTTCGCGCCGCGTTCCCGCAAGGCATACCCAACCTTCGTGTTCGCGCCACACGGCGATGTCGATCCACTGCCGGTAGACGCTCGCCACTTCTTCCGCCTGCCGCGCGAGTATGCCCGACAGCGCAATGCGCCCGCCCGGCCTGACCTTCGACGACAGCATCGAGGCCATCAGCTTCAACGGATTCGACAGAATGTTCGCGACGACGATATCGAATTCGCCTTCGGGGCAGTCGTCGGGCAAGCCGTACGTCACATCCGCGTGATTGCGTTCGCTGTTGTGGCGGGCCGATTCGACGGCTTGCGGGTCGATGTCGATACCGAAGACGGGATTCGCGCCGCATTTCTTCGCGAGAATCGCGAGAATGCCCGAGCCGCAGCCATAGTCGAGCACCGATTGATCCCTCTGCACCGACTGTTCGAGCCACTCCATGCACAGACGCGTGGTCGGATGGCTGCCCGTGCCGAACGCGAGGCCGGGATCGAGTTCGAGGACGAGCGCGTCCGGATCGGGCGCGTCGTGCCACGAAGGCACGACCCAGATGCGTTCGCCGATCGGAATCGGATCGAACTGGGATTGCGTGAGACGCACCCAGTCCTGTTCTTCGACCTCGCGCACGCTGAACGACGGCGTATCGGCGAGACCGAGTTCATTTGCAGCAGCCGCCAGCAGCACGGCCGGTTCGTGTTCCGGCGCCAGCAGCGCGATCACGCGTGAGTGAGTCCACGCGGTGCGCTCCGGCGTGAGACCGGGTTCGCCGAACAGCGGCTGCTCGTCGGGCGTATCGGCATCCGCGTCTTCGACGGACACGGACAGCGCGCCCAGTTCGAGCAGCGCATCCGACAGCGCTTCCGCGTGCTCGCGCGCGAGTTCGACGACCAGTTCCCGGTAACTCATTGCTTACGCTTCTTCCGGTGCGGCTTGCAGCTTCGCGGCCAGCCGGTTTTCGAGGTAATGGATGCTCGTGCCGCCCTCGACGAACTTCGCGTCGAGCATCAGCTCGCGATGCAGCGGGATGTTGGTCTGAATGCCTTCGACCACCATTTCCGACAGCGCGATGCGCATCCGCTTGATCGCCTGTTCGCGCGTCGCGCCGTAAGCGATCAGCTTGCCGATCATCGAATCATAGTTCGGCGGGACGAAATAGCCGTTGTATGCGTGCGAATCGACGCGAATACCGGGGCCGCCCGGCATATGCCACGACGTAAGACGTCCCGGCGACGGCGTGAACTTGAACGGATCCTCGGCGTTGATACGGCATTCGATCGCATGACCGCGGAACTGGATGTCGCGCTGACGGATCGCGAGCTTTTCGCCGGCCGCGATGCGGATCTGTTCCTGCACGATGTCGATGCCCGTGATCAGCTCGGTCACAGGGTGCTCGACCTGCACACGCGTGTTCATTTCGATGAAGTAGAACTCGCCGTTCTCGTACAGGAACTCGAACGTGCCCGCCCCGAGATAGCCCATCTTCTTGCACGCATCCGCGCAACGGTCGCCGATGCGCTCGATCAGACGGCGCGCAATGCCGGGCGCCGGCGCTTCTTCGATCACCTTCTGGTGGCGGCGCTGCATCGAGCAGTCGCGTTCGCCGAGCCACAGCGCGTTCTTGAACGAGTCGGCCAGCACCTGGATTTCGATGTGCCGCGGGTTCTCCAGGTATTTCTCCATGTAGACCTGCGGATTGCCGAACGCACGGCCGGCTTCTTCGCGCGTCATGTTGACGGCGTTGACGAGCGCGGCTTCCGTGTGCACGACACGCATGCCGCGGCCACCGCCGCCGCCTGCCGCCTTGATGATCACCGGGTAGCCGACCGAGCGCGCAATCTTCACGATCTCTTTCGGATCTTCCGGCAACGCGCCTTCCGAGCCAGGCACGCAGGGCACGCCCGTTTTGATCATCGTCTGCTTCGCGGTGACCTTGTCGCCCATCATGCGGATCGTGTCGGGACGCGGGCCGATGAACACGAAGCCCGATTGCTCGACGCGCTCGGCGAAGTCCGCGTTCTCGGACAGGAAGCCGTAGCCGGGGTGAATCGCTTCGGCATCCGTGACTTCCGCCGCGCTGATCAGCGCGGGCATGTTCAGGTAGCTCAGATTCGACGGCGCCGGTCCGATACAGACCGCCTCGTCGGCGAGCTTCACATACTTGGCTTCCTTGTCGGCTTCGGAATAGACGACGACCGTCTTGACGCCCAGTTCGCGGCACGCGCGCTGAATGCGGAGCGCGATTTCGCCACGATTGGCAATGAGGATTTTTTCAAACATAGCGGATATTCGACTCATCAATGGGCGCCGCGGGCCCGGTTGGTTCGACGGGGGCGGGCGGCTGCCTCAGAGGATCGGTGGCGCGCCCGGAGAAGTAGGGCGCGCGGATGGCGAACGGCGAGCTGGCTAAAAGCGCGCCGTATCAGCCGATCACGAACAGCGGCTGGCCGTATTCGACCGCCTGGCCGTTCTCGACGAGGATTTCCTTGATCACGCCAGCCTGGTCCGATTCGATTTCGTTCAGCAGCTTCATCGCTTCGATGATGCAGATCGTCTGGCCTTCCTTGACCGTGTCGCCCACCTGCACGAACGGATCTGCGCCCGGCGACGGCGCGCGGTAGAACGTGCCGACCATCGGCGAGGTCACGACATGACCTTGCGGCGCGGCCGCGGCGGGCGTTGCAGGTGCGCCGGCGGTCGCCTGCTCTGCGTGACCGACGGCGGCCGGTGCCGATGGCGCGAACTGCGGCGCGAAGTTGCCGGGCTGCTGGACGTAAACCGGCGGCGCGTTCTTGACGATGCGCACCTTGCCTTCGCCCTCGGTCACTTCGAGTTCGGAGATGCCGGACTCGGAGACGAGGTCGATCAGAGTCTTCAGTTTACGTAGATCCATGGGCTTTCCCCTTCAATGCGTGAAGCGCCGGCGGGTTGCCGCCAGCGCCGAATTCGTGTTTTGGGTTGTCAGTTGCGCGACGATCCAGCCGCACCAACGGCCAGCCGGTCGAGCGCATATTCGAGCGCGTACAGATAGCCCTTCCAGCCGAGGCCGCAAATGACGCCCTCTGCCTGGTCGGAGAAATACGAGTGATGCCTAAACGGTTCCCGACGATGCACGTTCGACAGATGAATCTCGACGAACGGGATGCCGACGCCCGCCAGTGCGTCCCGGATCGCCACGCTTGTGTGCGTGTACGCTGCGGGATTGATCAGGATGAAATCGGTCTTCTCGGTTCGCGCGGCCTGAATGCGGTCGACGAGCGCGCCTTCGTGATTGCTCTGGAAGGTGGCCAGTTCGACATCGGCGTCCGCTGCGCGATCGGCCAGCGCCTGATCGATCTGCGGGAGCGTGACCCGGCCATACACCTCGGGTTCCCGGGTACCGAGAAGGTTGAGGTTGGGGCCGTGCAGAACCAGCAGTCGCGTCATGGTCGCTTCGTTTTCCGTGGAATTGGGCGCACTTTAGCGCCGATTAGAGAAATTTGTCTAGTTTCTCGAACGCCCGTCACCTCTCGCGCCCTTGCCAGGATAGCAGCAACTAGCGGAACTTCTGACATTTTATTGCGAATATCGTCCAACCTGAGGCCAAACGTTCTCAACTAAATGTCAAAAAGTTGCTGACGTTATAGCGCGTCGAGCGTGCGTTTCAGCTCGTCCGGCTTGATCTGGCCGAGTTTTGTCGACCGTACGACGCCTTTGGCATCAATTACGACCGTGTAAGGCAAACCGCCTGCGTTGTTGCCGAATGCGCGCGCGAGGTCCGCGCCGCCGAAGCCGGCGACGTAGATGGGATAGTTGACGGGCACCTTTTGCAGGAACGCCTTGATGTTCTTGTCCGAATCGACGCCCAGACCGACGAACTCAATGCCCTTCTTCGAGTATTCCTTGTGCAGCGCCGACAGCGACGGCATTTCCTCGACGCACGGGCCGCACCACGACGCCCAGAAGTTGACGACGACGGGATGGCCCTTGAAGCCGGCAAGCGACTGCGGCGCGCCGTCGGCGTTGGTCACTTTCGCCGCCCACAGCTGGTTGACGGCGTTCGCACTGTCGGCGGGCGCTGCGTTCGCCACGCCTGCGAGATCGTTGTTGCCGAGGAGCCAGTGGCCCGCCACCGCTCCGCCGACGGTCGCGACGACGGCGACGGCCGCGATTGCCAGAATTCGCTTCATATAGTGAATGTGTCTGATCGAAGTGTTAGTTCGTGGAAGGCGCCGCGCCGCTTTCGTCGATCAGCGCCTGAACGGCGCGGATATCGGCGCGCGCAAGACGGCCGCGCGCGTTGGCGCGTACGGCGCCGCGGAGGTCGTCGGTGCCGTAAAGCGCGACGTGGATGCCTACCGGTTCGACGTCCCGGCCTTCGTTCGTCGGACGCCAGAGAAAGCTCAATGTTTCGACGTAGCCGCGCCCTGCAAAGTGCCGTGTTTCCGAAACGTCGTACTGCACGTTTGCATTCAGCAGGTAAATGGCGACTTCCTTCGGGTTGTCGCAGAACGCTTGCAGATGAATATCGGAATGTTCGCCGGCTGTCCCGCCCAGCACGGCGCCCGTCAAATAGGTATTGAACGGCGCGAGCCGCTGCATCCAGTCGAGCGCGATGTCGCGCAGCCGCCGCAGCACGGCCGGCTGGCTGTCACCCTGGAACAGCGACTGATATTCGCGGATTTCTTCCTCGATCTGGTCGTTATCGGGCAGCCATTCGCCCGCGACACGCGTCTCCCCGACGACCTGCCGCGCAGCCTTGCGCTTGGCCGTCGAGTAGTCGAGACCGTCTTCGGCGATCATTCGCGCAGCCGCGATGGCGATTTCCTCGCGCACGCGCTGCGGATCGAAGTGTGATTTGCGAACCATCCGACAATCATACTAGAGAAAGCCTGACGGCCTTTTGACGCCGCCGCGGCCCTGCGCGAGCCTCGAAAGGCGCTCTGGAATAGCACGCATGATCAAGAACGGACGGGGCTGTCGGTTACAATAGTCGTCCTTTGCGCGAGGGCTTTTTCACCTGCGGCGCGCATCTTTCTCCACGCAAAACACGCCTTGCGGCGCGACAGCTTTATGCACATTCACATCCTCGGCATCTGCGGCACGTTCATGGGTGGTCTCGCGGTTCTCGCGCGCAACGCCGGTCACACGGTGACGGGCTGCGACGCCGGCGTCTATCCGCCGATGAGCACGCAACTCGAGGCGCAAGGCATCAAGCTGATCGAAGGCTGGGGCGTCGAGCAGCTCGAACTGAAGCCGGACCTGTTCGTGGTCGGCAACGTGGTGACGCGCGGCAATCCGCTGATGGAAGAAATCCTGAATCGCGGGCTGCCGTACACGTCCGGGCCGCAGTGGCTCGGCGAGCATGTGCTGAACGGCAAGTGGGTGCTGGCCGTGGCGGGCACGCACGGCAAGACCACGACGACCTCGATGCTGACGTGGCTGCTCGAAGACGCGGGCATGAACCCGGGCTTTCTGATCGGCGGCGTGCCGCTGAACTTCGGCGTGTCGGCGCGGCTGACCGATTCGAGCTTCTTCGTGATCGAAGCCGACGAGTACGACACGGCATTTTTCGACAAGCGCTCGAAATTCGTCCATTACCGGCCGCGCACCGCGATCCTGAACAATCTGGAATTCGATCACGCGGACATCTTCGCCGATCTCGCCGCGATCGAAACGCAATTCCATCATCTCGTGCGCACGGTGCCGGGCATTGGCCGTGTCATCTCGAACGGCCGCGAGGCTGCACTCGACCGCGTGCTCTCTCGCGGCTGCTGGAGCGAGGTGGAGCGTTTCGGCGTCGAGGGCGGCTGGCAGGCGCTGCCGGCTGAAGACGGTGTCGCCGTCGACGAGCGCTTTGCCGTCTATCACAACGGCGAGCGCGTCGGCGTAGTCGACTGGCAGGCGCAGGGCGATCACAACCGGATGAACGCGATCGCCGCGATCGCCGCCGCGCGTCATATCGGCGTGCCGCCCGCGCAGGCCGCGAAGTCGCTGGCGACGTTCCGTAACGTGAAGCGCCGGATGGAAGTGCGCGGCAGCGTCGACGGCGTGACCGTCTACGACGACTTCGCGCATCACCCGACAGCGATCGAAACCACGGTCGCCGGTCTGCGCACTCGCATCGGCCGGACGAACACCCGCATTCTCGCCGTGCTGGAGCCGCGCTCGAACACGATGAAGCTCGGCGTGATGAAAGCGCAATTGCCGTCGAGTCTCGCCGACGCCGATCTCGTGTTCGGCTACGGCGCGCCGTCGGGCAAGGACGCACTCGGCTGGAATCTCGCCGAAGCGCTCGCGCCGATGGGCGACAAGGCGCAGGCGTTCAACGACATCGATACGCTCGTCAAAGCCATCGTCGGTGCCGCGCAGCCGGGCGATCAGGTGCTGGTGATGAGCAACGGCGGGTTCGGCGGCGTGCACCAGAAGCTGCTCGACGCGCTGTCGGCTCGACCGGCGGCGCAGGCGCGGGGCGTCGCGTGATTCTTTATCTGCACGGCTTCCGCTCGTCGCCCAATTCCTTCAAGGCGCGCGTGATGGCCGGGCGCCTCGCGGCGCTTGGCCGCAGCGCGGAGTGGTGCTGTCCGATGCTGCCCGTGTCGCCGCTGGAAACGGTGGCGCTCGCCGAGGAAATCGTCGCGAAGGAGAAGCCGGCGCGCGTGACGCTGGTCGGCAGTTCGCTCGGCGGCTACTTCGCGACGCATCTCGCCGAAAAGCACGGCTGGCGCGCGGTGCTGCTCAACCCGGCCGTCGTGCCGCAGCGCGATCTGAGTCACTATCTCGGCGAGCAGCCGTTGTGGCATGGCGGCGGCAGCATCGTCGTCGAGCCGCATCATCTTGATGAATTGCGTGCGTTAGGCGTCGCGCAGGTCACGCATCCCGAACGCTATTATCTGTTTGCTGCCACCGGCGACGAAGTGCTCGATTATCGCGAGATGCTCGCGCACTATCCCGGCGTGCGGACAAAGCTGATCGAAGGCAGCGACCACGCGATCAGCGAGTTTCCCGACTATGTCGACGACGTGCTCGCATTTTGCGACGCCGCCGACGCCGAGCCGCCCGCGCCACGCGAGGCGACATGATCCGATGATCCGCAGCCGAAGCGCGCCCGAAAGGCACGCGCGTTGCGGAGCACCACACAGAACACGACGCCGACGCGCGCAGACGCAAGCAGCATGCAGCACCGCGCGCCGGATGACGCAAGCCAGAACGAGAGTATTGAGTGAACGTTTTCTTCGAGGAATCGGGTAGTTTCAAGGCGGGCAGCGTGCTGTCGCGTCAAGGCGACGCGTTTCAGGTCGAACTGCCGGGCGGACGTCGCGCGAAAGTCCGCGCGAAAGACGTGCTGATCGAGTTCGACAAGCCGACGGCGGGCGAACTGATGGAACAGGCCGACGTCGTCGCGCAGGACATCGATCTGGACTTCCTGTGGGAATGCGCGCCCGAAGAGGAGTTTCCGTTTGCGACGCTCGGCGCCGAGTATTTCGGCGACACCTTCGGGCCCGTCGAGCGCGCCGCGCTGATTCTGCGCATGCACGGCTCGCCCATCTATTTCCGCCGCAAGGGGCGTGGCCAGTATCAGCGCGCGCCGGAAGAGCAGCTGAAAATGGCGCTCGCATCGCTCGAGCGCAAGCGCCAGCAGGCGCTCGTCCAGCAGGGCTATGAAGACGAACTGAAGGCGGGCCGACTTCCGGACGGCTTCCAGAGCAAGGCGCTCGGCCTCCTGACGAAGCCCGACAAAAATTCGATCGAATACAAGGCGCTCGAAGCGGCTGCGGCGGCGCGCGGCATTTCGGCAGCGCGCCTGATGCTCGAATGCGGCGGCATTCCGTCGGCTCGCGCGCTGCACGAAGCGCGCTTCCTGTCGGAATTCTTCCCGCACGGCACGGGTTTCCCACCCGTGACGGTCGGCGAATTGCCGGAAGATCTGCCGCAAGCCGAAGTCGAAGCGTTCTCGATCGACGACGTCACGACGACGGAAATCGACGATGCTTTCTCCGTCGAGCATCTGTCCGATGGCCGCGTGCGGATCGGCATTCACATCGCCGCACCGGCGCTTGGCATCGAACGCGGCGATGCCGTCGATGCGATCGCGCGTGGCCGGCTGTCCACGGTTTACATGCCGGGCGACAAGATCACGATGCTGCCCGACGGCGTGGTCGACCGCTTCACGCTCGCCGAAGGCGGGCTGCGTCCGGCGCTGTCGCTGTACAGCATCGTCAAGCGCGAAACGCAGGAGATCGTCGCGAGCGAAACGCGCGCCGAGCTCGTCTACGTGAAGAACAACCTGCGCCACAACACGCTCGATGAACTGGTGACGGAAGAGGCGCTCGCCAACGGCACGGGCGAGTATCCGCACAAGGACGATATCGCGGTGCTGTGGCCGTTCGCGCAGGCGCTGTTCGAGAAACGCCAGCTCGCGCGCGCCGGTTACGGCCTCAGGCGCGAAGTGCAGCGCAATACGGACTACAACTTCTACGTCGACGGCGAGCACATTTCGATCACGCCGCGCCGGCGCGGCTCGCCGCTCGATACGATCGTCGCCGAACTGGCGATTCTCGCGAACTCGACGTGGGGCGCGTTCCTGCACGATCACGGCGTGCCGGGCATCTATCGTTCGCAGCGCGCGTTTGGTGCGCCGACGGGCCCGAAGCGCACCCGCATGCAAACGACGGCCGCGCCGCACGAAGGTCTCGGTGTTGCGCAGTACGCGTGGAGCACGTCCCCGCTGCGCCGCTATGTCGACCTCGTCAACCAGTGGCAGCTGATCGCGTGCGTGCAGCACGGCGTGACGGCGAAGCTCGCGGCGCCGTTCAAGCCGAAAGACGCCGATCTGTTCGCCGTCGTGCAAGGTTTCGACGATACGTACACCGCGTACGCCGATCATCAGCGCCGCATGGAGTATTTCTGGTGTCTGCGCTGGCTCATGCAGGAAAACCGCAAGCAGGTGGCCGCGTCCGTCGTGAAGGGCGATCTGGTGCGCCTCGAAGAAGTGCCGCTGCTGCTGCATGTGCCGGGTCTCGGCGTGCATGCACGCGGCACGAGGCTGATGCTCGAAGTGATGTCGGTGGATGAACTGACGGTCGAAGCCTCCGTCCGTCTCCTGCACGTGATCGATGCGCCGACCGTGACAAGCGGCACGGAAGAAGAGGAAGAGGCTGACGAGGAAATCATCGACGCCGCCGACCAATCCGCCGAAAGCGAAGCCGAAGCGCAGGCCGAAGCCGATACGAACGCGGCAGGCGAAGCAGAAGGGGAACAGCGCGCCGATCAGCAGAACGACTCGACGCAGCACGCGACGGAGCAAGGCCAATGAGTTCGAATCGCACCACGCCGCGCGACAAGTACGCGGTGATCGGCAATCCGATTGCGCACAGCAAGTCGCCGTTGATCCACGCGCAGTTTGCCGAACAGACGGGCGAGCCCGTCGAGTATGGCCGCCTGCTGGCGCCCGTCGACCAGTTCGTCGCGCATGTGCGCGCGTTCATCGAAGAGGGCGGTCGCGGCATGAA